>JBGQJV010000091.1:0-16388 GCA_041499215.1 Gemmatimonadota bacterium | reverse complement strand
TGATGGGCGTAAGCGTGATCCTAGTCGGCGCCTGCAGCGCGCCGGCGGGGATCGTGAGAGTATAGGTGACACCGCTCCTCGAGGTGGCGGTGAGCACGCCGCCTGCCGACCCGATCGAATCGTTCACTGCCTGGCTTGCGTCGAGGGTGACGTTCCCCCCACCGCCTCCGGTGGGGCCTCCATCACTGCCACTGCTGCAGGCGACCAGCGTGACTGCGAGCGTGGAGAACGTGAACCACTGACTGGTGTGGCGTGGCATCTCACCCTCCTCAATTGTTTCCGGCAACTATCTCGACCACTCCTCCACCACCGCCACCAGCTCGCTGCTGCTCCGCACCTCGCGCTTCTCGCCCGTGCCAATCCGCTCGATGACGGCGCTGAACCCAGCACTCGGGTCCCGCTCGGTCCGGCGGATCCGCACCATGAAATAGCCGAACCGTTCGCCGGCGGCGGAGTCGATGGGAGGCGGCACTGGTTGCGGGTCTGACATACGGGGGGCATGTTACGCCTGAGCTGCCAAAGGGGCGCCATACTCGGCGCCAAACCTTTTCGGCGCAGGCATTTGGCACCATGCTCCGGCTCACCTCTCTCGGTCGACTCGAGCTCACCTCGGACGGCGTCCTCCTCCTGCCTGGGCGCCGGAAGCTGCTGGCTGTGCTGGTCTATCTCGCCCGGGCCTCACGCCCGGTGACCCGGTCCCAGCTGGCCGATCTGTTCTGGCCAGTGGAAGACGGGGTCCGGGCCCGTCGCTCGGTGCGCCAGGCGCTGGCCGAGCTTCGGCGCGCGGTCGGTGACGCCCTCGAGGAACGGGACGAGTCCTTGGCGCTGGTCAAGGGTTCCCTGGAGCTCGATGCCGGCCGGCTCGAGGCCGCTGTTTCTGCTGGCGAGTACCAGGGTGCCTTCGATCTCTGGGGTGGCGGCTTCCTCGAGGGCGCGGAGGACACCGGCGGTGAGGACTTTCGGGCCTGGCTCGAAGCCGAGCGTCAGGCGCTACGCAGACAGTTCGCCTTCGCGGCCGGGAAGCTGGCGGATGAGGCCGAGGGACGGGGGGCGTGGAATGCCGGCCTGGCGATCACGGCGAAATGGAGCGAGGCACTGCCGTACGATGAACCGGCCAGCCTGCGACAGCTCCGGCTCCTGGCGCTCGCCGGGCGAAGAGGAGAAGCCGCCACCCGGCACGCGGCCTTTATCGAGCGCCTCCGCGCGGAGATCGGTGAGGAGCCGTCGGCGGAGTTCCTGCGGTTCGGCGCCGGCGCCGCAGCCGCACAGGCCGAGGACCTGTCCAGATTGCCCGCCGGCGCGGCGCTGCTCTCTCCCGACCTGCTCGGACGTGAAGCCGAGTTCGCGCTGCTGGTTAGCCTCTGGGAGGCGGTGAATCGCGGCGAACCCGCGCTGGCGCTGATCGAGGGTGAGGAAGGTGCCGGGAAGAGCCGCCTGCTCGAGGAATTCCTCCGCTGGCTGAGCCAGCGGGTGCCTGGTCCTCTGGTGCTTCGGGCCAGGGCCTTCGAGGCCGAGCGAGACCGGCCCGGCGTCCTGCTGCGCCACCTGCTGGCCAGGCTTCCACTCGCCCCGGGTCTCATCGCGTCCCCACCAGCCAGCATCGCCGCGCTGGCCTCGCTGGTCCCTGAGGTCGCGGAGCGGTTTCCCTCGCTGCCGGCGAGAGTGCCGGCGGACCCGCTTGGCGAAGCGGTGGCGCGGACCCTGGCGGCGATCGCAAGCGAGGCCCCCATGATCATCGCGGTGGACGATGCCCATGAGGCCGACGCGCTGAGCCGCGAGGTGCTGGAGTCGCTCTACCGGCGGCCGCCACCGGGGGTGCTGCTCGTCATGACCGCGCTCCCGGAACAGTTCCCGGCGCTGCACGACCTGGACCGGCGGCTGGACGCTGCCGGGCTGGTCCGGATCCGGCTCGCCCCATTCAGCGAGCGGGACGTCGAGCAGGTCCTCGCCACCATGGCAGAGTTCACCCCGTCGGACCGCCACGTCCTGGCCGGGCGGTTGCACACGGAGAGTGGCGGAATCCCGCTCGCGGTGGTGGAGATGGCGACGGCCCTGGCGGACCAGGGGATCATTGCACCGGGCCCGGACGGGGTCTGGACCCTGCGGGCCAACCTCGCAGAAGGGCCGCTCCCCCTGCCGGCCTCACTCCGCGAAGCGACAACCGAGCGGCTTCGCCGCTTGTCCCCCGAGGCCCTCCGGGTGCTCCAAGCCGTGGTGGTGCTGGGACGGGACTCGGAGCCTGGAGTGCTCCGGGAGGTCACCCGACTCGACGTCGCCCAGCGTGAAGCCGCGCTCGACCAGCTGATCGGCCGGCGATTCCTGCGAGCATCGGCGGACGGGTCGGGTGGTCTCGAGTTTACCCATGAGACGATGCGCCAGGCGGTCTCTCTGGGAACGCCACCGCCCAGGCGCGAGGAGCTGCATCGCAGGGCGTGGCGGGCCATGCGGCGAGGACCGGCCCGGGACTCGTCTTGGCGCGCGGCACTTGACTACCACCGTGGGCGCGGCAGAGGCGGCGTTGGGCCCTGGTTCCACGATCACGCACGAGCCCTGCTGGTCGGAGGACTCGCCGTGGTGCTCGTGGGTCTTGCCGTCCGGGCCCTTGTCCGGCTCGGCCCCCGACCTTCGAGTTCGACAGCGGCCGTGGTAGTCCCCAGCTTCGCGGTCGAAGGCGATTCGAGCCTGACGTTCCTGGGCCGGGCCGTGGCGGAGCTGGTCGCCCGCGGGCTGAATGGAGCTGCCGGGCTTCGCGCCTTCGAACCCGGCCTCCTGGCCGGTGGTGACACCGCCGCCCCCCGAAACCGCCAGGCCGCGGCGGAGCTTGCCAGGGTCCAGGACGCCGACCTGTTCGTCCTGGGCCGGATCAGCGGGACGAGCGCGCAGCTCGTCATCGCGGCCGCGCTCTATGATCGACGACACCAGGACCGGCCGATGGTGCAAGCCGACGCGGAGGGCCCCGCCGAGAACGCGGTGGGCCTCGCGCAGGAGGTCGCCCGGCAGCTGCTGGCAGGACGAGCGAAGGGCGATGCCGCCGCCTTCAGTCCGCTGCCCTCGGGCACGACTCTGTCACTCGCCGCGCTCCGGAAGTACCTGGAGGGCGAACGCCTGTACCGGAATCTCGAGATCGGCGAGGCCATCGCCGCGTACCGGCAGGCCCTCAGAATCGACACCAGCTTCGCCTTCGCGTGGTACCGGATCGGTGATGCCGCCCTGTGGTGGCTCAGGACCGATGTCGCCCGGCCCGCCGCCGACTCCGCGCTGTACTACGCGTCCTCCGCCGACCCCGGCGAAGTCGATCGCCTGAGAGGGTTCCGGGCGATGGTCTACGGACAAATCGAGTCGGCCGAGACCATCCTGCGGGGCAGTCTCTCGGTGCACCCCCGGCGCACGGAGACTCAGTATCTCCTGGCGGAACTGCTGTACGACTTCAATTGGCTACGGGGTCGTTCCCGGGAGGAAGCCAAGTCGCTGTACCTCGCGCTCCGCCGCGAGCAGCCGGGCGACTGGCGGACCCTGCCTCACCTCTGGGACCTGGCGATCGCCGAAGGCCGGCTCGGCGCCGCGGATGCGATACGGGACAGTCTGGCCGCGATCACCCGGGACGCCGACCTGTTCGACTCGTTCGATGCGATCCGGCAGTTCGCCGGATCCGACTCGACCATTCGCGCCCGGCTCCTGGATTCGCTGCGACCGCTGAATCAGTGGATCCTGGCCAATGTTGTCCGGCGTTACGCCACGCTCACGCATGATATCGAAGGGTCCCGCACGCTCACGACGCTCCTGCTGGGGCCGGAGCGGCCGAGCGAAGTCCGGGCAACCGGCCACATGTTTCTGAGTACTCTTGCCCTCGCGCAAGGCCGAATGCGTCAGGCGCGGGAAGAAGCGGCCCTGGCGAAAGAGCTGAGCCCCGTGGCCGCGTATCAGTGGGCGCTCCTCATGCTCTCCCCTTCCCTGCCCCACAGCGGGACCATTACGACCGAACGCGCCAGGATCCGATCCAGCCTCGGCGCCATCCCATCGATCGTGATCAAGCCGCCCTACTGGCCATGGACGGACTACGATCTGCGTGACGCCAAAGCGATCTATCCATACCTCCAGGCTCGACTCGCACTCGCACTCGGCGACACCGTCACGGCCGTGAGCTGGCGGGATTCGCTGGCCCGGGTCGTCACGAGCGGGACACAGCGGAGCGCGGTGCTCTTCCACAGCCTGCTGGCCAGCCTGGCGGCGGGTCGCGGGGCCAGGTCTATCGCCCTCCTGGAGCTGGATTCCGCCGCCAGCGGAGTGCCGATCGACCTGACGGTCATGTCGGTCTTCGCCGCTCGGCCGGGTGACCGGTATCTCGCAGCGGAAGTTCTGGCCGCCCAGGGCAGGACCGACGACGCCCTGGCCTGGCTTGGTGGGATTGGTGAGGGGTCACTCTACGATCTGGCGGATCTGGGGGAGGCATTGCTCAGGCGGGGCGAGCTGCTGGAGCGGAAGGACGACCGATCCGGGGCGCGGGCAACCTACCGCAAGCTCGCCGCATTGTGGAGCGAGGCCGACGAGGAGTTCAAGCCAATGGCGGCGCGGGCCGCCGAGCGACTCCGCGCCCTGGGTGACTAGACCTGCGGACCGGGGAATCGCGGCTCTCTCGGGAACCGGGCGGAGCTGGTCGCGCCTCCGATTTTCGTCAAACCGCGAGGGGCACCTGGCGAGCATCACTCCGTGCTGAAGGTGGCCCGCTCAGCGCTCGACGGAACCAGAGGGCGAGGGCGCCCGGCAGGAGCAGCAATACCATGGCTGTAACGGCGATCGCCATGCGGTTCCCACCCCCCGAGGTCACCAGTTCCATCCCAGAATTCCCCACGTTCGCGACAAAGAGCCCCACGACGCAACTGAGCAGCCCGAGACGCAGGAAGCCCCAGCCCCAAAAAAGCCCGAGGACGGCAGCCGCGAGCCAGTGGTCTCCCGACCAGCCCAGGAGCGCCCCGGCCGCACCGCAGGCCAAGATGGTGAGCGGCAGTCGTCGGAGTAGCCGGTGGGCGATCGAGACGATCACGAGGAGCAGAGCCGCACTACGCAGGCTCTCGACCACCGCACCGGCCGCAAGATCGGCACTGGGGGACAGGGTGTTGAAGATCACGGTCGGCGCATCGAAGTGTGGCTGCCAGCTGGAATCCCAGGCTCCAGCACCCAGGTCGGTCAGGGCACCAAGGCCCAGGGCCACGAGGCCGATCGCCGTGCCCCACAGCCCTCCCCGCACGATCGCGGGTCTGAAGAATTCCCCCCGGAGCAGCGGGACAACTCCATCGATGTTGGGGGCGAGCCCATCGCGGGCAAGGTGCTCACCCAGAAGTCCCAGCGTCAGCGTGGTCAGCAGGTAGAACGCCGTCGGGGCGATGACGCTGAAGGCGATGATCCCGAACTCGAAATGGACGAGCTCGAATCTGATGTCTGGCCACCGATTGAGTCCCGCGAGGAGCCTGACCGACGCGACCAGCAGCGCGAGATGGAAGACCTCTTTCCCACGGAACTGGGAGCTGCCTTTCCGCGCCAGCGATCGCCCAAGCAGCAGAATGACCACCAAGGTCAGGGCCAGATAGGATGTGAGGCCGACTGAAGATCTCAGACCGGCGGCAGGCACCTCCTCGGCTGGACCGAGCGGATGCAGGTAGCGGCGGAACCCGGTCACTCGATTGCCGCGAACCGTGACCGCGGCTCGCACGATCCCGGCCGCCGCCCGGGCGGTATCGTGCGCCGACACCCGTCCGGCCGGATCCTCCCACACGAATTCATGCGCAGCCCCCCGGTCGAGGTCCCGCCGATCCGCGGGGAGAAGGTGCGAGAGCTCGAGTCCGACGGTTCGCAGAAACGTCTGGGCGATCGCGCGGGCACTATCCACCGGGATCGTGTCGCTCGGCGGACGCGCAGAGCCCGCCGAGCTGAACTCCACCACGCGATAGTCGGTGGCGACTCCACCCTCCCACCGCTCCCCTCGTCCCGGATCGGACCAGCGAACACGAAACTCCCAGAACGGCAGCTGGTGTCGAGCCCATTCGACCGCGGCCTTCGGCCCCAGGGCCCGCATCATCAGCGTCCGCCCATCAGTCAGGAAGATCGGGCTGCTGTCGGAACGGATGAGGCCGACGGAGGTCGATCGGTCGAAGGCGCCTACCGCGCCCTGACGCGCGAAGAGTGCGGTCGCGACGGATTCGGCGACCTCTCGACGGACTCCGGTGAAGGTACCGGCCTCGGGGTGGTTCATCGGGTAAAGCGCCAGGAAGATGAGCACCCCCAGCACGGCGGCCACCGACAGTCCGACCGCCGGAGGTGCAGGGAGCCGGGATGGCTCATCGGAGGATGCCGAAACCCCGGAATCGGGGGTCAGCTCGAGGTCGGAGAGCGCCGTGCTCATCTCCGCCATGCTCGCAAAACGATCGGCAGGGTCCTTGGCCAGCGCCCGCTCGATGACCGCCGCGAATGGTGAGGGTATGTCGACCAAGGTGTCGAGCCGGGTTGGCCTCGCGGTCAGCTGCTGGTGCAGGACTTTGTGGGCCGAGTCTCCTTCAAACAGCAGTTGCCCGGCCAGCATCTCGTACCCGACCGCGGCGAGGGAATACTGGTCTGCTCGGTGATCCAGCTGCCGGTCCCCCGCGGCCTGCTCCGGACTCATGTAGTAAGGTGTTCCCACCACCAGGCCGGTCTCGGTCAGGCGTTCCCCTCCTGAGATCGCCGGCTTGGCGATGCCGAAGTCCATCAGCAGCGCCCGGCGCTCCTTTCCCTCGAGCATGATGTTTTCTGGTTTGATATCCCGGTGAATGAGGCCGATTTCATGCGCCGCCGCGAGGGCCGCCGCCGTCTCCAGCAGGATGCGACGTGCTTCACCGATCGGGAGGCGGCCCTCCCGGTCGAGCCGCTCCCGCAGGGTCTCCCCCTGGATGAGCGGCATGATGATGTAGGCTAACCCCTCACGCTCACCCACCGCGAAGACGGGAATGATGTTCGGATGGCGCAGAGGGGCCGCGGCCTCCGCCTCGCGCCGGAACCGATCCAGGGAGACACTCGAGAAGCCAAGCTCAGGCCGCAGCACCTTCACGGCGACCTCGCGCTTCAGACGGACGTCCCAGGCGGCGTAGACCTCGGCAAACCCGCCCTGACCCAGGAGCCTCCTCACCAGATAGTCACCACCCAGGGCACTCTGAAGCGCCACGGCCGTGGTGGATTGCGGAGCCACAGACGGGTTGGGGGAGGCGTTTTCAACAGGCGTTCCGCACGCGAAGCAGAATTGCGCCGCTTCGGGCAACGGGGTTGCGCAGGAGGAGCAGTGTCGAGCGTGGGCAGTCACGGTCAGTCCGGAAGCCGAACTGTGTCACATCGCCGGGCGAACGACGAATCCCAGCGCGAAGGCGGGGTGTGGGGGGAGTCGAACATGCCTCTCGTGGCGCCCCACCGCCATCAGCACGCGAGTGAGAGGCCGGAGGCGCGCGGCACTCTCGGTCGCGCCCCGCGGCTGTCCCTTACTGGGCGACCGGCTGCCCTTCCGCCGCAGGCCTCAACGCGTGGTGTCCTGCTGCAGCCGGTAGAGGAACTCCCCCTTCCGGATCATGCCGAACTCCTCCCGCGCGATCCGCTCCATCAGGCGGCGGTCGGTGTCCACCGCCTTGGCAAAGCGCTTGAGGGAATCCACCTCCGCCGTCAGCTCGGTGATGGCGCGCTGCTCGGCACGTTCCTGCCGGCGGAGCTCCAGCCAGTCGAGGGTGCCGTACTCCCCGCCGGCGAGGGCGAAGATCAAGGCACTCACCAGCACCAGGACACCGAGCAGCTTCGGTCGGCTCACAGCGCGTAGAGGTCCCGGCCGGGATAGTGGGCGATGTCCCCCAGCTCTTCGGAGATCCGCAGTAACTGGTTGTACTTCGCCACCCGATCGGTGCGGCTGGCGCTTCCGGTCTTGATCTGCCCTACCCCGGCGGCCACCGCCAGGTCGGCGATGAAGGTGTCCTCGGTCTCGCCGGAGCGATGGGAGATGACCGCGCCGTATCCGGCGGTCTTGGCCATCTCGATGCACTCGAGCGTCTCCGTCAGGCTGCCGATCTGGTTGACCTTGACCAGGATCGCGTTGGCCACTCCCTGCTCGATGCCGCGGGAGAGCCGGTCTACGTTGGTGACGAAGAGGTCGTCGCCCACGATCTGGCAACGGTCGCCCAGCCGGTCGGTGAGCAGCTTCCACCCGTCCCAATCGTCTTCTGCCAATCCGTCCTCGATCGACACGATCGGATAGCGGTCGACCCACGTCGCATAGAGGTCCACCATTTCCTTGGCGCTGCGGCGACTGCCATCGCCCTTCTTGAAGACATACTCCCCATCCTGGAAGAACTCCGATGCCGCTGGGTCGAGCGCGATGGCGATATCACGCCCCGGCTCGTAGCCGGCTGCCTGGATGGCCTCCATTACCACGTCCAGGGCAGCCTCATTGGAGGGCAGCATCGGAGCAAAACCGCCCTCGTCGCCGACGGCGGTCGAGAGCTTCTGCTTGCTCAGCACCTTCTTGAGGGCGTGGAACACCTCCACTCCCATGCGAAGGCCCTCCGGGAACGAGTCCGCCCCGATGGGCACCACCATGAACTCCTGGGCATCCACGTTGTTGGAGGCGTGGGCCCCGCCGTTCAGGATGTTCATCATCGGCACCGGCAGCACCCGGGCGAGCGGCCCGCCGAGATAGCGGTACAGCGGGAGCCCCGCGTCCTGGGCCGCGGCCCTGGCCACGGCGAGCGAGACCGACAGGATCGCATTGGCGCCGAGATTGCTCTTGTTCGGCGTGCCGTCCAGGTCCAGCATCTCCTGGTCGATCGCGACCTGGTCTTCGGCCGCCATCCCTTCGAGCCGGGGCCCAATCACCTCATTCACGTTGCGGACCGCCTCGAGCACACCTTTGCCCAGGTAGCGCTTGGGGTCGCCATCGCGCAACTCTACCGCTTCATGCTCGCCGGTGGAGGCGCCGCTGGGCACCGCCGCCCGTCCGGTGGCGCCGCTCGAGAGAACGACCTCCGCCTCGACGGTGGGATTTCCGCGGCTGTCGATGATCTCACGGCCGTGAACTTCGATGATGGTCGACATGTAATACGGGGGAAGAGGTTGGCGTAGGGTGAGGCCAAACGTACCCAGCCGGAGGGGAGGTGGGCTAGTGGGCCAGCAGCCAGGAAGTCTCGAACACGTCCTGGGCCCGCCGGGCCGCTGATCTGCTGGCCGCTAGATCACCGAGCCCGGCCCGGCAAAATGATCAAAGCCCTTCAGGTCGATCTCCGCGCCCGCCAACCGGAACCGGGCCCCGCTCCCGGGAGCGACGACACCGATGCGGGTGAGCGGCACGCCGCTCGCGCGGCTGATCCGCGCCGCGTCGTTGGGGCCGAAGCCGGGAGGCATGGTGACAAGGAGCTCGTAGTCCTCCCCTCCCAGGGCGGCAAACCGCGCCGGGTGGATTCCCTTTCGCCGCGCGGCCTCGATCACGTCCGGATGAACCGGCACCAGGTCGAGATCGATCTCGAGGGCGCAGGCCGAGGCCGCGGCCAGATGCCCGGCGTCGCCGCCGAGACCGTCGCTGACATCGAGCATGGCGGTGGCGCCGGCGGCGGCCAGCGCCTGCCCGGCGGAGAGACGCGGCTCCGGGTGTGCGAAGGCGGAGCGAGCCTCGGGCGGCGGCGCGCTCCCCTCGACCCAGGCGCTGAGTGCCGCGCGGGCGCCGCCGAGCCGCCCCGTCAGCCAGAGAGCGTCACCCGGCCGAGCCCCGGCGCGTGTCACCGGCCGCTCGGCCCGGCCCAGAACCATGACATCCACCAGCCACTGACCGGCACCGGAGAGATCACCGCCCAGCACCACGCCGCCGACCGACGCCACCGCCTCGCCGACTCCCGCCATGATCTCGGCGGGCTCTCCCTCAGCGGCGCCGGGCGGAACTCCGAGGCTCACCAGCACTCCCACCGCGGACGCACCCTCGGCAGCCAGATCGGAGAGCGCTGCCGCGGCCGCGCGCCATCCGATCTCCGTCAGGGTGAGCCACTCGGTGCGAAAGTGGACTCCCTCAACCGAGAGATCGGAGCTGGCGACCAGCCTGCCAGGACCCTCGGGAATCACCGCGCAATCATCCCCGATCGGCCCTGCCACCGGGCCGAGCCGCGCGATGATGCGACGGATCCGGTCGAATTCGGGGCCTGACCCGAGGGCGGACATGCGGGAAGGCGGAATGGCGGGACCCGCCACCGGTTTTTGTTCCGCCTTCCCGCCTTCCCGCCCTCCCGCCTTCATCGGCCTACCACGTCCAGTCGAAAGCGCACCAGCCCCTTCAGCGTGGCCACCCAGAGATAGCGGTCGTCGGCCACCAGATCGGTGATCTGCCCAGGCAGGTCTCCCGGTATCGAGAGCACCCTGCTCACCGGGGTATTCAGCTGCGCGAAACCGGCCCCGCGGTCTCCGGCGATGAAGAGCCCCTCGCGGGCGTTGGTCACGGTATGGAGCCGCCCGAGCGCACTCCCCAGAATCGGTCCGAGGGTGAACTTCCCCGAGCCGGGTGCCCGCCACAGCAAACGGTCCTGAGTCAGGGCAACCAGGGTATCCGCCCGCCACACGAGATCGACCACCGAGACCTGCAGCGAGAGGCCGGCCCCCAGCGCGTCAGGTTGCAGCAGATCGGTCTGACCCGGGATGGCCGCAAACAATCCGATCCGGGTCCCGACCCAGATGGTGTCACCGGAGAGCTCCACCGCCTGGGCGACGTCGGAGAACTCGGGCGCAACCCGCTGAAATCCGGCTGAGTCGGAGAACTCCGCCAGGCCGTGCACCGTCGCCGCGACCAGCCGGCCGCGGCGCTGCGCCAGGTCGACCACCCGGGAGTCGGGAAGACCCCGGCCGGCGTCGAACCGCTCGACCTCCTGGTCTCTCGGCGTGATCCGAATGACGCCGACGTCGGTCGCCAGCCAGAGCGCGGCACCCATGCCGACCACCCGGCGGGCCTGGGCGAACGGCAGCCCGCTGGCCCGCGGGCCCTGGAACCAGGTGAAGCTGGTGAGGTCCTGCGCGACGAAGCTGAGCGCGGGGTCGGCGGCAACGGTTCGTTCGGTCACCGCCCATACCCCGGCGGTCCCGCCGAAGACGGCGTCGACCGCATCTCCGGGCAGACCGAAGGTCTGCGGCTGGGGCAGACCCGCGCCATCGGGGAAGTAGACCAGTCCAGCACCGCTGGTGCCGAGATACCATCCCTGCCCTGCGAGCCCGCCGGCGCGCGCCGCAGAGGTATAGCGGATGTTCTTGAACCGTGCCGAGAACATGAGCCCGGCGCTGTTCGCCTGGATGGCTGGATTGTCCCGGATCGCCTGGTCCACGCTCCCGGGGCGGAGCGGCCGCGCCGGGGCGGGAGACGGAACCGCGGCGCCACCCCGGAGCGCGGTATACCAGCCTACCGAAGTGCGCAGGAAGAGCCCCGCCGCGGGCGCGTTCTGGTCGAGGGCCGCATCGGTCACGTTCCCGGCGATGAACCCCTGCTCCCACAGTCTGATGCCGGGATCGAAACGGATCCACCCGGTGCGCCGGATGAGCCACAGGCTGTTGTCGAGCGGATCCGCCAGCGCCCCGATCACATCGCGGAGGAGTCCGGGGTCGCGCGGGCTATACGGGCCTTCCCATCGCCGGCCAAGCGGATCGTAGGCGAGTATCGCATCCTGGGTGACCGCGAAGATCCGGTCCCGCGATGTGGCCACGGCGTTCACCCGGGTGAAGTCGCCCAGGACCACCCGTTCCTCCGGCGTCCAGTCGCGCTGAGCCGCCAGCGAACCTGACCCGAGCGCGAGCGCCGCAAAGAGCGTGAGCCCGGCCTCCCGCCCGGCCCGGTGGATGCTGCGTGAGAGCTGTTGTCCTGGCAGCGACATCGTGACTGTGCGTGTGGGCAGGAAGAACGGACCTAGGGTTCTGTCATTGCGAGGACTTGAGCGCCCGACGAAGCAATCTCGTTACCCCAGCATTGGGATTGCTTCGGGCCCGGCGCTTCGCGCCGCGGCCCTCGCAGTGACCGAAGCGGGCGTTGAACGCACTAAAGCGTCTGAGGGCGGTCCAGCTCCAGGAGAATCGGCGGACGGCGTTCGCTGCCCACGGCAAGCAGCCCGTTCCAGGCCCGCCACAGATCGGGAAATGCGGCGATCACGTCCATCGGGCGCATCCCGCGGGCCGTCACCCGCCTGGCCGCGAGATCGGCGGCCCGGCCCAGGATCTGGGCCGCCGTCCCGGCGGCGATGCCGGGCTCGAGCCCCTGGGCGAGCATCGTACCCAGGATACCACTAAGGATATCCCCGCTGCCCCCCGTGGCCAGTCCCGGATTGCCCGCGGCGACGGTGAGCGGCGCGCTCTCCGGTTCACAGATGACGCTCGGCACCCCTTTGAGCAGCACCGTCGCACCGGATTCCAGCGCCGCCTTCGCGGCTGCTCCCCAGGGGTCGAGCTCAAGCCCGTCGGCTTCGCGCGGGAAGAGACGGCGGAATTCCGCCGGGTGCGGCGTCAGCACCAGGGCACGTCCGCGGCCGAGTGCGGCCAGGGCGTCCGGGGCACCCTGGTAGGCGTTGAGCCCGTCGGCATCGAGCACCAGCCGCCGCGCCGGTTCCGCCAGCGCGGCGATGAGAGCACGCCGATCGGTCGCGCGGCCCAGGCCCGGACCGATCACCAGCGCGTCCGCCCGGCCGATGAGGTCGAGAACCGCGTTGGGAACAGCCTGATCGAATGCGAGCGTTGCGGTCTGCAGATCCGGCTCCGCCGCAGTGAGCGCCGCGAGAGTGCTTTCGGGCGCCGCGGCGTGAACCAGGCCTGCGCCGGCCGCGAAGCTGGCACGCGCGGCCAGCCTGAGCGCCCCGCTCATCCCCGCGTCTCCGCCGACCACCACGACGCGGCCCCGGGAACCCTTGTGGTCGCGCGGCGCGAGCGGTCGAAGCCAGGTCGCGGCGTCCAGGTCGGTCACCAGCCGGGGCCAGGCGGCGTCCGCCGGCGGGTGACCGATGTCGACTACGACCAGGTCGCCACACTCCTCGCGAGCCAGCAGATGGCCCCGGCGAAGCCCGCCGAAGGTGATCGAGAGCTGCGCGGTGAGCGCGGGTCGATGGGTGACGCCGGTGCCGAGGTCGACGCCGGTCGGACCGTCGATCGACACCACCGGAACCGCGAGATCGGCCAGCCGGTCCACCAGGGTCGCGACGGGCGGTCGGAGCGCACCGCGCGCGCCGGTACCCAGCAGGGCGTCGATCACCAGGCCGACCGCAGGCCAGGGCCCCTCGGGCTCCACCACCCGGACTCCCTCTCCCCGTGCGACACCGGAGACCAGCCGGTTGAGTGGAGAGGGATCACCCGCGACGGGAGCGACGAACACCGGGATGTCGAGCCGATGCAGTGCCCGGGCGAGCACCCAGCCGTCGCCGCCGTTGTTCCCCGGCCCCGCGGCCACCAGGACGCCGGCACGCATCCGCTCGCGAAAGCGGGTCGCGGTGACGTGCGCGGCGGCCCTCCCCGCGGCATCCATCAGAGTGATGAGCGCGATCCCCGCCTGTTCGGCGCGGCGGTCCCACTCGGTGGATTGTTCGGGGGAGAGGACGGGGAGGAACATGGGAGGAAGCCTACAGCCATCAGCCGTCAGCCGTCAGCCTGCGAGGCTCCAACCGGGCAATCGGAGGAGTGTAGCCGCTGAGGCACGTACCTGCGCGATGACTGGTTGGCTGACGGCTGTTGGCTAATGGCTGACGGCTGACGCCTGACGGCTAATGGCTGACGGCTAACGGCTCGTCGCCCCGAGCTGCGCCACACCCTCCCACACGTACGGCTCCCCGAAGGCCGCCTGGAACTCGAACACTCCGGCGAAGTCGGTTTCCCGGTCGCCAGGCTGGGTGCTGAGCAGACCGGCGTTGACCAGGATGAACACGACCCGGCCGAAGTCCTCGGTGCGGCGGATGCCCCAGTACTCGAGCACCGGCGAGGCCAGCAACCCGAACTGGCGCACCGCGAAGTCACGGCAGGCCCACGACAGCTCGCTGCCGGTGACGTGGCGCCGGACCTCCAGCCTGCCTTGCAGATATTCGATGGCCGCCAGCATGAACAGGTAGGCACGTTCATGATAGCAGTCACCCTGGGCGCGGATGCGCGTCAGGTCAGCGGCGGAAAACTGAAGGTCATGCATGAGAGAGGCTGGCACGGGTCATAGGCAGCGAAGCTAGGACCCGAAACCGTGAGGGTCAAGCGCGGCGGGCGCGGTAGAGCGGGAAGGAGCGGGTGAGCTCGCCCACTTCCCCCTTGACACGCACGACCGTCGCCTCATCGGGTGTGGTGAGCACCTGGTCGATCAACTGCGCCACCCGCTTCATCTCGGCCTTCCCCATACCGCGGGTGGTGAGCGCCGGTGTGCCCAGCCGGATGCCGCTGGTCACGAATGGCGACTGCGGGTCGTCGGGAATGGTGTTTTTGTTGACCGTGATACCCGCCTGATCCAGGATCTTTTCGGCCACCTTGCCGGTGAGATTCTTGGGCCGCAGGTCGACCAGCATGAGGTGGGTGTCGGTCCCGCCGGACACGATCGCGAACCCGCGCTCCACCAGCGCCTCCGCCAGGGTCTTGGCGTTCTCGACGACCCGCCGGGCGTACCGCTTGAATTCCGGCTGCAGCGCCTCGAGGAACGCCACCGCCTTGGACGCGATCACGTGCTCCAGCGGGCCGCCCTGGGTGCCGGGGAAGACCGACTTGTTGATCGCGGGTCCCAGCGCGGCGGTCGAGAGGATCAGGCCAGCGCGGGGACCGCGAAGGGTCTTGTGGGTGGTGCTGGTCACCACCTGGGCGTGGGGCACCGGCGAGGGGTACACCCCGCCCGCCACCAGCCCGGCGAAGTGGGCCATGTCGACCAGCAGCGAGGCGCCGACCTCGTCCGCGATCGACCGGAACGCGGCGAAGTCGATGATACGGGCATAGGCGCTGCCACCCGCGATGATCAGCTTGGGCTGGTCACGCCGGGCCTGCTCGCGCAGCTGGTCGTAATCGATCCGGCCGGTGGCCGGGTCCACCCCGTAGTGCACCGCTTTCCAGATGGTGCCGCTGTGGTTGACCGCCGCGCCGTGGGACAGATGCCCGCCATGCGGCAGCGACATCCCCATGATCACTTCACCCGGCTTGGCCAGCACCATGAAGGCGGCGAAGTTGGCCTGCGCGCCCGAGTGCGGCTGCACGTTGGCGAACTCCGCTCCGAACAGCTGCTTCAACCGGT
This sequence comes from Gemmatimonadota bacterium, assembly GCA_041499215.1. Lineage (GTDB taxonomy): Bacteria > Gemmatimonadota > Gemmatimonadetes > Gemmatimonadales > GWC2-71-9 > JADJOM01. The sequence goes on along the minus strand of JBGQJV010000091.1, from coordinate 1,135 downwards.
CGATCGCCAGCTGCTCGACCTTGTCCACCACGTCGCAGCCCCCGTAGTACCGCTTGCCCGGGTAGCCCTCGGCGTACTTGTTGGTGAGCGGCGTGCCCATGGCGTCGATCACCGCCCGGCTCGCGAAATTCTCGCTGGCGATGAGCTCCAGCCCGTGCTGCTGGCGGTGGAGCTCGTCGTCGATGAGCCGGGCGATCTCCGGATCAGCCTGGCGGAGCGAGGCGTCGTGGTCGAGCGACATGGAATCTCCCTTAGGGTTCGATCTTCTGCACCCGGCGCTCGTGGCGACCCCCCTCGAACGGGGTAGCCAGCCAGGCGCGCAGGATGTCGAGGCCCTCGGCCTCGGTCACGAACCGGGCCGGCAGAACCAGGATGTTGGCGTCGTTGTGAGCCCGGGCCAGTCGAGCCACCTCGGGCGTCCACGCCACCGCCGCTCGGACGCCGTGGTGACGGTTCGCGGCATACGCCATCCCGAGACCGGTGCCGCACAACAGCACACCCCGCCGTACCTCACCCCGTTCCACCCGGGCGGCAAGGGGGTGGGCGTAGTCCGGATAGTCGGTGGAGTCGGCCGAGTGGGTGCCGAGGTCGAGCGGCTCGTAGCCCAGCGCCTGCAGTTCCTGTTTGAGCCGCTCCTTGAGGGCAAAGCCGGCGTGATCCGCGCCGATCGGGATGACTTCTGCCATGGGAAAGTATAGTTCCAGGTCGAATAAAAATGCAGGGGCGGACAGGCGGTCAGGCGGACGGGCGGACAGTGGGCCCATGAGTAGTCAGGGAGCCGGCGTCGAGGGTTGCTGCGTCTGCGAAATCCCCGACCGCCTGCCTTCTCCGCCGCCTTCCGCTTGGCGCGGTCCAGGTCCCAACCCATCAGCTCGCCATACACGTTGATCACGCCACCGGCATTGATCCCATAGTCCGGCGCGTACAGCGGGCCACGGCGCTCCAGCTCCTCACCCGCCCCCCGGATACCGCGCCTGTCATCCCGAGCGAAGCGAGGGATCTCCGACCCTATGCTCCGGCCAGGCCCGGTCGGAGATCCCTCGGTCGCTTGCGCGACCCTCGGGATGACAATCTCTGAGTGAACTCGCGAGCGCCTGAGACAATGGCACCTCGAACTCCGCACTCGGAACTCAGT
>JBGQJV010000090.1:0-16474 GCA_041499215.1 Gemmatimonadota bacterium | reverse complement strand
GGGTCGCGATCTTAGGCGGCCGGCCGGTGCGTAACAGGCCCTCGAGCCAGGCGTCGGCAGCGGCCCGCGCCTTGGCCTTGCTGCCGCAGCGGGTGTCGCTGAAATAGGCCTTGTACTTGGGGACCCAGCCGGTCTTGGTGCGCAGATATCCGATGCGGACGAGGTAACCCTGCACCTTGGGGTAATCGAGCCGGACCATGCCAGGAGGGAGACGGCGTCCGCGACGTGGAGCTGGCGGAGTGATCTTCAGGCGCCGCCGGACTTTTCGCGCTGGGCGGCGGGCAAGAGGCTTGGAGGCCATGCGGTGGTCCTGTCACAAAGGGTGTGGGGCCGGGCGGAGGTGAGAGTCAGGGGGGCTCTCGCACGCTGGTCGGCCCTAAAGCGGTGGTAGGCGCGGGAACCCGTCCCGGCGCTAACAAATGTACGCCAATGTGGGAAAGTGACAAGACGGGGGTCTGCCGGGGGGGCTGGGACGATCTGTCCCCTGTGGCGGGAACCCGTCCTCCTGAAGGAGGCCTAACCGCTGGCGAACCTCCACCAGACGAACAGCGCTACAGGGAGAAAGATCTTCGCGCCCCGCACCAGGCCCGCGGTGGGCGTGGGGCCGAGCCAGCGTCCGGCGAGGAGACACAGGACCAGCAGAATCCGGTCGCGATGACCTTGACGGTGTGCATGAGCGAGACCCTCGAGGGTTGGTTGAGCGACTGTCGCGCGCCGACCCCGGCCGCAAGACCGGAGGGAAGGCTGTGCCGCAAGGACCACCCGCTGGCCGAGTCGGGGGCGACGCGGCCGGCGCGCGTGTGGTCAGAGCGAGGCCTGCCGACGGTCCGCCAGGGCAAAGCTGCCGAGCGGACGCTCGCTGGTGGTAAGGCGCTCGCAACTGCGGTCGAGCGCCTCGTAGTCGGCGGCGAACGCGGTCGTGAAGTCGCGCCAGGACTGCTCGCTCAGCCAGAAGTCCAGCGTCACGAAGCGGTGGGGCGTCTCCCGGTCCTGGTAAAGCTCGCTCCCGCGGTACCCGGCGGCACGGCGGAAGAGCTGGGCCCAGAGACCCGCGGGACCGTACGCCTCGATGAAGGCGCTGGTCTGGTCGGCAGGCACCGTGAACTCCCAGATGGCGATGTAGGGATCGGCGGACATGTCGGGCCGTGGGTGGGTCGCGGGATTCCTGGCTGGCGCAGTCCCAAACAAGCTAGGCCCCCGCCCGGGCGGCTGGCAACGCGGTTGGCTGGAGCCGGCGAAGGACTAGCCCGCCAGCTCGATGCCGGCCGCGCCGGCCTACCGGTAGACCGTGGACCAGGCGATCAGGGTCTGCGCCGCGACGTAGGTCAGCATGATCACCCCCTGGTCAAAGCGGAACGGCCCACGGAAGCGTTGCAGGGCCAGGGCCCCGTCCGAAAGCAGAAACAGACCCGCCCCCGTCGCGGCCAGGGTCGCGCCGGGGGTCTCGAGCAGCCACGCGCGGGCCAACGCCCGCCAGGTCATGGCCACCAGCACCGCGGCATAGGCCAGCGCCGGTGGACCGAGCCCGGCGGGCACCGGCCAGACGCGGCGGAGCAGGATCAGGGCAAACACCAGCGGCGGCAGGAGCAACCCGGGCGCGGCAAGTGGCCGGAGGCCGGAGGTGAACGCGACCACGTAAGCCAGGTGAGCCAACAGAAAACTGCAGAGGCCCGGCACAAAGTAGTCCCGCGGCAGCATGAGCCAGACATCTCCCAGCAGGGAAAGGCCCAAGCCGACCGACACCGCCATCTGGTATCGTGAGCCGGCCGGCCCGGGAGCGACCAGTGCGACCGCCAGAAGCAACCCGGTGGTCACCGGCTTGAAGAGATAGATCTGCCAGCGGGGCCCGCGGGACTCGGCCCTGAGGTGAGCCGCGAGCGAGAGCCACGCCAGCAACGTGAGCGCGCCGAGCAGGGGCGGATTCAATTCACCCCGCCGGTTTCCCGCGCGCGGCCGATCGCGCCGAGATGAGTAGCGTGGAAGCTCGACGAGAACTTGAGGCCGTAGCCCAGCATCCGGTCGAGGCCGATCTCCGAGCCAGCCTAGATCGCATCCCGCTCATCGTCGTCGCGGCAGAGTTCCCGCAGCATGCGCTCCGGATGCTCCAGGAACGCCCTGGTGAGCTGGTAGTGCTCGGTCTCGCGATACTCGACCGCTCTGGGCGGGTGGTCGCCGAACAGATAGATCGTGGCTCCCGGGAACCCCAGCAGGATCGGGGAGTGGGTCGCGATCACGAACTGCGAGCGGCGCTCCACTAAGCGATGCATCGCCGCGAGCAGCGAGAGTTGCCGGGAGGGAGAGAGCGCGGCCTCCGGTTCGTCCAGCACGTAGAAGCCATTCCCTCGAAATCGGTTCAGCACCAGGGCCAGGAATGCCTCGCCATGCGACTGCTCGTGGAACGGACGGCCTCCCGAAGCGTCGGGGTCGTAGGCGCGGTAGTCCTCGGGGTTCTCAGTGACCGTGGCGACGTTGTAGAAGGTCTCGGCCCGGAGAAAATACGAATCGGTCGGTGCCGGACGGGTCCGGCTCAGACGCAGCTCCTTGAAGAGCGCCGAGTGTGACGGGCGGCTGGAAAAGCGGACGTGCTTGGTCCCGCCCTCAGGATTGAGGCCGAACGCGGCGGCAATCGCCTCGAGCAGGGTGGACTTGCCGGACCCGTTTTCCCCGACGAAGAACGTCACCGGGGTCGGCAAGGGCAGAGCCTCGAGGTGGCGGATGGCGGGGATGGACCAGGGATAGCCCCGGTTTGCGTCGCCTGGGCGGCGATTCAGCGCGACCCCGGTGATGAATAACTGAGAGGCAGGTTGGGTCGAGCGACTCGGCATCACGGGGGGGGGTGTTGGGGACTCACCCGAAGCTGCAGGGCCGCGCGATCACGGGCAAGGCCGGACGCCAGCGGTGCAGCCATGGCTCACTCGGCGGCTTCATCCCCCAGGGCCAGAGAACTCTCCTCCAGCCAGCGGAGCGCAAGCTCGGGAGTCAGGAACGCGCCGGCGGCGACACCCTGCTGCTGCGAGAGAATCTCGATCATCCGGGCCACGCCGTACTGCGCCCCCGCGGAGGCAACGTAGGCCAGCCGGCAGCCGTGCCGGCCACTGAACGCACCGAACGCCTCGGCGATCTGACGGGCGTCGTCGGCGGAGGGGAGATTGTCCAGCTGGCGGAGATCGAGGATGACGGCGGCAAGAACCGGGACGAGCGTCTGATCGGCCAGGGCTTCCAGCAGCTCCAATCGCTCGCTGAGGCTGCCCGAGCCCTCACCGCGCGCCACGATGATTCCCGTCTCCTGCCAGCGGGCGAGCGAGAAGGCCATGCCGCTCTCTGGCGCTCACCGAACACCGGGGGAGGGGGGTGCGCGCTATGCACAAGCTAGGGCTCGCGGGCCCGGCTGGCAACGTCGAAAGGCGGCATGAATCTGCCGGTGACGCAGTTCGCTGCCGCCGGGACGGCTACTTGCGGGGCCCGTCAGGTTCCGCGTCAGTGAGCCTGCTGGTGGTTCCGCCGGCTTCTGCCGCCGGGGCCGATCCCGATCGCGATCCAGGCGCCCCGGTGGGTTGGACGGCTGAGCGCCAGCATGAAGAGACGTACGCCGGTCCCGCGAGGCGGAACCGAGGCCGCTAAGAGCGTGGGGTCAGCGGGAAGTTGAGCATGGTCGAAAGCGTGGGGGCTTCCACCCCGCCCAGCGCGCGGTACACTGCCATCGCGGCCGAATTCTCCTGGTCCGTGAGAACCCAGGCCTCGACGCAACCCAACGCCCGGCCGACCTCCAGCAGGGCAGCGAGCACCGCCTTGCCGATCCCCTGTCCCCGGTGGGTCGAGGCGACGCCAAGCTCGTTGACCCACAACTCGGCCGGCTTGTCGGGATGGATGTAGTGCACGCCTGAAGCGAAGCCGACCACCGTGCCATTCTCCAGCGCGACCGCCAGATGATGCCGGGGATCCGCGAGGAACTCTGCGGTGAGTCCCCGGTCGATGGGGTTGTCGAACACATCGGGCGCCACCCGGTCGAGGACCGCGGCGTCACCCTGCGCGAGGAGTCGGATCTCGATAGTCACGAGTGTGAGTGGCGGCCCAGGTTACTCTGGCGAAGTCGGCGCAATCTGGCGGCCCATCCGCACGAATTCGATGGGAGTCCCGTCAGGCAGCAGATCGGTGACCCGCTCCACCTCCTCGAAACCGTAGGCACGGTAGAGCGGCACGCCGGGAAGGGTGGCCATCAGCTCCAGTCGGCGGAAGCCGGCCGCCCGAGCCGCGTCCACACACGCGTCGAGCAGGCGCCGGCCGATGCCCCGGCGGGCGTGTTCCGGCGCGACGAAAAAGGCCCGCACCCGGGCCGCGTCTGTGGCGGGGTCGAGCCACTCGGCCGGCCCCACCCGGCGCTGGTCACCGCCATAGAGCGTGCGACGCCGGCTCCAGCCTCCACATCCAACGATGTGGTCGGCTTCCTGGGCCACGAAGTAGGTGCCATCGTCGACCAGCCGTGAATCGACCCCAAAGACGTGCCGGATGGCTGCGTCGATCTGGCGGGGTGAGTAGTAACCAGCGCTCAGTTCCCTCGCCGATCGTTCGATGAGCGGGTTCAGCACCGGGATGTCGGCGGGGAGGGCCGGTCTGAGCGTGATGGTGTTCATGTTCCGGTCTCGACCGTGCTCGCACCTCGAGTCAAGGCAGCACCACCAGACCGAGCCGCTGCATCAGACTGCGCCCCCGTGCGATGGGATCGGTACGAGGCGGCGTTCCAGCAGGTCCTGCCGCACCTCAAACCCGTGCCGCAGGTACAGGGTCCGGCTCCTGGGCGTGGGCCAGAGGAACAGGGCATCGAATCCCTCTGCCTCACAGGCCCCGAGGCACGTGGCCAGCAGCTCCGAGCCGAGGCCGCCGCCACGATATGCCGGACGCACGTAGAGGCTGCTCACATACCCATGCCGCTCGGGCTCGCCGACCGGGTTGGGCAGTTTCTCCACCGGGAGCAGCCAGACCGTGCCGGCAAGCGTGCCGGCTTCCTGCGCCACCCAGCAGCGCCACGATCCGGGCGTCGCGAGCCGGGCCGACATCCACTCCTGGCAGCGTTTGAGGAAGTCGGGCTCCGGCTCGGCTGCAGGGTCCAGAGTGGCCCGGAACTCATACCTGAGGCGCGCGAGGACCGGGACATCGTTCAAACCCGCCGCGCGAATGGTGTACGGAGAAGGAGCGGGCATCGGTTCCGCTGTGGCAGGAGGTGGAACGTCTGCTCAGACTCGCTCGGGGGGTATGTGCGGCGGGCGGCGCACCAGTGGCGGCACCAGGTCAGTGGATTCTTCCGCCACCGGCTTGACGTGGCCGGGCGACAGGCGCCGCTCCGTCAGCAGCGCAATCGGGACAAGTCCGCGGATACACCACTTGAGAGGCGTACCGGACCCTGAACTGGCCGAAGACCTGATGATGCGGTGTCCCGCATGCTTGGAACCTCCCAGCAGGGGCCGGCTGCCTGTCTGTGATCTGGATCTGTGGAGGAACGCCGAGTCCACCCTGACAAGCTGGCGTCCGAAACTTGGCGCGGCAAGGTCGGCCAAGCGCCTCCGTGCCAGAATGTACCGGCGCCTGGCGCAGGAATCACCGGTCTCCCAGCTGCGCCAACAGGCTCCTGGGTGCCACCCGCCGCCAGGAATCGGCCAGCAACTCCCTGAGTTGGGGCCGCCGGATGGCCGCAAGCCGGACCAGCACGGCCGGGTAGTCGCGGTAGTGATCGGTCAGGTAGAACACTTCCGGCTGCAGCCGGAGCATGCTGTCCCGGCTGTCGAAGTCGACCAGCACCACCAGGGTCTTCCCGTCCTCCTTGAGGCGGGTGAAGAACTTCCCCCGCACTTTGAGCGAGGGTGTGCGGTAGGAGGTGCTCTCGACCACCTCCGGCAGGCCCACCGCCGCGCGGCGCACCGGCTCGAAGGCGGCCAGGAGATCGGCCTTCGCCGTCCTGGAGGATTGCTTCCGGGAGCGTGGCATGACGGCCTCGGAGGCTCAATCGCCGGGGGAATCACGCGAGGATAGCAGCAGGTCGCCGCGACAACAACGCACCCAGTGCAGGCCGCTCGCGGCCCGCTCCACCGCAAGCACGGCCCGGCTGCCGGGGTACCAGTCGTTCGAGAGCGGGGAGTAGGTCGCCACCGCGCGGCGGCACAGCGTGGCGGCTGAGATGAGGTAGCTGTCCACGGCCAGGGGAACGTGCTCGCCGGCCCCATCCATCGGACGAAACAGACCGGCCCGGTCCAGCGCGACCACCAGCTCGATGAACGCCGTTGAGTCGATCCTGGCGGACAGCATGCTGTCCACCCGGGTGCCGGTGGAGAAGCGGCGCGAGACGGTGCCGTCCCTTCGAAAGACCATTCGGTCAAAAGTGCACTGCTCCCGGCAATGGCGGTACTCGCGGGTCACCTCGGTGATCTCCACCGGATAGGGGGAAGGCGCGTCACCCCAGTCCGGCTCGACAAACGGCGGCCGATGCGGAGCGCACGCCAGCAGGCCAAGGAGCAGGATCGCAAGCGGGGGCCAGGGCCGCCACATGGGGTCGCCGGGGATGGTCAGGTATGGCTCCACACGCTGGTAGAGGGTCGACATACCGATCGGAGTTTCCTAAGGTGCCGGTGCCAGCGGGCGTGGGCAAGATGGGGATTCCAGTCATCACGGATGGCGGATGACCCGGGCGTGCCGCGGCACTCGCTGCCAGGTGAGCGGTGTGGGGATCACCAGATCGCGTGTTTCGGGCGGCGCCCCGATCAGGGTGAGTTCCTCGGCGATGAGACCATCGGAGACCAGCAGCCGGCCGCTGAGGCTGATGATCAGGTAGGCAGCGGCGGAATCTGCGGAGGCCGGTCGGCCCCCGGCGAACTCCCGGAAGTATTCGACGCTGTTGCCCGGAGGAACCCGCAGCGTGGTTCGTCGCCGCTGGGCCGCCAGCAGGCGGAGTGTATCCTCGGGGCCGAGGGGAGAAAGCTGGAGCTCCGGTTCGTCGACCGTTGTCCGGTACGGGTGGTGGTGGAATCCCCACTGGTTCGGAAAGACCACGCTCCAGTAGTCACCAGCAGCAACTGCCAGAGGACGGGGGGAAAGATTGCGAACCCGAATCCGAACCAGCGCGGGTCCACTATCGCTCTCGGCGTACAGCGCCGGCTCCGCCTCGATGCTCGCGAGACGGCCCCGGATGACCGGCAGCCACCGGCGCCCGCCGGGAGCGATCACGGTTGTGGCCTGCCCCCGGGCTTCCGACGGATCGCCCGCGCTGCCGAGCAGCAGCAGGCTCAGGGCGAGCCACCGCAACGCGAGCCGCGATCCGATGGCCGGCCTAGTCCACAATGAAGAGCCTTGCTCCCGCCGGGGAATAGGAGCGGTGCGGCTCCGACCCATCCGCCACCTGATAGCTCATCCCTGGCTTGAGGATCGCTGTCCGGCCATCATGCAGCCGGGTGTGCAGCTCACCCTCCAGGCAGAGGATGATGTGTCCCTTCTCGCACCAGTGATCGGCCAGGTAGCCGGGCGAGTAGTCCACCATCCGGACCCGGACTTCGCCGAACTGCTGGGTGCGCCACCGCGCGACTCCGGTCTCCCCCTTGTGCTCGGTCGGAGGGATGCGAGCCCAGTCGGTGGTCTGGAAGGGGATGTCGCGAAGCTGCATCGGAGTCTCCGGGTGGTGAGGCCGCGGCCCGACGGCCGTCTTCGAGGGTGACGCGGCCGGGCTGGCCCGCTTGCACGCCTCCCACTCCCGCCACGGGCGGCGTCCGATCACCACGCGTGGTCGGCCAGAATCGGGTAGCTGCCCGGCATCAGACCTCGGGGTCGGCCGGCGCTGCGGCAGGGATGACCCCATACAGCACCTCGCCGCTGGTCACCTTGTCTCCGGGTCCGATTCGGAGCAGTTCCACCGCCCGATCCCGCGCGCCGTTCACCTGACGGTCATACAGAATGGCCACTTCCCGGCGGTCCGGGTCCCAGGTCACTCCGACTACCATGAACTGCAGCGTGGCGATTCGGGCGAGGGCACGCTCCCAGTACCGGCGCAGCTCCGCGGTCCCGCTGACGGTAGGACGGCCCACGACCTCGAGCGCCTTGGGCGTAGTGAAGCTGACGGAGTCGCTGAAGTGGGCAAGCACCGCGTCCAGGTTCCGCGCATTCCAGGCGGCTGCCCATTCCCTGGCGAAAGTCTGCGGTTCGAAGGCCATGTCAGGCAGGCACCGGCTCGCGGGCAGGAGGTGGGTCAGGTGAGGTGATCGTCAGGTTGGGCCGCGAGAACGACAGTTGCACGGCAGGAACGGGCAAATGCCGGCTCAACCTGCCTGCCGGGGACTCGCCGCGTCGTAGCCCGCAGGCAGCCAACCCATCCCGCCGCAGAAGCAGACCACGTTCTCTGCCAGCGGGCGCCCATCCGGTCGGCGGAAGACGCCGGCACCGCCGCAGGACGGGCAGGTCGGGTCGCCGGGAAGCCGCTCCGGTGCCAGGGCGGCCAGCTCCGGGTACCTCCTGCTTGCCTGGAACAGCGTCACGTTGTGGAGATGCGGTTCCTCCACCGCCTCAGGGGCGGCGCCGCTCACGTGCTGGATGAAGACGACCTCGTGCCCGGCTGTAAGACCGAAGCCGCCGACCCAGTCCGCCCAGACCGGCACCAGGCTACGGTCGTGGAATGCCTGCTCCCATTGGACCCCTTCGGGGGAGCCGGGGCGGTGCCAGCGAAACAGGCGGGAGAAGAACGAGGCTAGCATTACCCGGCGCTCCGTGCCGTTGGTGCGTGCGGAGATACGGTCGATCGGTCGACAAAGTCAGAAGCGGATCGGGCGCCCTACCGGACGCGCCCTGATGATGCTGCAAAGGTGTCCGGCCGGGCGCGGCGAGGCAAGCCGGCCTCGATCCCCAGGCATTGACCCGGAGAATTCGCCCGTCAGTCTCACCCGGCGGTGCGCAGCTCGGTGTCGGCTGCATTGCGCCGGCGGTGATCGCCGAAGCGCTCCCCGTCCGACCGCCGTCCGCGCGCGAAGCCGTTCATCTTCCATGGTTTGCACAGCAGGCAGCCGGCCCGGCGGTTCCGGGGACGACGGCGCTTATGGTGGGCCACTTGATCCTCCGTGCGAAGCTCAGCCCTTGAGTACCTGGGAGAGCTCCCAGGTGCTGCGTTCCACGCATGTCACCCGGCCTCGCCGGCGAGAGCGTGGAGCTTGGTGATGGTCGCCCAGTTGCGGGAGGTAACCCGCTCGCCCAGCAGCTTGGCGACCGCGGTGGCCAGGGGGCTCTCCAGGATTCCCCGCGGGCACCAGAGGTAGGAGACCCGGGTGCCGAGTGCCAGCGCCTCCGGGGCCCAGTCCTGCCGCGTCAGCGGCTTCAGCAAGCCGCGGTCGGCAGGGTCGGCGAGAACGCTGACCATGAGCCGGCTGGGATTGTCGGCGATGCCGAGCAGCGGGTTGGCTTTCACGACCCCCGCCAGCTCAATGGCGGTGAGCACGGTGACCCGGGATTTCACGCCGATCGAATCGACGATTGCCTGCTCGATCCTGACGCCCGCATCACCACCGGCGCCCCGGGGGACGGTGAATACCACGTTGCCGCTGTTGAGCAGGGTACGGACGTCCTGGTAGCCGAGCTTTCCCATGAGGGCGCGCAGATCGGCCATGGCAATCCGCTTTGCCCGGCCGACATTGATTCCCCGCAACAACGCGACATGGCGTCCGGTCATGCGTTTCTCTCGGCGGGGCGCGAGCCCTGCCCGCAGGTGGTCAGACGTCGTCCGGCACCCGGGCGATCCAGGGTGGTGCGGAACCAGTGCACTGCCTCAGGATGAGGTTCAGCTGGGCCGCCCCGTGCTGCACATGCCGCAGATTGTACAGCAACAGCTCGGCGAAGCTCAGGTCGAGCCATCCGAGGTCGACCCGCCGGCCGGCCTCTTCGGGTGTCAGGCCCTCGAGTCTGGCCCGGCACTTGGCGCGGCCGTGCTGGAGGTACCGCGCCAGCTCCTCCCTGGTGTAGACCCGATCGGGCACGACCCCGGCCGGGTCGAGCTCGGCCAGGGTGAATGGCGGCGGCGGCGAGAAGCCCTCGCGCGATCCGCTGAGGTAGAAGTCGAGCCAGAACAAGGTGTGATACACGAGGTACCAGAACTGCGGCTGTCTGGTCCGGTCTCCCCAGAGCTCCTCCGGGCAGGCGTGGAGCGCGTTGTCGAGCATGTCGATCGCCGCGCCGAACTGGTGCCAGAGGGCGGTACGCGAGGTGGCATCCACGTCGGGCCTCCCGGAGCGAGCAGGCGTGCAGGCTGTTTACCGCGTCAACTTACCTTCGTCTGACACATGAAGCTGGCGACTCGTCCGTCGATCGCGCCGCCGGCGCTCTCCGTCCTTCCGGGCCGGGAAGGATGACCGGAGCCGCGGGAAACCGATGGCGACACGATGCGGTTGAGGGTACCGGAGCCGGCGGTGTGGAGGAGGGAAACATCGCGTGGCGCGGGCGGAGTATCCTCCCGCCGGGATGCCGCTCAGCCGGCCCCGCCGGCGAGCTCGTTCCGAAGACCCGTCACCAGGTCCGGGCTGATGGGCTCGTGGGAGTCAGGATTTGACAGCATGGCCAGCGCCCGATGCAGACTCGCGGCCAGCCCGCGAGGATACCCGATGTCGGTGCGGGCTTCGAGCTCCCCCGCCCACTGCTGCAACTGGCGGACATCGAGCTCGCCCTCCAGGTACCGCTCCAGGACAGAGATCACATCCCGTGGTTGGAGGACGTGAAGCGACTCGTTCGAGTTCCAGGGGCACGCGCTGAGCATGAGGAGCGTCTCGTTGAGCGGCAGCTCGCAGCGCACCAGCTTGTCGAGGAGGGAGGCCCGAGTCTCCACTTGGCTTGAGGTCCGAGGTGAATGGCCGCGGTGAGCCGGTTGTGGCCATCGGAGTGCGCTCTGCGCGCGAGCCGTACTCCGGCCCCGATCGGCAGCCTCCCGATCGGGGAAGACCTGCGACTGTACGCCGAGAAAGCTGGTGGTGCCGTCGCATGGAAGCAAGGCCGCACGGCGAGCACCAGGCGACCTCGAGGGGCTTACTGCTTGAAGAAATCCTGGCTCACCGGCGGCGCGCCTCCCTCCGACAGCTTCCCTGAAATATGGCTACGCGAGATCAGCAGGCCTGAATAACTCGCCTCGCCCCCGCCGGAGTAGGCGAACGACAACGTCACCGTGACTCCATTCAAACCGCCGGTGACGGTGAAGGGTCTGGGCCTGCCGGCTTCGACGTATCGGATCCCGTCGCCTTCAACCGACTCCATCGCGGTCTGCAGCGCCAGGTCGATCTCGCTGCCACGAATGCCACTCGGCCCGATCCACTTGCCCTCGAGGGCGGTGGAAGGATCGGTGGACCCGCAGCCGAGCGCCGCCATGGCGGCCAGCATTGTGAGTACGGAGGGGATGCGCATGTTGGGGCTCCTGTGTCATCTGAACGGAAGATAGCACAGGGGACCGGACCGGCCAGACCGCGCGGCCCGGTGGTGCTATGACCCCGGCCGGTGCCAGGCCTCTACGGGGCCTTTGGAAGCAGAACCGCGTCCACGACGTAAACGATGCCGTTTCCGGCTGGCACGACGGCGAGGACTTTGGGGCCATCGACCCTGAGGTCCTCGCCCTGGCGGGTCACGGTGGTGGGACCACCATCGAGCATGGAGAGCGACATTCCTGACGTCAGGTCGGCCGGCTTGTAGGTCGAGACGACGACATGGTGCTGGAGAATAGTGCGCAGCTGGGCTGCGTTTTCCGGCTTGAGCAGGTCTTCCACCGTCCCGGCCGGCAGCTTGTCGAAAGTTGCCCCACGCACCCTTGAGGTGCTCCGGCGCCTTCCCCTTGGCCCACGGCGACTTGAGGAAGGTGTACAGGGTTCGGGATTCCACTACCAGGCCAAGCAGTTTCAGGACGAAGAACCTCGTGGACCCCCGGACGCAACCGCCAGGCCGCGGTCAGTCGGCGTTGGGGCCTTCCAACCGCGGGCGGGAGGTGCCTGAGCTACTCGATCCGGAGGATCAGGTCCAGCTGGACGGCGGCGCCAAAGGGAAGTTGGGCGGCGCCGGTGGTGGTGCGGGCATGGCGCCCGGCCTCGCCAAACAACTCGACCAGGAGATCGGACGCGCCGTCGACGACCTGCGGGTGTTCGGTGAAGTTCGCCGCCGAGCGGACAAAGCCCTGCATCCGCTCGACCGAGATGATCCGGTCCAGATCGCCGAGGTCCTGCTTGATGATCGCCAGCAGGTCCAGCAGCGTGTCCCGGGCGGCGCGCCTGGCCTGGGCGAGATCCACGTCCGTCCCGACCACTCCCCGGAGCGCGCTCACCTTGCCGGCAACGAAGAGCAGATCCCCCGAGCGTTTGGTGCCAAGGTAGTTAGCGACTGGCGCTCTGGCGGGACCCAGAGTGAGGCCGATGGCCTTCAGCCGATCTTCAACTCGGCTCATGAACCCCGGGCACGCGAGACCTGCGGGCGGGGAAGGGGCTGCTGGCTAGAGGCCTGCGCAGGGATCCTCCCGCACGGCCCTCGGCGTCACGATGACCACGTCATAGACCCTGCGCTCCGCCTCGTCCGGCGGCGCGCCATTCTCGCCTCGCTCCAGCAGCCCCACCGCCAGGACCCGCCGGCCGGGAGCGGCGACGCGCAGCATGCGCGGGACGCCCATATCCCGACGCACGTGGCCATTGCCGGCCATCAGCCAGGCGGGACCATTCGCTCCGGCCAGAAGCAGCGCCCGGGTCATGGCCGCATCCCGTACCTCCTGTGCCGCCCGCATCCCCGGAATCATCTCCACGGGGAGCTTGCCGCAGTGTCCTTCGATCAATTCGTGGTCAATCGCGGCCCGACCGGCGCTGTCGAGCGGCGCCTGCTCGATCAGGGGACGGAGGTGTTCCGGCGCGGCCGCCTCCCCCCCGCGTACCACGGAGCGGAGCGACTCGCGTGAGACGCCACTCCCCCACAGGCTTCTCCCCCACCGCAGGGCGGCATCCACCACCGGCTGATGCAGCGGCCATGCCCAGCTCTTGCGGTCGAAGCCGTTGTGGTCGAGCCAGCTCTCCCGCTCCTCTCCGGCCGCCGGGGGTGGAATCGGCGCGCCGGTCTCAGGAAACTGCTCGAAGACCACCGCCGGGTGGCGGCTCCCGAAGCTGGTAAGCAGGGCGCCACGCAGCTGATGTTGAATTGCGTTGTCGTGTACCTCGCCGAGCAGGACCAGATCGGCGGCTCCAACGCGGCGGAGCAGCTCGGGAGTCCCGAGGGGAGCACCGGTAGCGGCGTCGGCGATGTAAGTCGAGTCGGGAAGTTTGAACGGATCTGGGGCCACCGCGGTCGTCACCGATCCGCTACAGGCCGCGAGCAACAGGAGCGGGGCACAGCGCAGGAGTGTAGGCATCGGTCAATGCTAACCGGCGACGGCTCACAGGCGAAGGGCCAGCGGGGTGGCGCGACTACTTCCATGTAGATCGGCCGGGACGTGGACCGTTTCAGCCGGGGTCGCCGCTGTCGGGCGGCATGCTTCGGACGTCTCCACTCCGCCGGCCCCACGCCGCGCGCCGCTCCGCCCCGCCGGTCCCCTCGAGCTCCCGCACCTGCCCATGGTTGCGGCGGCGCTCCAGCAGCGTCTCCAGCGCCTCCACTCCGAGGAGCACGCCGAGGGTAACCAGGCTGATGACCACCGCGGTGCGAAGGTAGCCGAAGCCGATCAGGCACCCGATGGCGGCGAGCACCCAGATCACCGAGGCGGTGGTAACCCCGAGTACCCGGCCCTCGCGCGTGAGGATCACGCCGGCCCCGAGGAAGCCGATGCCGGTGACGACCTGGCCGAGCACCCGGGTAGGGTCGGCCCGTTCGGGAGAGGCGGTGGCTCCCAGGACAACGAAGAGGCTGGTTCCGAGGCAGATGAGAATGCTGGTGCGCGCTCCCGCCGCCTTCCCGCGAATCTGCCGTTCGACGCCGATGGCACCGCCGCAAAGCACCGCGGTTCCGAGATGAAGCCAGAAGTCGCGCGAGTCGGGTGAGAGCGACTCAGGGATGAGCAGCATGATGGACGATACCCGGGCGGGAGAGGGCGGATCGCAACCTGACGGGTTCTGAATAACGTGCCCGCAGCCACGTCGCGGGGCAAGGGGACGGCTATGGCGCCGCGTTCGCGCGTATGGTCCGGACGACTCCCCCCAACCCCTCCAGGCTTGCAGGGGAGATGTACCAGTCCGAAAACGACAGGTCGAGGCCCGTGTCTCCGGTGCGCTCGTGCCCGCAAGCCGGACATGGGACCAGGGCTCCAGACGTGAAGGAGCCGCAGTACAGGCAGAGCGCCACGGTCATCGGTGGTACCGTCGGGGGAGGGATCGCGGCCTAAGGTGCGCTCGGTGAACGGTTCCGGCAAGCACCCGCCGTGGCACCCCGGACAGGGAGGTCCGCAAGATCCCGATAGCACCCGCCGAAGCCGAACGATATGATCGGCCTTCTCGAGAATGCCGGAGGGCGTGTGACGGGGACCAGGGGCGATTACGTGCTGGGGACGCATGACGCGGAGGTGGACCGGCTGGGTATCCAGCACCGGGTATGGCGGGAATCCATGCTGGCAGCCTGGCGGCGGGCAGGCGCGAGTGCCGGGTGGCGGGTGGTGGATGTCGGCGCCGGCCCCGGGTACGCGACGCTCGATCTGGCCGAAATCGTCGGACCAGCGGGCGAGGTGCTGGCGGTCGAGCGGTCTGCCCGGTTCCTGGAGGTCCTCCAGGCCGAAAGCCGTCGCCGGGGCTTGAGCCAGATCCGGCTGCTGCAGGCCGACCTCATGGAAACGGCGGCGCCGTCCGGCTTCGACATGGCCTGGTGCCGGTGGGTGGCTTCCTTCACCAGTTCCGTGACCAGACTGGTGGGCTGGATAGGTGACGTCCTCCGGCCGGGCGGGTGTGCCGTCTTCCATGAGTACGTGGACTACGCCAGCTGGCAGTTCGCGCCTCCCCGCCCGCCGCTGTCGGAATTCGTGGCCGAGGTGATGGCGAGCTGGCGCGCGAGCGGCGGCGAGCCTGACGTCGCGCCTGCCCTGATCGGCGCCCTGCAGAGCAGTGGCTTCCGCCTGCGATCGGTTCGCCCGCTGGTCTTTGCAACCACGCCCTCGGAGATGACCTGGCGCTGGCCGGCCAGCTTCGTCGCGACCAATGCCAAGCGGCTGCACGAGCTCGGGCGGGTCTCCGAGCAGTGGGTGGACACGGTGATCCGCGAACTGGAGGCGGCCGAGGCTGATCCTCACAGCGTCATGGTGACGCCGATGGTCCTCGAGGTCATCGCCGATCGGCAGTGACCCTCCCTCGAAAGCCGGCGCACGCGCAGGTGTACGACCGGTTATCCTGGGGAGCTGCAACTCAGCCGGGAGAGCCCGATGACAACCCACCAGCCGGCCGCCAGGAAGTCGGTGGCAGCGCGTTGCGCGTCCTGCGGGACAATCAATCGCATCGAACTCGCTCGCCTGCCGGATCGGCCAAAGTGCGCCAAGTGCGGACACCTGCTTGCGCTGGACCGTCCGCAACCGGTCACCGACCGGGACTTTCACAAGATGGTGGAGGAAGCAGATGTTCCGGTCCTGGTCGACTTCTACGCCGACTGGTGCGGGCCCTGCCGGGCAATGGCCCCCGCTCTGGACGGATTCGCGGCCAGCCACGCGGTGCGAGTGCTGGTGCTCAAGCTCGACACCGAGGCCAATCCCGAGACTCCACTGCGCTTCGGAATTCGCGGCGTTCCTACGCTGATCGCTTTTCGCGGCGGCCGCGAGGTGCGGCGCCATGTCGGCATGGCGGACCGGCAGATGCTCGAATCCCTGGTCGTCTGACCCACCAGCCTTCGCCGCTCAGCCCCCTGCGGGGATCCCGCCCACCCGTGCGGTTCTCAGGGCGCGATGTCGGTCTCCCCAGCCCACCCAAACGACGAACAACCAGAGACCGAGTGCGGACCAGGCCAGGGTGCGCGCGTCAGGCGGCGGTGGCCCAAATGGGGTGGAGGCCCACATCGTAAGGCACAGGAGCAGCAGGATCGGAAGCGCGACCTGTCCGATCCGGTCCCGCGCCCGGGTGGCCCCGAAGTAGAGGGCGATCGCGCCCAGATACGGGATTCCCTCGACCAGCAGGGTTCCGGGCACTGACCGCCACAGTCCCAGCCCGACCAGGGTGGAACCGCCGGGGTAGAGCGGAAGATCCGGCAGGTGACTGACCCAGTCGAGGATCCAGTGGCTGGTCACCAGGGCGCCCAGCAGCAAGGCCGGCTCGAATGAAAGTCCCCGCCAGCGCGCCAGTCCGAACGCCACGCCGCTCCAAACCAGGGCCATGAGCAGACTGTGGCTCCAGGGATAGGAGTCGAAGCTGAGCGTACTGAACCCGATCGGGTTGGCGGAGATGCTGACACGCTCGACCCCCAGGAGCAGAAACACCGGCCAGAGGAGGTCGAGGCCGAAGGCGGCCGCGAACAGCAGGCCGAGGGAGATGGACGGCGAACGGGC
>JBGQJV010000089.1:0-16509 GCA_041499215.1 Gemmatimonadota bacterium | reverse complement strand
GCGGGCGGGGCGACCTGCTCGAGCTGTTCGAGCAGCGTGGGTTTCCGGTCCAGCTGCCCGGCGCCTTGGGGCTGATCGCGGCATGTGCCCGGGGCGACGGCGCGGCGGTCCGGGCAATGGCGGAGCGCGAGCCTCAGTTGGTGCGAGAGGTCGTGGCGCAAGGGAGCAAGCTGCTCGCGGAATTCGCCGGGACCTGGAACACCGACGGAGTTCGCCTCCTCCTCGACCTTGGCGTGCCGGTGACCGCGCTGTACGAGGGTGACGGCTACTTCGATATCGCGAAGGACAGCACCGCACTCCACGTGGCGGCGTGGAAGCTGCATCTGCCGACGATCCGGCTGCTGATCGAGCGCGGGGCACCGGTCAACGCGAAGGACGGCAAGGGGCGGACGGCACTGGTCCTCGCCGTGAAGGCGTGCGTCGACTCCTACTGGACCGAACGGCGCTCGCCCGATCCGGTCAGGGCACTGCTCCAGGCCGGGGCGTCCGCCAGTGGTGTCGCGTTTCCGTCGGGCTACGCGGAGGTTGACGAGTTGCTCCGACCACACCTAGGGTGATCGGTCCGCGCTGATTCCCAGGATCCCCGAACCAGGCAGGGACCGGCATGTCCGTCTCTTCGCGCGAGCGCTTTCGCCGGTTCCTGCGGGACTACCGCGAGCGGCGCCTCGACCACACCACCGAAGCGGGGGAAGAGCCGGCGCCGCAGACCGGGCCGCCGCTCAGCCGCCGGCGGCGCGAGTATCTGCGGGAGTACCTGCGCTGGCTCCGGCCGCACCGGTACGCGCTCGGGGTGGTGTTCCTCCTGGCGCTGGTCACCGCCGGGTTGCAGCTGGTCGAGCCGCTGTTCATGCGGTTCATCATCGATCGGGTCCTCCTGATCGCCACCCTGGACTCCGCGACCCGCCTGACCCGCCTCCACCTCGCCGGCGTGACCTTCGTCGGCGTCATCGTCCTGTCCAACCTGATCGGCGCCCTCAAGGACTACCGCCAGCGGCTGCTGAATGTCCGGGTCATGCTGTCCCTCAGACGGTCGCTGTTCGATCGGCTGCTGCACCTGCCGCTTCCCAAGCTGTGGGACATGAAGACCGGGGGCATTCTGTCCCGGCTGACGGGCGACGTGGAGACGACCACCGGTTTGCTGCAGATGGCCATCGTATCGCCCGCCATCTCGCTCATCCGGCTGGCCATCGCCGTGGCCGTGTTGCTGGCCCTGAACTGGCGACTCGCGCTGACCGCCATGGCCATCATCCCCGGCGCGATGCTGATGAGCTTCGTCTTTGCGCGGCGGATCAGGCCCATCTACCGGTCACTCCGGAAAGACGCGGAACAGATCGACGGTCGGGTGGGAGAGACGTTCTCAGGCATCCGGGTGGTGCGGGCGTTCCGGCGGGAGATGCTGGAGCTGCTCGACTACATGGTCGGGCGTCACACCGTCCTCCGGAAGGAGATGTTCGCCCAGCGCCGCGAACTGGTGCTGTGGACCTCCTGGGGCCTGCTGATGGGCGGCGTAAACGTGGTGATCGTGTGGTATGGCGGGTACCTCAACCTGACCGGGGGCGCCTCCATCGGCGACATCATGGCGTTCCAGTGGTACACCTACCTGCTGCTGGGCCCGGTATGGCAGATCGTCAATTCCTTCTCCGAGCTGCAGCGCTCGCTCGCCGCCATGGAGCGGGTCTTTGAGGTCATGGGCATGGAGGACGACAAGCCCGACCGCCCGAATGCCCGCCTGGCGCCGCGCATGGTGGAGGAGATCCGGTTCGAGGAGGTGGAGTTCGCGTACCGCGAGGGGCAGCCGGTGGTGCGCGACTTCAGCGTCACCGTCCCCGGTGGGTCGGTGGTCGCCCTGGTGGGTCGAAGCGGGGCGGGCAAGACGACCGTGACAGACCTGGTAGCCCGGTTCCACGACCCCACCAAGGGACGCATCCTGCTCAACGGCTCCGACATCCGGGAATTCCGGCTGCGCTCATACCGCGACCTGCTGGCCATCGTGCAGCAGGAAGTCTTCCTGTTCGACGGCTCGGTGCGGGACAACATCGCCTACGGCCGGCGCGACACCACCGCTGCCGAGATCGAGGACGCCGCCCGGCGAGCCAACGCCCACGAGTTCATCGTGAGGCTGCCGGAGCAGTACGAGACCTTCATCGGGGAGCGTGGGGTGAAGCTGTCGGGAGGCCAGTGTCAGCGTCTGGCCATCGCCCGGGCGATCCTGGCCGAGCCCCGGATCCTCATCCTGGACGAGGCGACCAGCAATCTGGACACCGAGAGCGAGCAGCTCATTCAGGAGTCGCTGGCCGACCTGCTGGCGGGGCAGACCACCTTCGTGATCGCCCATCGGCTCTCCACCATACGGCGGGCGGATCTGATCCTGCTGCTGGAGGATGGCCAGGTCATCGAACGGGGCGCCCACGAGGAGCTCATGGGGGCGCGGGGCGTCTACTACCAGATGGTTCTCCGGCAGCTCGAAGCCGCCGGACAGGGTGACGAGGGGCGGTGGGCCGATCTCGCCGGCGACCGAGATTGACCGCTGTGCGGCGACGGGTTAAGGTTGCCCTCGCGCACCAGGGCGCATCCCGTCCGCGGAAAGGGCCGAGCCCACCTGAGTCGTCTGCCGGCACAATTCCCGATCTTCTTTCAGCCCGTTCGTGCGGACGCGGGCGTCGTTGAAAGGAGATCGTCATGTCTGATCCCGCCCTTCGGTTGCCCGCGCGTCCGTCGCTCGAGCAGCTCCACAAACAAGCCAAGGAACTGTTGCGGCTCTACCGTGCCGGCGATCCCGTCGCCGCGACACGCTTCGGCGCCGTCCTCCCCCGGATCGCCTCCGACGCGCCCCCGGCGGAGGTGGCGCTGGCCGACGCCCAGTTCGTTCTGGCCCGCGAATACGGGTTCCAGAGCTGGGCCAAGCTGGTGCACCACGTGGAGACCCTCCGGCCGGCAGAACGGCTGGAGCAGTTCGAGCACATGGCACAGGACATCCTGGCGGGGGTCCGCGGCGACGCCGAGGCCCTGCAGCGCCTGAGCGAGTTCTCCGGCAGCTCATACAGCCATGACCGGCTGCGGGAGCTGATCGAGGAGCAGCTGAAGGCCGTGCCCGGCGCCGAGGGCCGCACCGACTTCACGCCGGCGGAAGCCCAGCATCTGGTCGCCCGTGAGTACGGCTTCGAAAACTGGGCCCGATTGGCCGAGGCCATGGTCCAGCCCCAGATCGACCCGCGCGCCACACCCCCCGGCCTGAGTTCGGCCCCGCCGTTCTACCGCATCGACTGGCAGCACAGCACCATCGAGCCCCGCCCGCCTCTGACCGACCGGGACTGGGACGTGATCATCGATGTGGTCAAGGAAATGGGGCTCACCGGCATCAACGCCGGCGGGCAGATGACCGACGCGGCACTGGAGCGCGTTTCCCGGCTGGAGCAAGTGACCCATCTCAATCTCGATGGATCACAACTGCTGAGTGATGACGGCCTGCTGCACCTGGCCCGAATGCCGCAGCTCCTGGAGCTCGATTTGAGCGGGTGGCACAGCCGGATCACCGATCGCGGGCTCGAAGTCCTGCGGCATTTGAAGAGGCTCAGGCGATTCCAGATGTGCTGGCCCCAGCGGGTGACCGACGCTGGGGTCGCCAACCTGACCTTCTGTGATCTGCTCGAGAGCGTGGACCTGCTCGGCACGCCGACCGGTGACGGGGCCATCAACGCCCTCACCGGCAAGCGCGAGTTGCGCCGCTTCAAGAGCGGGAAGCTGGTCACCGACGCCGGCCTTCCCCTGTTGCATCGGTTCCCCGGGTTCAAGAAGTGGCAGGGCGGCGAACTGAAGTACTCGCTGATGAGTCCCGACGCCGCACCCACTCACCTGCTGCTGGACGGGCCATTCACCGACCAGGGGCTCAGGAGCCTGGCGGGGCTCGACGGACTGTTCGGCTTGAGCCTGTTCTGGCACACCACCTCGGCTACCGCCGATGGCCTCCGGGTCCTCGCCGGGCTGCCGAACCTGGGGTTCCTCGGTTGCGAGGGGAACCTCTGCAACGACATTGCCATGGGCCACATCGGCGCCATCCCGCGGCTTCGCATGCTCATGGCTCAGGGCACGGTCGCGAGCGACGATGGCTTCGCGGCCCTCAGCCGCTCCCCGACCATCGAGTACATCTGGGGCCGCGAGTGTCCCAACCTCGGGAGCCGCGGATTCGCCGCGCTGGCCGCGATGCCGGCCCTCCGCGGACTGGCGGTGAGCTGCAAGGGCGTTGACGACACGGCGCTGTCGGCCCTCCCGCGCTTCCCGGCGCTCCGGGAGCTCATGCCGATGGATGTCTCCGATGACGGCTTCCGCCACGTGGGCCGGTGCGAAAGCCTGGAAGCGCTGTGGTGCATGTACTGCCGGGCGACCGGCGACGTCGCGACCGGACACATCGCCGGCCTGTCCCGGCTCAAGACCTACTACGCAGGCAAGACCCGGATTACCGACCGGAGCCTGGAGGTCCTGGGCCGGATCCACTCGCTCGAGCGGCTCGAGTTCTGGGAGACCACCGGGATCACCAACAAAGGGCTTGCCGCGCTGGCGGCCTTGCCGCGACTGCGGGAGATCTCGCTCAGCGGCGCGCGGGGCGTGACCCGTGAGGGGCTGTCGGTCTTTCCCGCGTCCGTCCGGGTGACCTACGGGTGAGGGGGGGACGACAGCGAGCCATCGCCATGGGCTGCAAACACAGGTCGCCCCGGGCTCAGCCTAGGCGCCTGGCTGTTCGCCCGACTCGCGCCGCAGGATCACCGGCAAGCTGGCGGGGGCGCGAATGGCGAATCCGCCGATCCAGTCGACGTGGCCGATCGGTTCCACCGCGTCCGTGGCCTGAAGCAGGGCGTCGGTCGCGACGGCGGCCGCCATCCGGATCAGCTGGGCACCGGAGCAAGCGTGCGTTCCCCGACCAAAGGCGAGGTGACCCTGGCCGCCTCGGCGGAGGTCGAGGCGGTCGGGGTCCGGGAACTGGGCCGGATCGCGGTTCGCCGCCGACAGCATGAGGATCACGCGCTCACCCGGGCCGATACCCGCGGCCCCGATCGAGACCGGCGCGAGCGCCACACGGAAGACCGCCCGCGCAGGACTGGCGTAGCGCAGCAGCTCCTCGATTGCCTGCGGCATCAGGTCCGGGTCGGTGCGCAGGCGGAGGGTCTCCTCGGGATGCCGGAACAGCTCGTGCCACGCGCCGGCAAGGAAGAACGGCAGAGTGTGGCTGAGCGCCACGAAGGCCTGTACGGCGATGGAAGCTCCTTCCCCCGGAAAGCCACCCGCCAGGGCAAGAGCGGCGGCCTGTGCCTCGGGTTCGGGCTCGCCATTGGTGGAGCGGGCGGCCGCGAGGAACACCTGCCGAGCCAGCCGGGCGAGTCGCTCGGCCTCCTGGGGAAGCGCGCCGGTCGCCGTCACAGCCAGCGCGAGCGACCAGGGTGCCGCGAAGGTCTCCACCAGGTCGACCGACTGGTCCCTGGGCAGACTCCGCGCAAGGGCCCGGGCCGAGGTCTCGATCTCGGTTCGCCACTGTGCCAGCCGCGCAGCAGGAAACGCCTGGGCGCCGGCCTCGCGCACGGCGAGATGGGCGGCATGTCCTGCGACCGGCGTCCCGGAGACCGACAGACGCGGTTCGCGCAGGGCGGCGGCCACGTCCGCGTGACTGGTGAGGATCCATCCGCCCAGCCGGGGATCAAACCGGCCCGGGCCGGGCTCGGGGTCGTTCATGTCAGCGGGCGCCTCCGACTGTCGGCTCGGACGGAAGGGCGGGAATCTACTACCGCGCTTGCCCGGCCGTCGGGCAGGATCAGGTCGCTCGCGCAAGGCTGACTGACATCGGAGTCCTGAATCAGTTTCACGGAGGCACAGGATGCGAACACCCGCAATCGTCGCGCCGGTAAGCCGGTTGATCGCCGTGGCCGACGCACGCCTGAGCATCGACTACTACCGGGATGTCCTCGGATTCGAGGTGCGCGACCTGAAGGAGGAGAGCGGGCGTGCCGTGGGTGCCGAGCTGACCCGCGGCCCGGCGCGAATCGCGCTGGCGGTGGGAGACAGCGCCCCCGACAGCACTGGAGAGCACCGGCCCCGCGGATCGGCCACCCTGTTCTTCGAGACCGATGACCTGGCTGCGATGCGTGAAGGCTTCAGTGCGCGCGGGGGGAGTCCGGGCAGCATCGAGCGGGTCAATTGGATCAAGATGCGCATGTTCGAGATCCGCGACCCGGACGGCCACGTGCTCTGGTTTGCCCAGTCGTTCCAGGAGCCGGACCCGGACAAGGACCCATTGCGCCAGCTGCGGCATATCCTCCCCGAGCTGCCACTGTCCGACGTGCCTTCCGGGGTTGCCCACTATCGTGACGTCCTCGGGTTCAGGATCAACTACGCCGAAGGCGACATCGGCGTGATGGACCGGGATGACATTACCCTGGTCCTGATCGGCAGGAGCGAGCAGCACAAAGGGATCGGCTCGTGTTATGTCTACGTACGCGATGCCGACGCGCTGCACGCGGAGCTGACCGCGAGGGGTGCCAACGTGCGGGGGACTCCAGTCAGTCACCCGTGGGGCCTGCGCGACTTCCAGGTGCTGGACCTGGAAGGGAATCGGATCACCTTTGGCCAGACGTTCGAGTGAGCTCAAGCGTCATAGCCCTTCAGGGCTTGTCTATGCCGAGCAGGGGCTTCAGCCCCTGACATCCATGACCCTCCTTGGCATCGTCGGCGGCAGCGCGCCGGAATCGACCGTCGCCTACTATCGCCTCCTGGTCACGGGATACCGCGCCCGCGTGCCCGATGGCTACCCGCGGATGCTGATCAACAGCATCGACCTCACCCGTCTATTGGCGCTTGCGAGTGCCAATGACCTGCCAGGCCTGACCGCCTTCCTCGGCGCGGAGATCGACCGCCTTGCGGAGGCCGGGGCCAACCTCGCCTGTTTTGCCTCGAACACCCCTCATCTCGTGTTCGAGGCGGTGCAGGAGCGTTCCCCCATCCCACTGGTCAGCATCGTCGAGGCCACCGCGGATCGGGCAACGGCACTGGGAGTGACTCGGGCTGGCCTCCTTGGAACCCGGTTCACCATGGAGGGCGGGTTCTACCCAAGTGTCCTGGCCCGGCGTCGGATCGAAGTGCATCCCCCCGATTCCCCGGACCGCGAATACGTTCACCGGGTCTACGTGACGGAGCTGGTAAATGGCATCTTTCTCCCCGAAACCCGGGCCGGTCTGCTCGCCGTCATCGAACGGATGAGGACCAGGACAGGGGTGGAGGCGGTGATCCTCGGCGGTACGGAGCTGCCGCTGATCCTGGACCGGGACACGCCCGCCCCGGTCCCCCTGCTCGACACCACGGCCATTCATGTCGACGAAATCCTTCGCCGGATCCTGCCACGATCGGTGACCTGATCCCGAGCTGCTCATCATGACCGAAGCAGTCCTCAACTCCACCGCCTCCGCGGCCCTGGCCGCGGGCGATGGCCAGGTGCATGGGCCGCAGGGTGCGGCAAAGGTGCTGGGCATGAACCGAAGCACCCTTCGCTCCAGGATGGAGAAGCCGGGGATCTCCAAGGAAGGATGACCACGCCGCCGAACCTCCTCCATGTCCGCCTCCGCAACTCCCGTCTGACCGGTCCGCTGCTCGATACCCCCGAGGCGGTAGTCGGCTGGTTCGGCGCCGTGCAGGCACAGGACTACCACGCAGCCCGCTGGGGTATCGGTCAACGCGTCCGGAAGCTGGGCGATGGGGACGCGCAGGAGGCCTATGCCCAGGGGCGAATCCTCCGGACCCATATCCTCCGGCCCACCTGGCACTTCGTCCTACCCGAGGACATCCGCTGGATGCTCGCGCTCACCGCGCCGCGGGTGCGCGCCGCCATGGCCTACCAGGATCGCCTCCAGGAGCTGGATGCCCGGGTCTACCGGAAGAGCAACGCAGCAATCGCCCGGGCGCTCGCGGACGGCGAGCACCTGACCCGGGACGAGCTGGCCCAGGCGCTGAACCGTGCGGGCATCGTGGCCAGTGGCACTCGGCTGGCTCACCTGGTGATAAGGGCCGAGCTGGATGGCCTCATCGTCAGCGGGCAGCCGAGGGGAAAACAGCACACCTACGCCCACCTCGAACAGCGCGTGCCCGCGGCACGGGCGAGGACCCGGGATGAGGCCCTGGCCGAGCTGGCGCGGCGCTATTTCACCAGCCATGGCCCGGCGGAGACCCGGGATTTCGCGTGGTGGTCCGGCCTCACGTCAGCCGACGCCAGGGCCGGCATCGAGCTGGCGAAGGCCGCCCTCCGGCGGCAGATGGTCGACGGGAAGACCTACTGGCTCGGGTTGTCGGAAACCACGCCGGCCCTGCGAACGCCGAAGATCCATCTCCTTCCCAACTACGACGAGTACCTGGTCGCCTTCCAGGACCACGCGCTCTTCCTCGACCCCGCCGTCCGCCCCCGGGCACGCAAGCTGTACGATCTTGTCTCCCGTCACGTGATCACCCGGAACGGGATGCTGATCGGTGGCTGGCGGCCGGTACGAAGCGGGCGAAGGGTGGAGTTGGAGCTGGAGACGCTGACCCCGTTGACCCGCCGGGAAGCCGACCTGCTCGACGCCGAGGCCGAACGCTACGGCCGGTTTCTCGGAGTGGAGCTGGCGGCCGGATCCCGGCGGTAGGCGTGGGGCGCGGACTCGAGCATCGGCCCGATGGCGCGCTCACACCTAGAGATAGCGCGCCACGGCCATGCAAGCAGCGGATGCGAGGAGCAGGACCGATCCCCACTGCCCCGCAACCGCGCCCCGATTCCGCAGCCGGGCGACTGCAGCCTGGATGCGCTCGCGCTCCGAAGCGGCCGCGGTCGCCAGCTCCTGGAGCGCCGCGTTGACCCGCATCATGGCCGGACGGGTGATAGCCATCCCGAGCGCGTAGGCGACGATTGCCAGGAGACTGCCCGCGGCGAGAGCGAGTCCCCGCCGGGACATCAGGAACTCGCTGACCGCCACGCCGCCGACTCTCCAGTAAAGCCAGAGCCCGGACAGCGTGGTCGCCAGCGCGAGAAGCGGCAGCACGGTGGTGAGCCCACGGCGCTGCAGGGCAGCCATCACCTTGCCGGCCTCGGGGCCGAGTTCCCCCAGCGCCGGCGCCAGAACGAGCGGGACGAACACGCCGAATCCAACCCAGAGCGTTCCGCCGAGGATGTGGATCAGCCGAAGGATGAGCAGAATGAGGTCCATGGGAGGTCGGGAGTAGGTGAACGGGGACGAAATATTGACGAAGGATAAGACCGGAGATCACGCCACGTCACCTTCTCGATCAGCACCATCCCCGAACTCGTGGGAGCCGTATCCGCAACGCTCGAGCTCGAAGCCGGCCCGGTGGAGGACATCGTCCGGCACGAAGGCACGCCGGAGCTGGTGGTGGCTGCTTCCCGGTTCGTGATGGCGCTCCGGGATGGCACCCGGAAGGAAAAGCCCGCGAAGTAGCACGGACCAGGGCGGGGTCGGCTGGCAGGGCAACCGGTGGCCGGCCGGAAACCCGTCGCCCTTGACAGGGCTCGGACAGTTTGATAATCATCAAACCATGAAAACGCAGGCCCCGCAGCCCGCCCTCTCGGCCAGGCAGTTCGAGCTGGTCGCGAAGGCGCTGGCCGACCCCCGCCGCATGGCGCTGCTGGAGTCGATCGGCAGTGAGCGGGAGTACTCGTGCCAGAAACTCTGTGTGGAGTTTCCCGTATCGAAGGGCACGATCTCGCACCACATGAAGGAGCTGGTGCGGGCCGGTCTCATCGAGTCCCGTCGGGAAGGACAGTATCGGTTCTACGAGGTGCGTCGGGAGGTGCTGGCGGCGTATACTGCTGAGCTGATGCGCCGGGTGTCGAAGGTGGGTGAGCTATAAGCCGCCGAGGTCGGGCTCTTTTTTTCAATTGATGTTTGATGGTTGTCGAACTGTCGTTCTGTGCACAACCCTGGAGGAGTCTTCGTCATGCGTCCCCAGTCCCTCACTACGCCGCGCCGCTGGATCGGGTCGTTCGTCCTGATCGTTACCGTGCTCGGCACCGGCGCCCTACTCGCGGCGTGGAAGCACAATGCCAACCGCGCCGCCGAGGCGGCCTCGGCACACCAGCCCGAGCCGGTGGAGCTGGTGACCCTGGCCACCGCCGAACCGCGGCAGCACCGCCAGACCACCACCGCGATCGGGACGGTGCTGGCCCTCCGGTCCATCACGCTCCGCAATGAGCTGCCGGGCACCGTCCGCCAGGCGTCCCTCACCCCCGGACAGATCGTCGAGGCCGGCACCATTCTGGTGGCGCTCGATGTCTCGGTGGAACAGGCGGACCTCGCCGCCCAGGAGGCGGAGGCGGAGCTGGCGCAGACCACGCTGGAGCGGCTCGAGCGGTTGCGGGAGCACCAGGCCACCTCGCAGGAGGAGGTGGACCAGGCGCGGGCCCAGCGCGACGTCGCCCAGGCCCACATCGCCCGCACCAAGGCGATCATCGCCAAGAAGACCATTCGGGCGCCGTTCCGCGCCCGGATTGGCATCTCGGATGTGCACGCCGGCCAGTACCTCAACGAGGGGGTCGAGCTGACCACGCTGCAGGGCGTTTCGGAGGCGGAGAACGTCGACTTCGAGGTGGCCCAGGGCGTCGCTGCGACTCTGCGCGAGGGCGGCGTGGTGCAGGTCGTCACCGCAGACGACGCGGCCCCAATCGCGGCCCGGATCGTGGCGATCGATGCGCGGGTGGATCCGACCACGCGGAACGCCACCGTGCGCGCCCGGATCGATGCCGGCACGCATGCCCCGGCGCCCGGTGCGTCGGTACGGGTCGAGGTGCCGGTGGGCCCGATGGGCAGCGCGGTGGCGATCCCGGTCAGCGCCCTCCGCAAGGGACCGGGCGGAGACCAGGTGTGGGTGGTCACGGCCGACAGCAGCGGCGCCCAGCGCGCGCACGAGCGGGCGGTCCAGAGCGGCCCGGTGCTGGGCGACACGGTGCTGATTCTCGGGGGCATCTCCCCCGGTGAGCAGGTGGCGGCCTCGGGCTCGTTCAAGCTGCGCGAGTCGGTGAAGGTCGCCATCCAGGGCGCTCCAACCGCATCGGCCAAATAACCAGAACCAGGTGACGGCGACAGCCGGCATCACGTCACAGAGAAAGCACTCATGCGCTCGTTCACCGATGTCTTCATCAAGCACCCGGTGCTGGCGGTCGTCGTCAACCTGGTGATCCTGCTGGTCGGGTGGCGCGCCCTCGCCAGCCTGCCGGTGCAGCAGTACCCGCAGATCGAGAGCTCCTCCGTGGTCATCACCACGGTCTACACCGGCGCCAGCGCCGAGACCGTCCGGGGCTTCCTGACCACGCCGATCGAACGCGCGGTGTCGGCCATCAGCGGGGTGGACTACATCGAGTCGACCAGCCGCGCCGGCGTCAGCACGGTGACGGTCCGGCTCAAGCTCAATCACAGCAGCACCGCGGCGCTGGCCGAGGTCACCGCCCGGCTGCAGCAGGTGCGCTCGGAGCTGCCCTCGGAGGCGGAGCCGCCGGTGGTCGAGGTCCAGCGGGCCGACCGGCCGTACGCCTCGTTCTACCTGAGCTTCACCTCGACCAAGCGCGACGTACCGGCCGTGACGGACTGGCTGCTGAGGACGCTGCAGCCACAGCTCTCCACCCTGCCAGGGGTGCAGCGCGTGACGTTCGAAGGCGGCCGCCAGATCGCGATGCGAGTGTGGATCGATCCCGCGCGGCTGGCCGCCCTGGGCCTCGCGCCCGGAGATGTGTACGCGGCGCTGCAGCGCAACAACTACCTCGCGGCGGTGGGCCAGACCAAGGGCAACCTGGTGCAGATCAACCTGCTGGCCAACACCGACCTGCGCTCCACCCAGGAGTTCAGCGACCTGATCGTGGCCGAGCGGAAAGGCGCGATCGTCCGCCTCAGCGACGTGGCCCGGGTGGAGCTGGGTGCCGAAGAGGCCAACATGGTCGCCAAGTACGGCGAGCAGGAGGCGGTCTATCTCGGCGTCTGGCCGCTGGTGGGCGTCAACGAGATCGAGGTGGCGCACCGGCTCCGGGCGGAGATGGACCGGATCCGCCCCACGCTGCCGCCGGACATCGATATGCAGATGGCCTACGACGCCACGGTCTTCATGGAGGACGCGCTCAAGGAGATCACCAAGACTCTGACCGAGACGATCCTGATCGTCGGACTGGTGGTGTTCCTCTTCATGGGCTCGATCCGCACCGCGCTGGTGCCGCTGGTGGCGATGCCGATCTCGCTGGTGGGTGCGGCCATCGTGATGTACGCGGCGGGCTTCAGTCTCAACCTGCTGACGATCCTGGCGATCGTGCTGTCCGTGGGCCTGGTGGTGGACGACGCGATCGTAGTGGTGGAGAACGTCGAACGGCATGTGCGGGAAGGTAAATCGCGGATCGATGCGGCTCTGATCGGCGCCCGGGAGCTGGTCGGGCCGGTGCTGGCGATGACCGTCACCCTGGCCGCGGTATATGCCCCGATCGGCTTCCAGGGCGGGCTCACCGGCAGCCTGTTCCTCGAGTTCGCGATCACCCTGGCGGCGGCGGTGGTGGTGTCCGGTATTGTCGCCGTGACCCTGTCGCCGGTGATGAGTTCGCGCTTTGTGCACGAGCACGGCAAGGAGAGCCGGCTCACCGCGCTGGTGAACCGCGGGTTCGACGCCGTGCGCCGGCGCTATGCCCGGCTGCTGGATGGCGCGCTCGAGATGCGCTGGGCGGTGGTCGCGGCTTCGTTGCTGGTCATGCTGGCCGCCTGGCCGCTGTACCAGAACTCCCGCCGGGAGCTGGCCCCGGTGGAGGATCAGAGCCACATCAGCCTGTTCATGCAGGCCGCGCCGGACGCGTCGCTGGCGGCGACCAACCGGGCCTCGCTCGACGTGGTGAAGGCGATCCAGGCCTTCCCCGAGGCCAAGTTCATGTGGTCGCTCACGGCCAACTGGGGCGCCTTTGGCGGCATGGTGGCCAAGGACTGGAAGCAGCGCAGCCGCTCCACCGAACAGATGTATGGCGCGGTGTACGGTGCGGTGTCGCGGGTGCCGGGGCTCAGAGTGTTCCCGCGGCTTGACCCGCCGCTGCCGACTCCGGGCCAGTACGACGTGGAGCTGGTGCTCGAGAGCGATGCCCCGCCGGAGCAGCTGCTCGCGACGGTCAACCAGGTGGTGGGCGCCGGCTGGCAGAGCGGCAAGTTCCTCTACGTGGACACCGACCTGAAGATCGATCTGCCGGAGGCCCGGGTGGTGATCGACCGGGAGCAGGTGGCCGACCTCGGGCTCGACCTGGCGGGCGTCGGCCGGGAGCTGGGGACCCTGCTCGGCGGGGGCTACGTGAACCGGTTCAACTACTTCGACCGGAGCTACAAGGTCATTCCCCAGATCGGGGACGCGGACCGGGCCACCGTGGGCCCGCTGCTCGACCTCAAGATCAAGACGCCGAGCGGCGAGCTGGTGCCGGTCTCGACCTTCACCCGCATCGAGTCGAGCGCCGCCCCGCGCACCCTGCAGCGATTCCAGCAGCGGAACGCGGTGCGGATCTTCGGTGGGGTCAAGCAGGGCGTCACCAAGGAGGAAGGTCTCCGGGTGCTGGAGGCGGCGGCCGGAGCGACCGGCGCTCCGGGTACCACGCTCGAATACGCCGGGGAATCGCGCCAGATCCGGCGCGAGGGCTCGGCGCTCACCGCGTCCCTCGGCTTCGCGGTGTTGCTGATCTACCTGGTGCTCGCGGCCCAGTTCCAGAGCTTCCGCGACCCGCTGATTGTGCTGCTGGGTTCGGTGCCGCTCGCGATCTCGGGCGCGCTGGTGTTCAGCTTCCTGGACCTGACGACCATCAACATCTACTCGCAGGTCGGCCTGATCACGCTGGTTGGCCTGATCGCGAAGAACGGAATTCTGATCGTGCAGTTCGCCAACACCCTGCAGCAACGGGGCCTGGGGAAGCTTGCCGCGCTCCGCGAGGCGTCGCTCACCCGGCTTCGGCCGGTGCTCATGACCTCGGCCGCTACGGTCTTCGGGCACCTGCCGCTGGTATTCGTGTCGGGGCCGGGCTCGCAGGCGCGGAACAGCATCGGGATCGTCCTGGTGACGGGGATGACTGTCGGAACGGTGTTCACGCTGTTCGTCGTCCCGGTGTTCTACTCGCTCATCGCGGCCCAGCATCAGCCCAGTCCGGCGGTCGCCACCCGGACGGCGCCGACTCCTGAGCTGATCGTGAGGGAGGTCGCCCATGCGTAAGAGCCTGCCGTTGACCTTGCTGGTACTCGCCGCCTGCATGGGCGCTCCGGCATACCAGCCGGCACCGGTCGTGCTGCCGGCGGCTTACCGGGAAACCGGCCCGGCACAGACGGGGACCCTGCCCGCGATCGCCGCTCGTGAAGCCGGCGGCAACGAGCCGGTGAACTTCGACACCGAGTTCTGGCGCCGGCTGGGAGACACGACCCTCACCCGCCTGACCGACGAGGCGCTCCGCGCCAACCTCAACGTTCGGGCGGCCCAGGCCCGGGTGCGCGGTGCGCGGGCCGCCCGCGCGCGCGCCGTGCTCGACCTGACTCCGGATGCCGTGGTCGGTGGCGGCTATACCAGGCGGCGGCTGGCGAGCGCCAGCTTTCCCGGCGTGGTGGGCCGGTTGCCCGACGAGGACATCTGGGATGCCGGATTCGACGCGGCCTGGGAAATCGACGTCTTCGGGCGCCTGCGGCACAACGTGCGGGCCCAGGACGCGTTTCTCGCCGTGAGCCAGGAGGACCTGCGCGGCGTCCTGGTGACGCTGACCGCGGAGCTGGCACGCGCCTACTTCGAGCTGCGCGGCGCACAGGAGCAGCTCGAGGTGGCTCGCCGCAACGCCGCGAATCAGCGCCGGACCCTGGAGCTCACCCGTGACCGGCTCAATGCCGGGCGGGGCACGGCCTTCGATACCGAGCGGGCCCTGGCCCAGCTGAGCGTGACGCTGGCGTCGATCCCCGCGCGTGAGGCCGACGTGGCGGCGGCGCAGTATCGGATCGGGGTGCTGGTGGGCCGGTCGCCCACGGCGGTCGCGGCCGAGCTGGGGCCGGTCGACGGCCGACCGACGCTGCCGGATTCGGTGGCGATCGGGAGTCCGGATTCGGTGACCCGGCACCGGCCGGACGTGGCCGCCGCGGAGCGCTTTGCCGCGGCCCAGACGGCGCTGGTGAGCTCGGCCCGGGCGGAGTATCTCCCGCGACTCTCGGTCGGGGGAAGCGTCGGCTACACCGCCGCCGATGCGGGAGCCCTGGGCGATGCCGGGACCTTCCGGTACGCGGTGGGCCCGGTGCTCAGCTGGCCCGCCCTCAACCTCGGCCGGGTGAAGACCGGCGTGAACGCCGCCCGCGCCCGGGAGGAGGAAGCTCGGGCAGAGTACGGCCAGGTGGTGCTCGCCGCGATCGAGGAGGTCGAGAGCGCGCTGGCGCGTTATCGCGCCTCGCGGTCGCGGGTGGCGCGGCTGGAGGAGGCCAGTGCGGCAAGCGAACGCGCCGCGGACCTGGCCCGGATGCGGTTCTCCGAGGGCGTCACCGACTTTCTTCAGGTGCTGGACGCCGAGCGCACCCAGCTCGAGTCTCAGGACCTGCTGGCGCAGGGCCGTACCGAAGCCGCCACGGCCTATGCCGCGCTGTACAAGGCGCTCGGCGGGAGCTGATCCCCCCCCCCCGGAGCGCGGGCGTGAGAGATAGAGGAAAGGCCGCCCCGGTGGGCGGCCTTTCGACTCCTGGTACCACCGGCTTGATCGCCAGGTCGTTGCCCACCAAGCTGTACTGTGACGCCGATTCTGTGACCTTGGTTCCGCAGATTACGCAGATTGCGCAGATTACCTATCTGTGTAATCTGCGTAATCTGTGTGAACCCTCCGCGAAGTCCTGTTTTGGGCGCCAGACTCTGTGTGCTGGGATTCCCAATCTTGAAGTCTCGCAATCGGTCGAATCTGCGGAACATGCCCAAGGCGCTGACTCTTCGATCCGCCCTCGCCGCACTCAAGCAGTTCTACGGCAATCCGGCCTCCCCTGTGAGCCGCGACCCGTTCCGGCTGATCCTGTGGGAACAGGTTGCCTACCTCGTCCCCGACGCTCAGCGGAGGCAGGCGTTTCGCGCACTCCAGACCCGGGTGGGCCTCACGCCCGGGGCAATACTCGGCGCCTCGGCTGCCGAGCTTCGGGCCATCGCACGGCTGGGTGGTCCGATCGCCGCCCCGGTGCGCGCGGCGCGGCTCCGCCAGAGTGCCGAGCTCGTCCTGGGCCGCTGGGATGGGGATCTCCGGGCCGCGCTGAAACTTCCAGTGGACCAGGCCCGGAAAGCCCTCGCTCAGTTCGCCATGATCGGCGAGCCCGGAGCGGACAAGATCCTGGTCTTTACCAGGACGGCCCGGCTCCTCCCGCTCGATTCCAACGGCCTCAGGGTCCTCCAACGTCTTGGACTCACGACCGAGGCCAGGGACTATCGCGCCAGCTATCGACGGGCGCAGGAGACGCTGGCGCCTCAGCTTCCGCGGGATTTCGCCGGACTCAT
>JBGQJV010000088.1:0-16607 GCA_041499215.1 Gemmatimonadota bacterium | reverse complement strand
CTCGCTGGTGTCACCCTACATCGCCTCACGCAGCTTTGTGCGCGGACTCTGCCGTCGGTTCGTGGAGATCCACATCTCGACCCCCTTCGAGGAGTGCGCCCGCCGGGACGTGAAGGGGCTGTACGCCCGGGCCAAAGCCGGTGAGATCAGGAACTTCACCGGGCTGGATGATCCCTACGAGGCCCCCGACCGGGCGGAGCTGGTGATCGATACGACGGGGATGGGGGTGGAGGAGGCAGTGCTCAGGGTACTGGACTACCTCGATGGGACGCCTAGCAGGGCGACAACAGGGTGATAGAGCTCCAAGTTCCAAGTTCCGAGTTCCGAGTTCGGGTGCCGGGTGCAGTCAGCCGGGTCCCCTGTCTCACGGGGCGAGGTATGGAACTCGGAACTCGGAACTCTCTCGGTTTGGGTTGAGCGGAAGGCACGCCCATGGACCACCTCGACCAGCTGGAAGACAAGAGCGTCCACATCTTCCGTGAGGCCTACGCCGGCTTCAAGAGCCTGTGCATGCTGTGGTCCATCGGCAAGGACAGCACGGTGCTCCTGTGGCTGGCGCGGAAGGCATTCTTCGGACACGTGCCGTTCCCGCTGGTACACATCGATACCTCGTTCAAGATCCCGGAGATGATCCGCTACCGGGACCGGCTCGCCGCGGAGTGGAACCTCAACCTGATCTACGGCCAGCACGAGGAGGCCCTCCTCGAAAAGCGGACCTTCCCCGACGGGGCGGTGGACCGGATCACCTGCTGCAGCCTGCTCAAGACCGAGGCTCTGAAGAAGACGCTCTCGGGCGAGTGGCCCCGGTACCGGTTCAACCACGTCCGCAAGGCCTACGAGCGGGACCGGAATACCGAGCCCTATACCGGGGTGATTGTCGGAGCCCGGGCAGATGAGGAGGGCAGCCGCTCCAAGGAACGCTACTTCTCCCCTCGCAACCGGGAGTCTACCTGGGATGTGGGCGACCAGCCGCCCGAGTTCTGGAACCAGTACAAGACCGAGTTCGCGCCGGGGACCCATGTGCGGATCCACCCGCTGCTCGACTGGACCGAGCTCAATATCTGGGAGTACATCGAGCGGGAAGGCATCCCGACCGTGTCGCTGTACTACAACCAGGGCGACGGCATCCGCTACCGGTCGCTGGGCTGCGGGCCGTGCACCAGACCGGTCGAGTCGGACGCACGCGATGTCCGGGAGATCATCGCCGAGCTCAGAACCGGCAAGTTCGCCAACATCGCGGAGCGGGCGGGCCGGGCGCAGGACAAGGATGACGGGGGCGGGCTGGAGACCTTAAGGAGAGACGGCTACATGTAAGGTGGGCGGGCGAGGTGAGCGGGGCGGAAGCGGCTGGCGGGACGGGCGGCGATGACGCAGGGGAGCGGCGGCGAGTGCGCCGCGCGGCGGTCTCACCACTCCTGTGCGGCCACTCGCTGCCGCGACAATGCGGCATCGCCGCCCCACGCCCCACCTCACCGCGACAATGCGGCATCGCTACGCCTCGCCCGCCCCTTCCGTCCCGCCCACCGTCCCGCCTTCCCGCCTTACATCGCTGGCGTCCCGTCCCTCCGCTCCAGCTCGTCCGCCAGGCCCTGGGCGTCATACACCCGCCGGAGCGCGTGGACGATGGCGCGCGAGTCCACCCACACGCACCGGGCCACCCGCTCGGTGAACAGGAACCGGTTGGGGAGCATCTCCATGTTGCCGTCGAAGATGAGGCCCACCACTTCGGCGTCACGGTTGATCACCGGACTGCCGGAGTTGCCGCCGATGATGTCGTTCGTCGATGCGCCATTGAACGGCGTGTCCACCGTCAGCGAATCCCGCCGCTCCTTCCAGCGGGGCGGCAGGTCGAACGGAGGCTGCCCGCCGAAGGCCGCGGCCCGCTCGTACAGCCCGCCAAAGGTGGTGTAAGGCGGCGCCAGGGTGCCGTTCATGGGGTAACGCCGTACCTCGCCATCGGAGATCCGCAGGCTGAAGGTAGCGTCCGGCGCCACCGAGCTGCCGTACACCGCGAGCAGTGCCCGGGCCACCTGTTCGTTCGCCTGGGCCTCGCGATCGTTGAGGTCGGTGACCTCCTTGCTGAGCGCTCGCTCCAGCGGATCGATGACCCGCGCCAGCTGCACCAGGGGATCCTTCGAAGCCAACGCCGCGGCGGGGCCGCCGTCGGCCAGCGCCTTCCGGGCCTCGCCGGTGGTGAGTCCGGTGCCTTCGACCAGCGCCTTCGCCGCGGCCTCCGGTGTCTGGCCCCGGAGCGCTGCCTTGAGCACCGGGTCGATGGCCGGAAGCTCGTGCTGCATGGCGGTGAAGTAGGCGGCGAGCACGATCTTCTCCTGCTCCAGGTCCACCGGAGTCCCGCCGAACAGCACCCGTTCGGTGGCGGCCTTGTTGGCCTCCTTGAACGGTGGCAGTCGGTCGTCGTCGGGTTTGGCGATCTCCACCGGGTAGCGCAGGGTATTAAGCGTAAAGGCGAGGAGCCGGGCCCCGTAGCCACCGGTCGCGTGATACCGCCGGCGCACATCGATCGCCTTGCGCCGCGCCTGCACCTCGGCGATCACCTGCCAGGCGCGGGCGTACTGCCGCTTGAGGGAAAGATCGGCGTCCACTCGACCACGGAATTCCTTCTCGTAGTCGCGCTTGCGGCCCATGAGCCTGGGGTCCAGCAGCCCGGTCTGGTAGCCCCCGATCGCCTTCTGGGTGTTCTCCAGCCCGAAAATGGTGTTGCGGAGCGCCTTGCCTCGGGCCTCGTCCAGCGCGCCGACGGCCTTGTAGGCCTCGACCTGGCGGTGCAACGCGTCGAGCTGCGCCGGATACTGCACATCCCGGAGGAACTCGAGCTGAGCCATGGTGTTGAGCCGGCCGGTGGAGCCGGGGTTGCCGATCACGAAGGTGAGATCCCCTTCGCGGGTGCCGCCCCGGCTCCAGCTGAAGTGCTGCGGTGTCGCGGCGGGTTTCCCGTCCACGTAGACCCGCACGAAGCTCATGTCCAGATCCCACCGCGGGAAGGTGAAATTGTCCGGGTCGCCGCCGAAGAAGGCGATCTGGTCCTCCGGCGCGAACACCAGCCGCACATCCTTGAAACGGTGGAACCGGTACAGCTTGTATTGCCCGCCGCGGTACATGCTGACGACCTGACAGGCGGCATCCGGCTCGGTCTTGCCGCAGTCATCCTCAATCGTCTTGATCACCTTGGCCCGCTGGGCCGCGGCGGTCTTGGGGTCGGCGGTGGGGGCGGCGGAACCGGAGACCCGGTCCGTCACATCGGTGATCTCCTGCAGCCGGTCCAAGAACAGTCCCTGGCAGGCCCGCTCGTCCTCCTTGCGGGCGGCGTAGAAGCCGTTAGTCAGGAAGTCCTCGCCCTCCCGGGTGGAGGACTCGATGCAGGCACGGGCGCAGTGGTGGTTGGACATCACCAGGCCGTCGCCCGAGACGAAGGAGGCGGTGCAGCCGTTGCCGTAGCGCAGGGCCGAAAGTCGCGCGTGCTCCAGCCAGGTGTCACTGGGAGCGAAGTTGTAGCGCTTGGCCCAGTACTCCTTCGGGGGCACGTCGAAGGTCCACATCTTCCCCGTCTCGAGCCCGGGGTACTCTCCCTCGAGCGGGGACTGGGCACGGAGGGGAACGACCGCCGCCAGACAGAAGACCACGGGGAACGCGAGCCGGTAGAGACGCATAGCGGAGAGTTGGTTGAGATGGACGGGGGTAGCAGGGCGGAGGGAAGATAATCGACCGGCGTTCCGCGTTCCGAGTTCCGCGTTCCCCGTTCTCCAAGTGAGATGCGGTGCTCACCCGGTCGCGGAGCGAACTCGGAACTCGGAACTCGGAACGCGGAACTTATCTAGGCCACAGCCACCCGAACGCCCCGCCCATCACCATTCCGTAGAGCAGGCCGTCCGCCATCTCCTTCCACGTCACCCGCCAGGGCTTCCCCATCCAGATGGAGGACGGAATTGCGCCCAGCGAGTAGGCGATGAAGCCGGCCGCGCCGGTAACCTGGAAGACCTTGAGATACTCCGTCCCCACCGGCAGGGTCCGGGAGGCGAGATACGCCACGAAGAAGGAGACCACCAGGATGAAGACGAACCAGCGGATGAGCATCGGTCCCATGGTAGGGGCACCAGGCTTGAGCAGATAGAACACCCCGACGGGTCCGTCGGTGTACTTCTTCAGCACCTCGGGGTTGCCCATCTCCTTCATATCCATGCACCAGGGAACGACGTACTGGCCGGGCGCGGCATTCCCCTTCTGGAAGACGGCCCGGACCTCGTCCTCGTTGGGGAGCCGACCATAGTCCGAGTTGTGCCACTTGATGACCATGTGCACCAGACTGCTGGCAATGAAGACCAGGACGGCGCTGAGGAGAATCGGGAGCCAGAGCTGAGCGAGCGCGACCATGACGGGAGACTCCTGGAAGAGGCGGTCGGGGTCAGGGACGACGGGCGAACACGGCGAAAGGACAACCAGGCGACAAGACCACCAGGCCACAACGGCCGGGCATAGGTCTACACCCCAGTTGGTTGCGGTCAAGGGCGAGCCGACCGGAGTGACCGGTTTCGTTACACAATGCTGTGTCAGGGCGCCTGATGCCCCCCCCCGTCACTCCCCGGCCGGGGCCCGAACCGGCGAGCGCCCCACCATCTGCAGCGACAGCCACACCCCGAAGCCCAAAGACAGTACCAGAACCACGAGCCCCGCACCCCGCGTCAGGCTCGCGATCCGGGTGTCGGAGCCGAGCGCGTCGAGCCGCCCGAGAAGCCAGGTCCAGTCGTGCTGCGGATCCTCGCCGAATCCCACCAGATCCAGCTCCTGAGCCCGCGCGTCGCCGATGTAGCGGGCCAGGTCCAGCAGACTCGAGCTGAGCCACGTCCCCGCCACCGCGATGCCGAAGAAGTCGCGATAGTGGTACAGCAGGAAGCCTGTGCCGATGGGAATCAACAGCTGGTTCAGGCTGCCTCCCGCCACCGTCATGAACTCTCCGAAGAAGGCGAACAGCAGGTGGCCCAGCTCATGGACCCCGAAGGTGATCCCGGCGAACAGCCCGCCGGCTTCGGGGTCTCTCAGGTGCGCCGCGCCATCCCAGGCGAGGAACAGGAGCAGCGGGGCCCGCCACTGCCACCACCGGCCGCCGGCCCATTGCCTCGCCTCAGCGAAGAAGCCCGCCATCCGCCTCCTCCTTGAGCGCCACTCCCGTCAGGCGGCGTCGCGTCGCCTCCGTCATCAGCCAGCACAGCTTCTCCGCCGCACGGCCCAGCGCCAGCCCCTCCGGGCGAATGTTCGAGATGCAGTTGCGTTCGGCGTCGGTACGGCCGGGCCGCGGGTCCCAGGTGAGGTACACGCCCAGGCTGTCAGGGGACGACAGTCCCGGACGTTCGCCGATCAGCACCGCCACCAGCCGGGCGCCGAGCCGCTGTCCGATCTCGTCGCCCACGGCGACCCGTCCGTTGGTCACGACCGCCACCGGTGCGAGGCTCCAGTTCATCTGCCGGACCCACCCGGCAACCGCGTCCGCCAGAGGCACCGCATGACGCTCGACGGCCAGACCCGAGAGCCCATCGGCGATGACCAGCGCGAGGTCGGCGGCTCCGTCGCCTGCGATCGCCCCGAGCCGTTCGCCGTCGGCCGGCAGGAGTCGTCGGCCGAGATCGGGGCGCTTGAGATAGGTGTCTCGATCCGGAGCCTGGCTCGCCACCCGGATGGCGCGAAGCCCGGTCGCCTGCAGTCCAGTGACGATGCCATCCAGGTCGGTCGGGTGATGCACCGCGTCCCGCGCCCTCGCATGGGCCAGCTGGAAGTCCAGCTGGGCCGCCGTGGGCAGACTGGTCCCGGCGCGGCCGAGCGCTATCCTGGCGGGAGTCAGCGCCCGGAGCGAGGCCCACGGGTCGGGAAGCGCCGGGCTCCGTGTCGTCACGCCAGTCCAGCCTCGGCCAGCATCAGTTGAGCCCTGCCGGTTTTCAGCCTCCCCCCTGCATCCGCCACGCCGACCTGCTCGAGCCACTGCTCGAACTCGGGAGCGGGGCGGAGCCCCAGCAGCTGCCGCAGATACAGTGCGTCATGGAAGCTGGTGCTCTGATAGTTGAGCATCACGTCGTCCGCGCCGGGGACACCCATCACGTAGTTGCACCCCGCCGCGCCGAGCAGGGTCAGCAGCGTGTCCATGTCGTCCTGATCGGCCTCGGCGTGGTTGGTGTAGCACACATCGCAACCCATGGGCAGGCCGAGCAGCTTGCCGCAGAAGTGATCCTCGAGTCCTGCCCTGAGGATCTGCTTGCCGTCGTACAGATACTCCGGCCCGATGAAACCCACGACCGTGTTGACCAGCAGCGGACGGAACGCCCGGGCCACCGCATAGGCCCGGGCCTCACAGGTCTGCTGGTCGACTCCGTGGTGGGCATCGGCGGAGAGGGCACTGCCCTGCCCGGTCTCGAAGTACATGACGTTGTCGCCCAGCGTGCCCCGGCCGAGCTGGGTGGCCGCGGCCTTCGCCTCCTCCAGCATCGCCAGGTTCACCCCGAAGCTCCGGTTGGCCGCCTCGGTGCCCGCGATCGACTGGAAGACCAGGTCCACCGGGGCGCCGCGCCGCATGAGGTCCAGGGTGGTGGTGACGTGGGCCAGCACGCACGATTGGGTCGGGATGGCAAGTCGCTCCCGCAGCTGGTCCACCAGCTCGAGCAGGGTCCGCACCGCCTCGGGGCTGTCGCTGGCCGGGTTGATCCCGATCACCGCGTCACCGTTGCCGTAGAGCAGCCCGTCTACGATGCTCGCGGCGATACCCCGGGGGTCGTCGGTCGGATGGTTGGGCTGCAGCCTGGTCGCCAGTCGTCCCGGGAGTCCGAGCGTGTTGCGGAACCGGGTGATCACCCGGCACTTCTGCCCCACCAGGACCAGGTCCTGCACCCGCATCACCTTGGACACCGCCGCCACCATCTCCGGGGTGAGGCCCGGGGCCAGCGCGGCCAGGCTCTCACCCGTAGTCTCGTACGCCAGCAGCCAGTCACGGAATCCGCCGACGGTCAGGTGCCGCACCGAGGCAAAGGCGCGGGCGTCGTGCCGGTCGACGATCAGCCGGGTCACCTCGTCCTGCTCGTAGGGCACCACCGCCTCGGAGAGGAAGGCGGTGAGGGGGAGATCCGCCAGCGCCATCTGCGCCGCCACCCGCTCCTCCGCCGTCGCCGCCGCCAGCCCCGCCAGCTGATCACCCGAGCGCAGCGGCGAGGCCTTCGCAAGCAGGGTGCGAAGGTCGGGCCACTGGTAGCGGGTGGAGTGGACGGTGTGACTGTACACGGCCATGGGCAGTGGGCAGTGAACGGTGAACGGTGACCGGTGAACCTACTTCACATTCACCACCGAGATATCCCCCTCGTACCGGCTGATCGTAAAGAAGAAGCGCCGGCCGTCGGTGGTCCAGTCCGTCCGGGGCCCGGAGCGGCTCGGGTCGCGTGGCTCGACCACCACCGCCGGGGTACCGCCACCGACCGGAATCGTCAGCAGGTCCAGGCGGCCATCCGGTTCGCGCCGACGATACCAGATCGAGTGGCCGTCGGCGGACCAGACCGGCGAGCGCACCGGAAAGCCGACCGACGGGAGCAACCCCCGGGATTCGCCCGTCCCCTGCTGAATGAGGACCACCGCCCCATTCTGCAGGGTGGCAACCAGGCGGGCACCGTCCGGCGACCAGCTCCCCTTCCCCAACACCCCTGGGACCAGCAGCCGGGGCGCGCTCCAGGTCCCCTGCCCGTCCCGCCCAACCACTCCAAGCCACGGCTGTCCGGCCGAGTCGCCGTTGAAGGTCACGGCCCGTCCATCGGGAGACCAGAGGCCGGCGGACTTGTCGTAGGCCGAGAAGGTGATCTGGTGCGGATTGGAGCCATCGCTGCCCATGATCCACAGATTGCGATAACCATCTCTCAGGCTATGGAACAGGATCTCCCGGTCATCGGGCGAAAACGAGGGCGAGAAGTCGTTGGCCGAGTCACTGGTCAGCTGCTCGGGTTCGGCGCCGGGCTGATCCAGCCGCAGGCGATAGATGTCGGCATTCCCGCGGCGGTCGGAGTCGTACACCAGCCAGCGGCCGTCGTGCGAGATGTTGAACTGCTCCACCAGCTGATTGCCCGAGGTTATCTGTACCGCGCTGTCGTCCG
This sequence comes from Gemmatimonadota bacterium, assembly GCA_041499215.1. Classification (GTDB taxonomy): domain Bacteria; phylum Gemmatimonadota; class Gemmatimonadetes; order Gemmatimonadales; family GWC2-71-9; genus JADJOM01. The sequence continues at coordinate 8,475 of JBGQJV010000088.1, read as the reverse complement.
TGATGGTCTGCCCCGGCTTCAGGGGCAGGACCCAGACATTCGCCTCCCGCTGCAACGTGGAGTAGGCCAGGTGCCGGCCGTCGTGCGAGAAGCTGACGGTGTGGGCATTGAGCCCGGTCGTGAGCCTGGACGCCGGACCCGCGACGGTCCCGCTCGAGGTAAGCGGCACCTGGTAGAGGTCCTTGGCCCCGTCGCGATTGGAGATGAACAGGAGGGAGCGGCCGTCCGGTGCCCAGGCGGGGCTCAGGTTCACCCGGGCGCGGGGCGACACCGTGTCCGCCGGCCCACCCGCGACCGGCAGCACCAGGATCGCGCTCGGCGCGGTGTTGCCCAGACCCGTGGTACCGTGGACAAAGCGGTTGCCTCCCTCTACGAAGGCGAGGAACCGGCCATCCGGCGACCAGCTGATCGAGTGTGGATCGGACCCGTGGTAGACCTGGACCGTGCCGGTGTCCTTGAGCGTCCGCACCCGGATGCCGGTGCCCAGGTCGTACGCGACCCGTCGGGCGTCGGGCGACCAGTCGGCGGAAGCGATCTCCTCGTCACTCTCGGTGTCGACCAGGATCCGGAGTGGCCCCCCCAGCTCCGACACCACGCTCACCCGCCGGGTCCGGCCGGCGGCGGTGACGAACAGCAGCTCTCCGCCGCCCGGCCTCCAGCGTGGCCGGGTGTGGCGCCCCGGCAGGTTGGCGGTCACGTCCAGGGCCGGTCCCCCACCCAGCTGCCGCACGTAGATGTGTGAGGCGAAATACGGTCCCGCCGCGTACGCGATGAACCGGCCGTCGGGAGAGATGGCCGGGTCGGTCTCGAGCCCGGCCTGATCGGTGATCCGGCTTTCGGTGCCGAGCACCAGGGGACCGCCTCGCGTCCGGGAAACCAGTGCGACCACCCCGGCGGTGGCCACCAGGGACAGGGCGACGACCAGCCGCATTATGGAGAACGGGCGCACCGGCACCGGCGGCGCCCCACCGGTAGGAGTCGCCACGGCACTCAGCGTCGCCAGCAGGTCGATCGCCGCCTGGGGCCGTTCCGCCGGCCGCTTGGCCAGGCAGCGCATCACCAGGTCGGCGAAGGCGGTGGGAGTCTCGGGCCGCCGCCGGCTCACCGGCTCGGGCTCCCGGGTGATCTGGGCCGCCAGCGTCTCCTGCGGTGTGGTTCCCGCGAACGGAGGCTCGCCGGTGAGCATCTCGTACCCCAGCACCCCGAGGGCGTAGATGTCGGCCCGATGATCCACCGCCGGATCAGCCGCGGCCTGCTCCGGCGCCATGTACGCCGGGGTGCCCAGTGCCACCCCCGCAGTCGTGAGATTGTGCCGGCTCTTGGCCTCGCTCACCGCTTTGGCGATGCCAAAATCGGTGACCAGGGCGTGACGGCCTGAGAGCATCACGTTGTCGGGTTTGATGTCGCGGTGCACCACCCCCTGGTCGTGCGCGTACGCGATGGCGTCGGCCACCTCGCGCAGGATCCTGGCGGCCTCGGCCGTGGGCAGCTCACCCTCCCGCGCCAGCCGGCCGCGGAGCGATTCCCCCGCCACGTACGGCATGACGTAATAGAGGAAGCCCCCGACCTCTCCCGACTCGTGCAGCGGCAGGATGTGCGGGTGGGTGAGCCGGGCGGCGATCTGGATCTCTCGCAGGAACCGGTCGGTGCCGAGCGTCGCCGCCAGCTCCGGCCGCAGCACCTTCACCGCCACCTGGCGATCGTGCCGCAGGTCGTGCGCCAGGTAGACGGTCGCCATCCCGCCGCTGCCGATGGGCCGCTCGAGGGCGTAGCGGTCGGCCAGAGCCGCGCGGAGTGCATCGGGGACGTCAGCCATGCGGAAGGATGGCGGGGGTGAGAGGGAGAATCAAACTGACGCGGGCGGTGAGGAGACGAGGCGAGAGGGCGACGGGCCACTGTTGTCATCCCGACCCCGAGCACAGCGAGGGGAGGGATCCCTACCGGTTCGCGCGGACCCACAAGGATCCCTCGCCGCTTCGCGGACTCGGGATGACAACCCGGGCATGCGGAACGGGAACGCGGAAGGTCCACTCGGAAGCCGGAACTCTTCGCGTTAGCTTAGACCGATGCGTCTCAAACTCGCTTTGCTGTTCGCCGCCCTTCCGCTCCGAGTGGCGGCTCAGGCTGGCCCTGCCCTCATGCCGCTGCCGGCCAGGCTCACCCTGGACGCCGGCCGGCTCCCGCTTGACTCCACCTTCACCGTCGCGACTGCCGGTTTCACCGACGACCGGCTCCGGCGCGGGCTCCGGCGCACCCTCGAGTGGATCGGCGCGGAGATCGGCCAGCCGGTGGGCCACGACTCGTCCGCTCCGGCGGGCGATGCGCGGCTGGTCCTGAAGGTCGCGGGGCCCGGCCAGGCGGTGCAAACCCCCGATGAAGACGAATCCTACCACCTCACTGTCAGTCCGACTCAAGTGGTGCTGGAGGCGCCGACGGTAGTGGGCGCGCTCCGGGGGATGGAGACCCTCCGCCAGCTGGTCACCGCCGACAGCAGCGGTTTCTTCCTCCCCGCGGCGCATATCGAGGACCAGCCCCGGTTCCGCTGGCGCGGACTGCTGCTGGATGTGGGTCGCCACTTCCAGCCGCCCGAGGTGATCAAGCGCACCCTCGACGGCATGGCAATGGTGAAGCTCAACGTGCTGCACTGGCACCTATCGGAGGATCAGGGCTTCCGGGTGGAGAGCCGCCGCTTTCCCCGGCTCCAGCGGCTCGGCTCCGACGGTCAGTACTACAGCCAAAGCGACATCCGCGAGATCGTGGCTTACGCCAGGGACCGCGGCATACGGGTGGTGCCCGAGTTCGACATGCCGGGGCACTCCACGGCCTGGTTCGTAGGCTATCCGCAATACGCCAGCGCACCCGGGCCGTATCGGATCGAGCGCAGGTTCGGGGTCTTCGACCCCGCGTTCGACCCGACCCGCGAAGCGACCTACCAGTTCATCGACGGGTTCATCGCCGAGATGGCCACCCTGTTTCCGGACCCGTACTGGCACGTCGGGGGTGACGAAGTCAACGGCAGGCAATGGAATCAGAATGCCCGCATCGTGCGCTTCCGCAGACTGCACCACCTCAGGGACAATGAGGCGCTGCAGACCTACTTCAACAGGCGGCTCGCCCGTATCCTGACCAGTCATGGTAAACGCATGGTGGGATGGGACGAGATCCTGCAGCCCGACCTGCCCCGCACCGCCGTGATCCAGTCGTGGCGCGGCACCGAGTACCTGGGCCAGGCCGCCCGCCAGGGCAACGCCGCGATCCTGTCGGCGCCGTACTACCTCGACCATATCGACCCCGCGGACTACCACTACCTGGCCGACCCCCTCCCGCCGGAAACCACCCTCACCCCGGCCGAGCAGACCCTGGTGCTCGGCGGCGAGGCGTGCATGTGGGCGGAGCACGTGTCGCCCGAGACGGTGGACTCCCGGGTGTGGCCCCGCATGGCGGCGATCGCCGAACGCTTCTGGTCGCCGGCGGCGGTGCGGGACGTGGACGACATGTATCGCCGGCTGTCGCCGGTGAGCATCGAGCTGGAGCGCGCCGGGCTCCTGCACGAGGCGCACACCTTCCGGATGCTGCGCCTGCTGGCGGGCCGGCGCGGGGTCCAGCCCTTGCACGATCTGCTGAGCGTGACGATGCCCGTCAGCTTTGGGCAGCGGAGCCAGATCCAGCGCACCACTCAGCTCACCCCGCTCACCGGCCTGGTGGACGCGGCCAGGCCCGATCCGTGGGCGCGGCCCAGGCTCAACCGGCTGGCCCGCGAGGTGGCGGCGAACCCCGCCGGCGCGGTGTCCCAGCGGGAGGAACTGGCCCGGACGTTTACCAGCTGGCGCCCCCTCGCCCAGCAGGTGGCCGGCCTGGCCGACTCGATGCCGCTGGCGCGGGACGGAGTGCCGGCGGCGCGGGCGCTCAGTCAGCTCGGTGACCTGGGGCTTCAGGCGCTGGAGTATCTCGGCACCGGCGGCGCACCGGCGGAATGGAAGACCCGGGCACGGGCATCGCTGGATACGCTGGCGGGCCCCCAGGGCCTGCTGCGGCTCGTGGGAGTGGATGCCGTACGAGTGCTGCTGGAACGGCTGTAGCTGACGGCATCGGGCGACCTGGGTCCACCCGGCTTGGGCCGCTGACGCTGGCCCCTGGCCGCGTGCGGTCACTATTTTGCAGGGCCCCGGAAGGATTCCACGCCCCACCCTCGGAGGCGCGATGACCGACACCGGATCAGCAGGAGAGCAACCGCTCGATTTCTCCGCCCCCACCGACCAGCCGTCCGCGCTTCCTACCTGCTCCAGTTGCAAGAACGCGATTCCCGATCAGTACTGGTCCGTCGGACCCGCCATCCTGTGCGAGGCGTGCCGCGATGCCGTCGAACGCGGCCAGAGCGTCTCGACCGAGGTCACGGCCCGGACCGGGCGGTTCACCCGCGCCCTGCTGTTCGGCGTCGGCGGCATGCTGGCCGGGGCCACGGTGTGGTACGCCGTGGCCAAATTGGCGAACATCGAGGCGGGGCTGATTGCCATCCTGCTCGGCTTCCTGGTCGGCAAAGGCGTCTTCGCCGGCTCGGGAAAGCGTGGCGGCCGGAGGTACCAGGTGCTTGCCGCGATCCTCACCTATCTGGGTATCGGGGTCGCGTACGTCCCGTTCGCGGTCGAGGGAATGGTGACCGCCGCCCGCGCCGGCAGAGACTCGGCCGCCGCCGTGGCCAAGGCGGACTCGGGTGCCAAACCGGTGGCCGAGCTCTCGGGCGCTGAGCTGGAGGCCGAGACCCACCGGCTGGACAGCGTTCTCGCCGCCGGCCAGGCTCCGGCCCAGCCGTCCGAGAAACCGGCGCTGCTTGGTGTCCTCACGGTGCTGGGAATCGCGCTGGTGGGCGTCTTTACCTTGCCGGTCCTCGCGACTATCGGCGGGTTTCCCGGGTCGCTGATCAGTATCCTCATATACGGTTTTGCCATCATGGAGGCCTGGAAGCTCACCCGCGCGGCGAAGCTGGTGCTGACCGGGCCGTTCCGGGTCGGAGGGGCCGCTCCGGCGTGAGCGGACCTGTGGTCCGGCCAGGGAGCTGCGCCCGCTGCGGCACCGAGCTCGCGGAGGCCCTGCTTCGCTGTCCGTCCTGCGGCACGCTGGTCCACGCCGGGACCCTGGGCCAGCTCGCCGACCAGGCCGCCAGAGCGCAGACCGAGGGCGACCTTTCTCTCGCGCTCTGCCACTGGAACACCGCGCTGGGACTGCTCCCGCGGGAGGCGCCGCAGCACGCCGTGGTCGCGGCCCGCATCGCCGACCTCGACCGCCAGCTTCACACCGGGGCCGCGGTCCCGCCGGGCGCCGGCGGGACCAAGCCCACCGGGGTGCGCGGCGCCTGGATCGCGATTGTCACCGCGATCGTGTTCCTCCTCGGCAAGGCGAAGGTCCTCCTGCTCGGCCTCACCAAGCTGGGCACCCTGCTGTCGATGGCGGCGTTCTTCGGGGTGTACTGGGGGACCTACGGCTGGAAGTTCGCGCTGGGCCTGGTGCTCTCCATCTATGTGCATGAAATGGGGCACATCGCCTCGCTCAGGCACTACGGCATCCCGGCCAGCGCCCCGATGTTCATTCCCGGGCTCGGCGCCTTCGTGCGGCTCAAGGCCCATCCCCCGACCACTGCCCAGGACGCCCGAGTCGGCCTCGCCGGACCGGTGTGGGGAACCGGAGCGGCGGTGGCCACCCTGGGACTCTACCAGCTGACGGGCGATGGGCTGTACGCCAGCCTGGTCCACGCGGGTGCGGTGCTCAATCTCTTCAATCTGATCCCGCTGTGGCAGCTGGACGGGGGACGGGGCATCACTGCGCTCTCCCGCAACGAACGTCTGATCCTGCTGGGCGTGATCCTGACGGGGTACGCCCTGTTTCACGAGGGAACCCTGTTACTCGTGGCGCTGGCGCTCGGCTACCACTGCTTCGCCGGGAAACAGGGAGAGGGAGACCGCGGCGTGCTGCTGGAGTTCGGGATGCTGATACTCGCGCTGGGCCTGCTCTCGACCGTTCGACTGCCCCCGTCTGCGAACTGAAGTTCCGAGTTTCCGAGTCTCTCGTTCACCCTTCACCGTTCACTTCTCACTCCTCACTTCTCACTTCTCACTTCTCACTTCTCACTTCTCACTTATCACTTCTCACTTCTCACTTCTCACTTCTCACGCCTCCACGATCGGCCACGGCCTCCGGCTCCGCCACCGCCCCCGGGTAAAATCAGGCACCTCCTCCGGCCTGCCCCGTTTCGCCACCGAACGAATGCTGAGCTCCACCATGCTGGACAGCGCCGCCGCATCGTACACGTCCATGTCGGTCGACTCTCCCCGTGTAAGGCACTCGATCAGCCGGAAATCCTCCAGGAAGTCCATCCCGCCGTGCCCCCGGTCCATTTCCTGGACCCGCTTGGAGCGCCATAGCGGGTGATCGAACTCTTCGTAGTATGCCGCGGCGTCCTCCCACTGATGGGCCGGGCTTCGCCCTTCGAGATGCAGCCGGTAGGGCCAGCCGGAGACCAGGCCTCGGGTCCCCTGCAGCAGCTGCAGGCGGCTGTAGGGTCGCGGGTTGTTGGTGTTATGCGCCAGGTAGACGGTGCGGCCCCGCGCAGTCTGAATCAGGCTCACGTTCACGTCGCCCAGCAGGTATCGCTCCCGGCGGCGCGAATCGTCCGCCTCGAGCTGTTCCGTCTGCCACAGCTGCAACCCCCGGGAAGGAGAGCTGAAGGAGACGATTCGCTCGAATCGGTCGCCCCGGTTGATGTCCATGCAGTTGGCGATGGGTCCGAGGCCGTGGGTGGGGTAGAGATTCCCGTTGTGACTGGTGGCCCATGCCCGGCGCCAGAGCCCCTCCCCCTCGCGGCTGAACTTCACGCCCCGGAGATCGTGCAGGTAGCCAGCCTCCCCGTGCAGGATCTCTCCCAGCAGCCCCTGGCGCACCAGGTTGAGCGTCATCAGCTCGAACCGGTCGTAGCAGCAGTTCTCCATCATCACGCAGTGCTTGCCGTGCTTCTCGGCCGATTCCACGATGGCCCAGCAGTCGTCCAGCGTCATCGCGGCCGGGACCTCGGTCGCGGCGTGCTTGCCGTTGGCCATCGCGGCGAGCATCACCGGCACATGCCATTCCCAGGGAGTGGCGGTGAACACCAGGTCGAGTTCCTGCTCGGCACACAGCCGCTCGAAATCGCGCGGGCCCCGGCTGTAGCCGGCCGGCTCCTTGAACCCCTTCGCCACCGCCTTCTCCTGCGCGGCCCGAACCTTCGCCTCGACGATGTCGCACACCGCCGTGAGCTCTGCCCCCGGGATCTCCAGCAGGTTTTCGACGTGGGTCATCCCCTGACCACCCACCCCGACGAAGCCGATTCGGACCTTCTCCATCGGCTCGGTCCGGAAGATTGCCGCGGGTCCCCCGACCGTCTCGACCGTCCCGACCGCCTTCAAGACGGACGAGGCGGACGAGGCGGACGAGACGGACGAGAAGGGAGGCAGGGCCGCACCGAGGGCAAGGGCGGCGCCGGTCCGGATGAAATCCCGGCGGGAGGAATCCGAGGTCACGGGTATACCATCCATTGAGGAGGGAATTGCCGGTGTGGCGTCTCCGCCACGGAGTGCGAGCGGGTTGGGCTACCGCGTCCCCCGCTTCGCCGGTAACTCTAAGGCAACGGCGGGGGTCCGGCGATAGCAGAGGTGGGCAGAGGATGCTAGAATCCCGGCCTAGGGAGGCGACGGGGTATGGGCTGTGCGCTGAAGGGTCGGGGTGTGCACCGGGCTCAGCTGATCCCCGGATCCCCCGTGGCACCCACGGCTCGCAGCCCATAACCGTCGACTGGCAGTGGCCACCACCAAACCGCAGTTCACGAACCAGCCCCGCATGCCCGTGAGCGCCGCCTGCTTCCGTTGTAACGCCCCACTCGAGCCTGGAGTCCGGTACTGCCCGGCCTGCGGCTTGAGCGTGTCGGGCGAGCATACGGCGCCGCTGCCCACCCTGCTGCAGGTCCTCCGTCAGGCGACGCTCGGTGAATACGAGATCGTCCAGGAGATCGGCCAGGGTGGGATGGCAACGGTCTACATGGCCCATGAGATCGCGCTCGACCGCAAGGTCGCGATCAAGGTCATGTCCCCGCAGTTCGTGCACGGGGCGGAGATGATCGCCCGGTTCAAGCGCGAGGCCCGCACCGCCGCCGGCCTCAATCATCCGCACATCATCCCGATCTACGCGGTGCGGGAGTCACAGCAGCTCCTGTTCTTCGTGATGAAGTACATCCACGGACGGGCGCTGGACCAGATCCTCCAGGACGTCGGCGCCCTGCCCTTCCCGATGGTCCGCTCGATCCTGGCTGATGTCGGCTCCGCCCTGGACTACGCTCATCGCCAGGGCGTGGTGCACCGGGACGTGAAGCCCGGCAACATCATGATCGACGAGGAGGGCTTCGCGGTCATCACCGACTTCGGGATCGCCCGGGCCATCGAGGGAGAGGCCCTG
>JBGQJV010000087.1:0-16709 GCA_041499215.1 Gemmatimonadota bacterium | reverse complement strand
TCGGGGGACCCGCTGGCCCGCCGCGATATCGCGGATGACGTAGGGCGTCGTGTCCGGCGTCGAGCTGGTGACCAGTCCGGGAAACCCCCGCGCGACGACTGCCTCCGAGAACGGGAAGTGGGTCGACATGCAACCGCAGGCACCGAAGACCTCCGGGTGATGCGTCACCAGGTAGAACGAGAGGAGCCCTCCCATGGAGGAACCCATGACGGCGGTGCTCCCCGGCCCGGTCCGCGTGCGGAACGTCGCGTTGATCCGCGGCATCAGCTCCTCGATGAGGAATCGGGCATAATCCGGCGCGCGGTGCCAGGGTGAGTATTCCGGACCCCGGTCGGCCGTGTTCCAGACCCCGACCACGATGATCGGCGGGATGACCCCCCGCGCCACCAGCCGCGCCACGGCCTCGTCAACGCCCCAGTCCACCCCGGTGAACGCTAGGCGGGGGTCGAACAGGTTCTGGCCGTCGTGCATGTACAGCACCGGATACTGCATGGTTGGAGCATCGTCGTAGCCGGGCGGCAGCCAGATCTCCACGTGGCGCTTGGGACCCAGGAACGCCGAGGGGACGTCGGTCCAGTAGACCAGGCGGCCCTGGACCCCCGAGCCGCGCCAATCGGCGATGTAGTCCCTGGGGTCCCGCTTGAAGTCGACGATCTCGTGCACGACCACCGTGTCGCGGTCGAGCAGCAGCCGGTTGTTCGGGAGGGTCAGGCCGGCCGGACTCACGGCCTCGCGGTCCCAGGAGCCCAGTGTGAACTTGTACTCGAAGGCCGTGCCGGGCGGCGCCGTGACCTGCGTGGTGCGCTCGCGCCCGTCGCCCGTCAGGGCGACTCCGTCGGGACGCCACGGTCCGAGCTCTTGCAGGCTACCGGCGAGATAGACGGTGCGTGTGCCTTCGGGCACGCGCACCCGGATCGTGGCCGTACAGCATCGGTCGGCCGCCACCGGAGCGGGTGGTGTCGCGGCGGGGCCGGGCGTGACCCTCAGCAGCGCGGCGAGAGCGAGAGCCGAGAGCAGAGTAGACCTTCCTGGGAGGTGCGGCGCGGGGCGCGCCGCAACGTGGCACTACCGCGGTACGCCGTACAACTCGTAGACCCCGCTCTCCATCCACGAGTAGAATCGCTCGATGCGTTCGGGGACGCTATCCGAAACCGCGATGGCGGGGCAGCCATAAGAATGCACCTTTGGCGCCGACGTCGCGACTCCCGATGGTCCGGCGGCTGGCCCTGGGGTGAGGCGCCAGGGGCGGTCGCCTCAGGCTTCGAGTTGCGGGTTGCCTTGCCTCGCACGCGAAGGCCCCGCGGGGCGCCTCAGCACCCAGCGGGGCCAATTGTTGCAGCCTGATGAGCGATGAAGGCGCCGGGTCTTCAGCGCCCGCCGGCGGCGCCCGCGGGGACGCGACCTGCTGCCTGCCGCTTGGCCGGCACCTCCTTCAGGAACGTGAGCAGCTCCTGGTTGATGCGATCCTTGAGGGTCGCGGTCATCCCGTGTGGTGCCAGCCCCGTGACTCCCGCGACCTGGTCTCCCCGGTACTGGACCAGGCCACGTCCGGGCCCATCGAAGGCTAGACGACGACCGGTTCCCGTTTCTTGGCGACCGGCGCCTTCTGCCGCAGGACCAGCAGGAATGCCCGCATCCACGCCGGATGGTCCGGCCACGCCCGCGCGGAGACCATCACGCCGTCGATGACCGCCTCCGAGTCGACAAAGGTGGCTCCGGCTGCCTCCACGTCCGAGGCGATTGCCGGGTAGGCCGCGACGCGGCGGCCCTTCAGAACGCCGAGCGGCGCCAGCGCCAGGGGAGCATGACAGATGGGGGCGACGGGCTTCCCCGCCTCGAAGAAATGCCGGACGATTCGCTGGAACGACTGGTGGGTCCGGATGTGCTCGGGCGCTCTCCCGCCGGGGATCACCACCGCCGCATATGCCGCTGGATCGACCTGGTCAAACGCGAGGTCCGCGTCCCAGGTGTAGCCGGGCTTCTCGGTGTAGGTGTCGAAGCCCGGCTCGAAGTCGTGCACCACGAACCGCAGCTTCTTCTTGCTCGGCGCCGCGATATGCACCTCGTATCCCTCCTCCAGCAGTCGTTGATACGGGTACATCACTTCGAGCGATTCGGCAGCGTCGCCCGTCAGGATGAGGATTTTCGGGGCAGGCATCTAGTCCTCCACAGGTGAATGAGAAAACGGCTGCAGTCGGGTCGGGTAGGGCTGATCACTCGGCGCGCACGCCCAGCTCGTCGAGGTGCCGGAGCAGGTCGGCGGGGTCCTGGCATACCCGGTAGGCTCCCGCACGGACGAGTTCGTCCTCGCCATCTCGGGCGAAGGCCATCGTCGAGGAGGTCCGCCGGGCGACAGCCACCTGGAGGAAGGAAGCCGCAAAGCTGGGATTGAGGAAGGCCGCCCACCTCAAGCGAGCCAGTCCCGCACGATCCCTATCGCCGTTCGCCGACTGCCGCCGGTCATACCCGGTCATGACGAGGCTGATGGCGCGGGCGCTCGCGCGTGCGTCAGCCTGAGGCTACGGCGTGTCGAACGTGATGTCCCCGAGCCACTCTTCCGTCTTGAGCTGCGCCACCAACTTCTGCCGCTGCTCGGCGGTGAAGCTCTGCTGCCCCGCGAAGAACTTGCGCTGGCTGCGGATATTGCGCTCGCCTACCGGCAGGCTGTCCGTCACCATGTAGTTCTGGGGATCGGTGCTGTGGTCGAGGTCCGCGATGAAGTGTCCCAACTCGTGCATCCCGGTATTGGCCAGCGCGTGCGCCATGAGCCAGAAGTTGGTGAGCACTCTGCGGATGTCCCGCTTCTTGCTGTCGGGATCCACCGGACCGCAGACCCTGAGGGATTGGTGACCCCCGATGCTGACCCCGCCGCTCCCATCTTCGCCCAGCCAGGCGATGCCGGTGCACGGCTTTCTTGCCGCCGCCTGGGGCTCGGCATCGAAGGAGAGGTTCAGGTCACCGCGGTGACGGCCGGTCGTGATCCGAAGCGTCTTGCCGGCCTCGTTCACGATCGGTTCGAACTCTTTCCGGAAGAGCCAGACCACTCCCGCCTTGGTCTTCTCATCCAGGTTGTCGAGACCATGCAGTGCCAGGGTAATGCTCTTCTCGCTCACAAGTCCTCCTGAGGGAACACCCGCCGTCGGGACGCTCCCGCTTCGAATCGCCACCTCACAGCCAGCAAGGCTCCGGCGGGGTCATATCAGAGCTACGCAGGAAGTGAGGATGACCTCTCACCCCGCACGGTGGTGTGCGACGGATCACAGACGCCCACCGTCGGTATCACTGCCCGGCAAAGGGAATGCCACGGCTGCCTGGCGGTCCCGCCACACCGAGGCCGGCGGCCGGCGATCAGGCGCCCGAACCTGCGACCGCGCCTGCAATTGGCGCGCGAGGAATTCCAGCGAGTTGCCGGCTAAGTCCGCCGCCCGGGACATTCCGGGCTTGCTGCGACCGGTCCTGGGGCTCAGCTTGTGCAAGCCTGTCAGGTGATTGTCGAGGGGGACGGCTGGTCGATCCAAAGCCATAGGAGGACCCGATGCCAGATCTAGCTGCCTGGCTCCGATCGTGGCTGGCCCGGGAACCTGGTGCGGGCGCGCGCAGCACAGACTCTTCCGAATTCGCGGTTGCCGGCAAGCGGACCGTGGCCGCCGATGGCTTCACCGTGGAGCTTGACCTGACCAGCCAGGTGCTGGCGATCAATCTACCCGAGCACGAATATGATTGGCGCTTGGACTACAAGAGCGGCGCCGTTGAAGCGTCGCTGAGCCCGACCCTCGGCAAGAGCGATCCCGGGCAGCCAGTGTCGGCGTCCGTCCTGGCACAGAAGGCCAAAGTGTTCGACGATGGGCTGCTAGCTGCCGTCGAACTCGCGACCCAGGACGGGGTCGGTCGCCATATCGGGAAAGCCGGGCTCCTTAAGGCTCTCGGTCGGGCGCTGGTCGGCCTAGACCCGGCCGTGGCGGGGGAGGTACAGGCGCTGCTGCTGGGAGCGGCCCGGCTGGGACAGGTAGCCATCCCGGCCGTTCCAGCAGCGGTAGAGCCCCTGGTAGCGCGCGCCATCCAGCAGTTCCTCACCGACGAGAAACGCTCCAAGCCAATCGGTTTCTACACCTGGTCCGAGCAACTGTCGAGGATCTTCCAGCAGGACCGGATGCTGCAGGCCGAGCTTAAGGACTCCGCCGCGATCGAAACCCTGGTGGGTGCGCTGCGTGCCGACCCAGCGGTACGCGCTGCCTACGACGCCCTTCTCCGCCTCACCTCGCGCCTGACCAACCCCTTTGCGGCGCCGGACCTGCGCAGCCTCCTCGCGGCACGGGATCGGGGCGTCCTCGATCCCCCCGAGCCGGGCACCGGATTCTTCCCGCCGGCGGCCGCGAACGAGACCGAGATCATCAAGCGGCTCTTCGGCGACCAGCCTATCCCGGACGACTTCGTCCTGGTGGACGAGATGATCCGCCGGATCCGCTCCGGTGAGCTGAATCTCGAACCACGCCCCGAGTCGGGTTGGTACGACCACCAGACCTGGGCCCTGGAGCCGCTGGTCATCCCCGAGCGAATGCCGGAGGGAGCCCGCCTCGCGCTGGGTGACGAGTACCGGGACCTCCTCCTCGAACTCTTCAAGGGCCTGCTGACCCTGACTCGCGAGTCGCATATCAAATGGCTCGAGCTGCCCATGGTGGGCTCGGCGATGGGCTCCCGAGAAGTCGTCATCCCGATCGCTCCAAAGCTGGCTGCCGAGCCGCTGCCGACCTTCTACCTGCGGAGGGGGCTCGGCTACCGCTACGCCCGCGGGGTGCTGGAGGAGGCGCTCGGACCTCCAATGCTGGCCCGGATGCACCGACTCACGCCCGCGGGAGCGGTCCACCCGACGCTCGCGGAAGAGCTCGCCGAGATCGAGAGCCTCTTCATGGGCGCCCATGTGAGCGTGAGCCGGCAACTCGGGTTGACGCCCGACGCCAGCGCAGGCGACGAGTCGGTGGCCGACCGGGCGGGAGAGCGCTTCGCGGCATGGGCGCGACGCCTGGACGTGGATCCCGATCTCGCCCAGGATCTGCGGGCCATGGTCCCCGTCTACTACGACATTGAGCGCCGCAAGACCAGGGTGTGGCTGTTCCTCGGCTGGGCCTCCAGACGGATAGAGGTATCGTACGCTCGACCGCCGAAGGCCAGGATCCTGAACCGGCGGGGTCATCCGGTGAGCGACGGCCCCACGATTCGGTGGGGGACCCTGTATACGGAGCTCGCCTATCCGGTCACTGCCGAAGTGTACGTCGACCGGATTCTTGATCGGGAGGAGTTTCGCCGCCTCTGCGACGGCTGTGGCACACGAACCGAGATCCTGCGGAAACTGGGGGCGTCCAAGGGTGCCGCTCCCGCGATCGGCGCATAGAAGGAGCAAGCTGGCCTCACGCTACCCGCGTTCACCGCCCGACTTGCAGGGAGACTGAAGGGACCTGAGGATTGCACTGGCTACCGGGAGGCGTGGGCGGCGGCCCAGCGGCCGGGGAGTTCCCCGGAGGGGTTAGCCCAGTGCAACCGGAACTGGCCGGAGGTCTTCCGCTCAGTACCGCTCAAAACAGCAGTCGCAGTCGGATGTGTCCCCATACAATGTGCCACAGGAGGTAGTACACCAGCCGGACGGAATACATCGCGATGAAGTCATACCGCTGAAACATGAATAGCTGGAACAGGTTGAACAAGGTGAGGTTGAGCCCGACAACCACGACGGCCCAGAACGGGTAGTGGGGTGAAGCGGCCATGGGCATGGTTTGATAGATCGGCTCGAGCAGGGAGACAATGGGGATGCAGAGCCAGGTCGCCTTCTGGCGTCCGATATTCCGGCAAATGGCAGTCAATGCCGTCAGCAGTAGCGCAAGGGGCAATACATGGAAGACGACTTCAACGACAAACCCGATGGCCGGGTAGAACAACAGTGATCCGGGAAACGCCACGTTCAGGTCGGCCGGAAACATGACTTTCAGATCAACAACGATGGTAATCAGGAAAAAGAGGGCCGACAGGGCGGAGGACCGCCACAGCACCTTGAGATGCTCCTTCCTGTAGATGGCGAACCAACCTCGGGAAAGAAGCAACGACAGGAGCAGGACACCCAGGGCGCTGATGAGAGGGAAGGCGATGAGGGGATGGGTCGGGCCAATAAATCGTTGGAAGAGCAGTGGGTCCGAAGCCTGAAGTGTGGCTGCCAACCCGACAACGCCAAGGGACAAGGCGAGAATGGCCAGGTATTGCGACCTGTCTCGGGAGATTCGTCCTTTCAGGCTCGTCATGGCGGTCGCCATTCTCCCCATCGAGAAGCCATCCCAGGTCAGCCCACCTTCACCCCGCCGCAAGCAGGGCCCGACCCTGAGCCAGCACCTCGTCGAAGTACCACTCCATCGCGGGATTGGTCCCACGGCAAGCTGCGACGATGTCGGCGCTCCAGTCGAGATACTCGCGCCGCCGCTCGAGCGTCCACTTTGGGGGCGGATGGTGGATCACGTCGAGCGGGTTGCAGGTCTTGTCCGCCAGCTTGACCAGCTTCGCTCTCTTCGACAGATGGGGCGCGTGTTCGACCTGCCGCCGCTTGCGCTCCTCCCTGGGGAGGCTCTTGTCATCCGTGACCTCCTCGACCACCGCCCGGACCTCGGCGCCGAACCGCGCCTCCAGCTCCGCCGGCGTGGTTTCAGTGTCCTCGACGGTGTCATGGAGCACGGCGGCGAGGAGCGTCACGCTGTCCGTCACGCCCCCGGCGCGGGCCAGGAGCTCCGTCGCGGCGATCGGGTGACTGACATAGGGGGATGCCGCGGGATCCTTGCGACGCTGGAAGCGGTGCTTGTCCGCGGCGAAATGCAGGGCCTCCAGCAGCAGCGCGATGTCGTTGATTGCTGCCTCCGGGTGCGGGTATGACCTGCGGGGGTGATGCTGGCGCGCCCGCGAGCCGCGGGCTCCCTCTGTCTGTCCGGGTGTAGCTGAGCGACAGCCTGGGCTCCGGGCGTGATACTTCACCGCGTTTTCGCGCTCTTGCCCAGCCCAGGGCCCGCCCCAGATTTCCCTGATGCGCCTGCTGCTACTCTCCGACACCCACAACCTTCACCCCTCTCTTGATCCCCTCCCCGACGCCGACGCTGTCCTTCACGCGGGAGACATCTCCGGCCGTGGGACCCTCCCGGAGATTGCCGACTTCCTCACCTGGTTCGGCGCCCTCCCGCATCGGCACAAGATCTTCGTCGCCGGCAACCACGATTTCGGCTTCGAACGGAACCCCGCCGCCGCGGAAGAACTCGTCCCCGCGGGAGTCACCTACCTGCGGGACGGCGGCACCGAGATCGAGGGGCTCAAGATCTGGGGGTCGCCCTGGCAGCCCTGGTTCATGGACTGGGCCTTCAACCTCGAGCGCGGCCCCCAGCTCGCGGAGAAGTGGGCTCTGATTCCGGATGACGTGGACGTACTGATCACCCACGGCCCACCCCAGGGTATTCTGGATCTGACGGCGGATAATCCCCCCCAACAGGCCGGGTGCGAAGCCCTGCGCGGACGGATCCGCGAACTTCATCTGCTGCGACTCCACCTCTTCGGCCACATCCACGAGGCCTACGGGCAGCTCACACGCGACGGCTGCACCTTCGTGAACGCATCCATCTGCGATCTTCGGTACGTCCCCCGGAATCCGCCGATCGTCGTGGACCTGTAGCCCGTACGACGAGCCTGGTTGCTCAGCTGTTCCCCCCGGCGGAAGAGAGCGTACCGGTCTGACCGATCAGGTTCAGGACAAGGCAGGAAGGGTGGTGAGTTCCGACGACCCCTGCGTCGGGAGGATGCCCCCTGGCGTTCGCGGGATACCGGTACGAGGACGGTTACCCCCCATCCTGGGCGATGCCGAGTTGCGTACTTCCGCCGCCGAGCCGATCATCATGGGTATGCCTGACCTGCTGCCTCCACCGTACTGGACTGCCGCGATGGTCCGCGCGTTGCCGGACGACGGCCAGCGCTACGAAGTCGTCCACGGGGAGCTGCTGGTGACCCCGGCCCCGCGCCCGTGGCACCAGGTCGTGCTCCAGCGACTCCTCCTTGCGATCGGGACCTACCTCGAGCGTACGCCGGTGGGACTGGTTCTGCTCAGCCCCGCGGACATCAGCTGGGATGCCCAGACCCTGGTGCAACCCGACCTGTTCGTCGCGGCCCTGCCCGAGGCCCGAGCCCTGGAGTGGGCCAGCATCCGCTCCCTTCTCCTCGTCGCCGAAGTGCTGAGCCCCGCCACCGCTCGGCACGACCGCTTCACCAAGCGCCGCCGCTATCAGGAGGCCGGTGTGCCGCTCTATTGGATCGTGGACGCCGACGCTCGGGTGGTGGAGCAGTGGACCCCGGACGCCGCGGTCCCGGAGCCTGTCGCCGACACCCTCTACTGGGCGCCAGCCGGCGCCGCCCACCCCTTCATCCTGTCGCTCGCCCAGCTCTTCCGACCGGTCTGAGGCACTTGGAACGGAGGCTTCACGGCTTCGGCCACTTGAGGAGCCAGACGTCGCTGCGTGTCTCCTGCTCCACAACGACTCCGCGGCGGCCGTCCTCGGACATGCTCGGGTGGCCCTGGAAGGCAACCAGGCCCAGATCCCGCAGCGGCTGTCCGCGCGCAAGCCGTAGCCACCGACGGGATGCACCCTCGATGCGCAAGACATCCACCGTAGCGTCCGGCGCAATGTCAATGATCTCGAAGTTCACATCCGAATCCTCAAAGTCGGCCACGCGTACGGCTGTCGCTCCCGAGCGGGCGCAATCGAGGACGAATCTGAAGCGGAAGGTCTGACCACTCCTCTTGGCTCGCACGTCCTTCCACGCGAGCACGCAGAGCGTTTTGCCGTCGGCAGATGGTTTGACGCTCCTCACGTCCGTAGTCGAGTCGGGAAAGCGAAAGACGTGCGCTGGGCTGCCTTGCTGGGCCAGAGTCCGCCACTCGCCCGGGGTGAGATCCGTCCTCCCCACCGACCGGTACAAAACCTGTCCACGCCGAGTCAGGTCCAGCCCGGAGAGGCTCTCGGGTACTGTCTGCAACAGGTTCGCCTGGCCGGTGATGAGATCAAGGGCAGTGAGTTCCAGGACTCCCTTGCGGGCCGCGGTAGGTAGGAGACGGTAGAATGTTCGACTGTCGTTGCCCCAATTCATTCTGCCGTTCGGGCCGAGGCGCACCGGCAGTCCCACGGCACTTCCCGCATCTCCCTCAAACGGCCAGATCTCCAATTGTCCACCCTGTTCGCCGCCGAGCATAACTGGGCGGCGTACTGCAATCCGACTACCATCGGCGGAAATCTCGGCACCGGCAGCGCCCAACGTCCAGGACGTGACGCTCCTTAGCGGGACTGGTAGATCTCCCGAACGCCGTTCCAGCGTCCACACCGTTCTGACATTTTCCCCCAACTGGATCGCGAGGTCTCCTGTGGGGGATGATGGCGTCAATCGGTTCACCTCGGGTAGCCGGAGCCGCGCCGCGAGGGTGTCGGGGGGAAGCCGCACTCGACCGTCGGCTGTAATCCGGAATCGGAGGAGAGTGCGCAGGTCGCCCCCTGTCGATTCGGACGGCACCACCATCAGGACGCCATCCCCAGACCCGCTCCACTGCGTTCTTAACCCGTGACTCCCAGCCAGGAACGGAACGCTGTCGGTAATGGTCCCACCGCGTGTTGCCAGATAGAACCGCTGGAGATCCTCATTACCATAACTCCAGATCAGGAGTCGCCGGCCATCCGGCGATGGCTTTGGCCAGAGCATAGTCGCCCCTGGGAGGCGGATCCGGATGCTGTCCACCTTCGCGCCGGCCAGCGTGCGGAGGTAAAACCACCGATCGACAATGCTCGTGTCGAGCACCTGGTTACTTGGCGGCGACTCTATCACGGTGTCCGAGACGCCCAGAAACCCGCCGCCCCCGCCTGCGCAGCAGCCGAAATACTGCTCCCTGCCGCCCAGGGTGGAAAGCAGGAAGTCGCCCAGAGTGGAATCCCGTTGGCCACTGAAGATTATGAACCGCCCGTCGGCACTCCAGCTGAATCCCACGATGGCTGAATATCCTTCCGCCAGGGCCCTATGCTCGCCGGACCCGAGGTCCTGAATCACGACCGAATAGCCGCAGGTCGTCAACGATGGGCAGCGCTTCTCGGCGTAGACAACCAGCTTGCCGTCGGGCGAGAGTGCCGGGACCTCTGCGTTGCCGGCAAACGTGATCTGCGTGAGGGTAGGCTCGATGCGGGGCGGCTTCCGCATCCTCGGCGCAAGCCAGATGCCTACGGTGAGCAGGGCCACCACGCCCACCCCGATCAGCACGGCGCGCGGCTGGACTCTGGGCACCGCCACCTTCCGGGGCGGCCCGCTGAGCGCCACCACGAACTCCCCTGCACTCCGGTACCGGTCCGCCGGCGCCTTGGCGAGCGCCTTTGCCACCGCGGCTTCCACCGCCTCGGGCACTGTGGAGCGGAGCACCCGAAGTGGCACCGCCTCGGTCGTCATCAGCTTCGCGATCACCGCCTGCACCGTGGCCCCGGTGTGCGGCGGCTCTCCGGCCAGCAGCTCGTAGAGCACGGCGGCCAGCGAGTAGACGTCGCTCCGGGCGTCCAACCGCCGGTCTCCGGTGGCCTGCTCCGGGCTCATGTACTGCGGCGTCCCGAGCGACAAGCCGGACTCCGTCAGGCGATTGCCCGCCGCCTCCTGCACCGCCAGCGCGATGCCAAAGTCGGCGAGCACCGGCTCCCCTTCCTGGAGGAGGATGTTCTCCGGCTTGATGTCGCGGTGGATGATCCCCTGACGGTGGGCGTAGTCCAGCGCCCCGGCGATAGCGCGGACGATCCGGAGCGCCTCATCGATGCCGAGCTGCGACTCCCGCACCAACCGCTGGCGGAGCGACTCCCCCCGTACGTAGGGAAGGACGTACCAGAGGAAGCCGTGGCTCTCGCCTGAATCAATCAACGTGAGGATGTGGGGATGGTCGAGCTTGGCGGTGAGGCGGATCTCGGTGAGGAAGCGTTCCCGGCCGAGGACGGCGGCGAGTTCCGGGCGGAGAACCTTCAGGGCGACGTCGCGGTCGTGCTTGAGGTCGTGGGCCAGATAGACCGTGGCCATGCCGCCCTGGCCCAACTCGTGGTCGAGGCGGTAGCGGTCTTCCAGCGCGGCGGTCAGGCCAGGCGGAGCTGCGGCCATGGCAGGCTCGCGGGGGTGTCGGGAACGGTCGACTAGTCTGGAGATCCTAACGGAGACACGCTAGTTGAGACCCCAGCCTGATCGGAGCCGAAGGGCCTCGAGTGAGTCGCACCGGCTCGGGGAACCCCGCCGCCGTGAGCAGCCCGTCGAGGTACTGCTGAATCCGCCGGTCGGCGGGGCACAGGTGCTCGGAAAGCAGCCGGCTCTGTTCGCGCTAGCGGGCGAAGAGGTCGCTCGCCAGGTGGAGCACGTCCTCATCGCCACTGCCTGGCGGGATCTGGACCCCCATCACCGCGAGCTTGAGCAGGATCGAGCTGGCGGCATTGCGCCGGTCCGGCAGCCACGCCGCGCCGTCCCGCCTCAGTCCCACGGTACGCTCGAGGTCCATGCCCGCGCTCCATGCCTCAGGTGATCCGACTCTGCAGCAACGTCTCTCCCCGGGGCCTGATCCGTCAACTGTGGTGCCGGTGGTCCGCGGTGGGGAGGGCGACGGTCTAGTGTGGAGAGGGACGTACCCGGCTCGGCCGAGCCGCCGCGCTCAGTGCGCCTGTGCCGGCTCGAAGTTCTCCATCATCCAGATGTCGGAGGATGCCTCGGCAACGTTGCAGAGCAGGACCAGCTCCGAACTCCGCTCGGTCACATTGCAGTCCCCTGTCTTGAACGGCTGCGTGGCCACGACGACCCCTTCTCCGCCACTGATCGGCACGCGGCGGATGTCGGGTGATCCGGCCGTCCCGATATAGACGAACTTGCTGTCCGGGGACCAGCCGAGCGCCACAGCTCCTGCCGTCGCGAACAGTTCGCGTTGAGAGCCATCCCCCAGGGAAATCAGATACCAAGCCCGTCTTGGTGCCCGATTCCACCATACCGCGACGTATCGGCCGTCTGGAGAGATGGAAGGCGCGAACATCCAACCGACGGAGTCGTTGGCGACCAGGGGCTCCTCCGCCTTGGTGGCCGGGTCGAGCCAATGGAAATTCTGATTCCCCGGGGCATGATAGAGGATCCTCGGTTGAGGTGCCCAGGCCAATTCCGGCGAGGACAGGTTGGCGCGTTCATAGACGCGCTCCTCACCTCCGTCCAGAGAGACGGTATGCACGTTCGACACCCCATTGATCGTGGCGACGAAAGCGATCCGCCGGCCGTCCGGCGCCCAGACGGCCTCCGACCTGGCGACGCCGCCGTAGGTGACGCGCCGCGGCGTCCCGCCTTCGATCGGGAGCACGAACACGTCCCCCTTGTCCTGTTCGGATTGGACGAACACGATCAGCCGGCCATCGGGGGAGAGGTGCGGCATCGTCTTTGCCGCGGTGCCGTGGGTCAGCTGGGTCGTAGTAAACGCTCGTTGCCCTCGCGACCTCGTGGCCAGCCAGAGATTCGAGTGGCTCTGGTCCTTGCGATAGATCATCTTGCGGCCATCGGCGGTGATGCCGAGGTCCGAGCCATCGGCCCCGAATCCGCCTTGGAGCAGTTCAGGTGCCGCTCGCGGGAGCCCAGTCGAGGCCATCGGGAGCTTCCACAACTCGTCGCCGTTCCGGAGATAGTAGAGGGCCTCCCCCGCCAACGACCAGCGCGGCAATGACAACAGCACCGTGTCCGACAGGAGCACGTGCCAGATCCCGGTCTGCAGCGCGATGGCCACCAGCGTCCGGCGATTGCCAGCCTTGCTCTGGGTCAGGAGTGCAATCGAACGCCCATCGGGCGACCAGTCTCCCCAATAACGCCACCCAAGACTCTCCGGCAGGCTGAGCGTGCGGCTGAGATTCGTCCCGAGCGTCGTCAGAGTGATCGGAGATTCGGTGTTCTGGCCCCATCCTGGGGAACTCCGGCTCAATCTGGAGCCTGGGGCAAAGCCACGCCAGTTTGTGCGGCAGTCCCTGGCCACCCGGTGCTCTCCCCTGCCGATATCAGCTGGGACGCAGGAACGCTCGTGCAGCCGGACCTCTGTGTGGTGGATCTCGCCGAGGCGCGCACCATGGACTGGGCGCAGATGAAGCATCTCCTGCTGGTCGTCGAGGTGCTGAGCCCAGCCACCACCCGTGCTGATCGCTTTGCCAAGCGGCGTCGCTACCAGGAGGCTGGTGTCCCGCTCTACTGGATCGTAGACCCGGACCGGGAGCAGGTGGAGATATCGACCCCCGACGCGGCCGCCCCGCTGTTCGAGCGCGCCGGTCATCGCGCTGGGGTGGCTCGATGAGCTGCGGGAACAGATGGAGTTGGCGACGAAGCGCTGACCGCGCCCCGCCGAGCCGTGTACCAGCTCGCCGGTAGTACTGCAAGGCACTGGAACGCAAAGAGTTAGCGTGGACTTGCAGGACCCCTCCGCATGAGGTCGACTCCTGGCCGGCCCGAGAACGGCTGCTAACAGCCGCGAGCCGGGGTCGGACGCGCCTCGACCTGCTCGCGTTCGGAGCAGGGACGCCGTACACTGGTAGTGAGCCCGAGGAGGTCCACCACGCCAGGACCGGAACGCGGTGCTCGGCCACCGAGGGAGCGAAGTGAGCGACCGGGACAATTCAGTTCAAGCGGAGGACGACCATGAAGCAGAACAAGGGAAAGACCAAGAACCAGGGAGCGAGCAAGAGCCGGGGCAAGAAGAACGTCGCGGACCTGCCTGGCCGGAAGCTCAGCATCGTCCAGGTAGACGCGGTGCGGGGCGGGACCGGCACCCGGTTGACGGACAAGGTCCCCTGATCCGCCGACCCCAGGCTCAGCGACAGATTCCTCACTCCTGATCGCCGGGAAACCTCGAACGACCGAACGATCTGTGCCCGGCATGGGTGGAGCGGACGATGGCGGACCCGAGTGTGCTGCTCGTCGCGATGCCATGGGAGGTCCTGTCGTGCCCCCCGCTGCAGCTGGGGACGCTCCGCAGTGTGCTCAGCCAGGCGGGGATCCGGACCGAAGTCCGATCCTTCAAGCTGGCCTTCGTGGAGCATTGCCTCTCCGCCACCGCGGGGTACCCGGCAGAGCAGCAGATAGGGGTCGAAGACTATCACCGGATCGGAAGAGACTACTACGACGGTAGCCTCTCCGATTGGATCTTCGCCGTCCACCCCTTCCGCGACACCAGCGACCTGGATGAAGCGTACTTCGAGTCCCTTCGAAGAAGAGGGGTACCAGAGCCGGACCTTGCCAAGGCCGTAGCGATGCGGGCCCTGGTGCCCGGGTTTCTCGAGCGGTGCGTTGACGAGCTGCTCGCGGTGGGGCCCACCGTCGTCGGATTCATGCTGCCGCAGAGTCAGGCTAACCCACAGGCCTATAGTCAGAGCGTTCCCTCGCTCGCCCTCTCGAAAGTCCTCAAGACCCGCGACCCTGCCGCAAGAATCCTGTTTGGCGGCGTCAACTGTGCCGGACCCATGGGAGCGGCGCTGCTTCGGTCGTTCCCGTGGATCGACGTGGTCGTACGGGGCGAGGCGGAGCTGGTCCTCCCGGCAGTGGTGCAGGACCTGCTGGTGGGCAGGCCGATCCGCCCGCGACCCGGGCTGTGCTACCGTGAGGGGGGCCAGCCCATCGTCGTCGAGGAGGGCGCGGGGCCGAAGGTCCCCATGGACGAGATCCCCACACCCAACCACGAGGAGTACTTCGAGCGACTGGAGACGACCAGCTATCGCGCGCACATCCTGCCGCAGGTCAGCGTGCTCTACGAGTCATCTCGCGGCTGCTGGTGGGGCGAGAAATCCCCCTGCGCTTTCTGCGGGCTGAACGGGACGGGCATGGAGTTTCGCAGCAAGCGGCCGGAGCGAGTCGTGGACGAGCTGGTTACCCTGGCGTCAGCCTATGGACAACTCGGCTTCACCATCATGGACAACATCATGGATGCGGGTTATGTCCGCGAGCTGCTGCCACGATTGCGGGACTCGGGGTATGACTTCCGCATCTTCTACGAGGTCAAGTCGGATCTCAGGAAGGAGGAGATCCGGCTTCTCCGACAGGCCGGCGTCGATCGGATTCAACCCGGCATCGAGAGTCTCAGCACCGCGATTCTCAAGCTCATGTGGAAGGGTGTCACCGGCTTCCAGAACATCCGGCTGCTCAAGTGGTGCGCCGAATTCGGCGTGGACGTGTCCTGGAACCTGCTCTATGGTGTCCCGAACGAGCAGCCCGCCGAATACGAGTGGATGGCCGACGTGATGCGGTCACTCACCCACCTCCACCCTCCCCAGCTGATCCCCATCTGGCTCGATCGGTTCAGCCCCTACTTCGAGCGGCCAGGGGACTTTGGTCTGGAGATTCTCGGGCCCACGTCCCACGCTCGGGTCGTCTACCCCGTGGACCAGGCGACACTGAGCGACCTGGTACACTCCTTCGAGTTCCGACGCACCGATGGCTGTGATCCGGAGAGCTACGTCGGGGGGGTCCGGGAAGTCCTCGCGGACTGGACAGCCAACCACGCGGCGGGCTTCCGGTCCCTGCGATACCACCGGGGCCCCGGGTTCCTGCGCATCGTCGACCGGCGGCCGAACCTCCCGGCCCGCGACTCCACCCTCGGCGAGGCAGAGGCGCTGATCTACCTGGCATGCGACGACGGCGCTACACCGGCGGAGGCGAGAGACAGGATGCGAGCCGCGGGAATCAGGGACGTCGGCGTGGCGGAGGTGCGGGGCTTTCTCGATGAGTTAGTGAGGCTGCGGCTGGTCTACCATGAAAACGGTCGATACCTGGCGCTGGCGCTGTCGGCGCAACTCCCGGAACCGGCCTCGACGCTGACTGAGACGGCTCGCGGCCACAATCAGGAGGAGCACCCGTCAGGACAGGAGTCACTGGCCGGCCGACGTTGAAAGCGAGCCGGGTCGTTGTGGCCCAGCGCCCCGGATAGGGAGACCCCGCCCGCACTTCCGGAAGCGCCCTCTCGAGCCGCCCCACCCGCTTTCTGTGCACCATCCCACCCCGTGTGGCGCAACAACCCCAGTCGGAGGCGGTCGGCCATCGGCAAGGCGTCTCGCGCTCAGCGTGCGGCGCCTGCCTGCCTCGTTGCTCCCACCCGTGGCCCAGCAGGTGAGCAATTGGAGATCCAGCGAGTCGGAAATGATGGTGCCAAATTCCAGGCGGGTAGCACGACGGGTGATACGAGCACGGAGCGAGTGCTGCAGGCTGGGGATGGTCGGCCTGGAAGGACCCGCTCTGGCAGGGCAGCCGCGTGCGCTACGGTCCGTCCCGGCTGGCTGGGGGCGCCCGAGATAATCGCGGGGCCGCCTGCCCGGTTTCCGGTCGTTACAGGGTCATCGTGTTGGGCTGCGGCTCAACATGAAGGTTGCGTGATCCCGCCACCGGCGGTACTTATGGTGCGCCCCCCCGCGGATCTCACTCCCCTGCGCACGTTCATCCACCTCGGAGGTTCGGAGATGGAGAGTACCGGTGCAGCATCACCCGCTCAGGGTGCGACCGCCCTCACTCGGGCGCTGTGCGCGCTCATCCTCCTCCTGATGGCCGCTGCCGCCGCGTACGGCGCCTCCATGGCGCTGCGCTACTTCCGCCAGATCGGCGTCTGAACCCCGGGGGCTCCATGACCAAACGACAGACGCGCGCGT
>JBGQJV010000086.1:0-16963 GCA_041499215.1 Gemmatimonadota bacterium | reverse complement strand
TCACGCCGGAGTCGGCGCAACTCGGCGAGGAGGTGGCCCAGGCGCTGGCCGCCCTGAACCGCTGGCAGGAAGCGGTGTCAACCGGCCCGCGCGAGCCTCACGCCGCCCGCGCGACTCAAGGGTCCGGCCGGGCGTAGTGGCAGGCGGCGATAGTGCCGCCAACCGGGCGGAGCAGCGGCTCCTCCGAGCGGCACCGGGCGTCCTTCAGAGGGTGAAAGCAGCGTGGGTGGAACCGGCACCCCGGGGGTGGATCCGACGGGCTGGGTAGTTCGCCGGCCAGGATGATCCGCGCCTCGCGGTTACCGGGAACCGGCTCCGGCACGGCGGAAATAAGCGCCTGGGTGTAGGGGTGCCGCGGCGCCTCCAGCAGTGTCTCGGCCGGTCCGTACTCCACAATCCTGCCGAGATACATCACCGCTACCCGGTGGGCGAGCTGCCGGACCACGGCCAGATCGTGGGCGATGAACAGGTAGGACAGACCGCGCCGCTGCTGCAGATCCGCCAGCAGGTTCACCACCTGGGCCTGCACCGAGACATCCAGCGCTGACACCGGCTCGTCACACACGATGAAGACCGGCTCCACCGCCAGCGCCCGCGCGATCCCCACCCGTTGGCGCTGTCCGCCCGAGAGCTCGTGAGGGAACCGATCCGCCCAGGCAGGATCGAGGCCCACCTCCTCCATGAGGGCCGCCACCCGGCGCGGGATCTCCGTCTTCGTTGCCAGCCGGTGGATTTCCAACCCCTCCGCGATGGCCGTGCCGATCCGCATGCGCGGATCCAGCGCACCGGAGGGATCCTGAAAGATGATCTGCATCCGGCGGCGCAACATCCGGAGCGGGGCGCGGCCGAGGGAGAAGACATCCTGGTCCTCGAAGCTCACCCGTCCTGAGGTGGGTTCGGTGAGCCGCAGGATGGTCCGGCCAACCGAGGACTTGCCCGATCCCGACTCCCCTACCAGCGCCAGCGTCTCGCCGCGCTCCAGCTCGAACGACACCCCGTCCACCGCGCGCACCGGCTTCTCCCGACCCAGGAGCCCGTGGCCGGGATAGTGCTTGACAAGGTTGTCGACGACGAGGAGGGGCATGGGACAGTGAGCAGTAGGCAGTGAGCGGTGAACGGTGAACGGTGAATAGTGAACGGTGAACAGAAACGGGACGGATTCTTGTCATCCCGAGTGCCCGCAAAGCGGGCGTGAGGGATCCCTCGAGGTTGGCACCGCGCTCACCCTGAGGGATTCCTCGAGCGCTTCGCGCTCTCGGAATGACAGCGGGTTCCCCACTCTCGCACTCCGAACTCGGAACTCGGAACTCGGAACGGTACTACTCCAGCCAGCACCGACTCACGTGCCTCGGTGCGACGACTCGTTCCGGCGGCTCGTCGATGCACCGCTCCATGGCCTGGGGGCAACGGGGACGGAACCGGCACCCCGTTGGCCACGCGGCGGGCGAGGGAACCGTGCCAGGAATGGGCATGGGCCGCTGCCGGGGGCCGGTCAGTCGCGGCATCGAGGCGAACAGCCCGCGGGTATAAGGATGGGCCGGCGCGGCGAACAACTGTCCGGTCTCGGCCTGCTCCACGATGCGGCCGGCGTACATCACCGCCACGCGGTCGGCCCGGCCCGCGACGATACCGAGATCGTGGGTGATCAGCAGAACCGCCATGCCGCGGGCCGCGCGCAGTCGGTCCAGCACCTCGAGGATCTGGGCCTGCACGGTGACGTCGAGCGCACTCGTCGGTTCGTCCGCGATGAGCAGCTGCGGCTCGGCAGAGAGCGCGATCGCGATCATCACCCGCTGCCGCATCCCTCCACTCAGCTGATGGGGATAGCTCCGGAGCCTCCGGCCCGGATCGGCAAGGCCCACCTCGCCGAGCAGCGCCTCGGCCCGGGCACGCGCCTCGCGGTTGGACACCGGAAGATGCGCCTGGATCGCCTCGGTGATCTGCGCCCCAACGGTCAGCACCGGGTTCAGGCTGCTCATCGGGTCCTGAAACACCATCGCGATCTTGCGGCCGCGCACCTGGCGGAGCGGCTCGGGGTTGAGCGACAGGAGGTCCCGTCCTTCGAGCACGATCGAGCTGGCGGGGTCGATCCTGCCCGGGGCCGGCAGCAGCCGGAGCAGGGCCAGCCCGCTCAGAGTCTTGCCCGAGCCGGACTCGCCCACCAGCGCCAGGGTCTCCCCGCGGGCCAGCGAGAAGCTCACCCCGTCCACCGGAAAGACGTCCCCCCGGGTGCCGGGGAAGCTCACCCTGAGTCCGGTCACCTCGAGCAGGGCGGTCATGCCGAGCCGGTGATGTAACCCTGGTGCAGGGCCTCGCCCACCAGGTTCACGGCCAGGACCGTCAGCACGACGGCGATGCCCGGAGCCAGGCTGGTCCAGGGCGCGGTTGCCAGGTAAGGCTGCGCCTCGAGAATCATGCCACCCCACGAGGGAGTGGGTGGCTGCACTCCCAGACCGAGAAACGAAAGCCCCGCCTCCAGCAGGATCACGTCGCCCACCGCCAGCGTGGTGGCGGCGGCGAGCGGACCCACCACGTTCGGGAGCAGATGCCGGAGCGCGATCCGCCGACGGTTTGCCCCCAGCGCTTCGGCCGCCCGCACGAAATCGAGGGTACGGAGCCGCTGCACCTCCGCCCGCACCAGCCGGCTGGTGCCGAACCAGCCGGTCACGCCCAGCACCACGATCAGGACCGGTAGCGGGATCCGTTCCATGATTGCAACCATGATGAGGAGCAGGAAGAGCCGGGGTACCGCCATCGCCGAATCAACCAGGCGCATCAGCAGGGTGTCCACCCAGCCGCCGGCGTAGCCGGCCAGCATCCCGATCAGCGCACCCACCGTCACCGAGAGGGCGACGGCACCTGCCGCAACCGCCAGCGAGACCCGCGCGCCGTGCACCACCCGCGAGAGCACATCGCGATTGTCGCGGTCGGTGCCGAGCCAGTGTCCCGGACCGGGTGGCTGGAGGGAGGCCCGGCCGAGATCGGGCATGGCCCGCGGGTTGGGGAGAAAGGACGGCGCGATGCTCGCGATCACAATCAGCGTGGCAAGAATCAGCGCTCCCGCGCGGCCTCCCCGGTCGCGCCAGACCACCCGCCACGTCCCCCAGACCAGATTCATTTAGGCGCCGAGCCTCGGGTCGAGCAGGCGGTGCAGCAGATCGGCGATGAGACTTCCGGCCACGACCAGCGCCGATACCAGGATCGCGGCACCCATGATCACCGGGTAGTCCCGGGTGCCGATCGCCTCCCACGCGAGGGTACCGAGACCGGGCCAGGAGAAGATCGCCTCCACGAACACCGAGCCCGCCACCAGGAGCGGGAGCCACAGGCCGAACAACGCCAGCATCGGCCCCAGGGCGTTGCGCCAGGCGTGACGCCAGATCACCGCCCGCTCCGACAGGCCTTTGGTACGGGCGGTACGCACGCAGCCGAGCTCGAGGGCGTCGATCATCGCGGCGCGCTGGTATCGCGCGGTGGCCCCGATCGTGGCGAGCGAAAGCGTGATGGCCGGAAGCAGCAGGTGGCGGAGCAGGTCGGTGAAGCGCACCCAGGCGTTCGCGGTGGCGGGCAGCAGCGGGTCATGCATGAACCCGGTGGGGAGGAGACGCAGCTCCACGCCGAGCAGCCAGGTGAGCACCAGCCCGAGCCAGAACGACGGCGTGGCGTACACCGCCAGGCTCAGGACCGAGAGCCAGTGATCCGCGCGGCTGCCGCGGTGGCGCGCCTGCCACACACCGAGCCAGATGCCGAAGGTGAAATTGAGCAGCAGCGCGGTGCCCCCCAGCAGCAGGGTCGCCGGCAGCCGCTCGGCGATCAGGGAGTTCACCGAGCGGCCACCCTGGGCAATGGAGGCACCGAGATTACCGCCGAGGATCCCGCCGAGGAAATGGGTGAACTGGGAAGTCAGCGGTGAGTTGAGGTCGTACCGCGCCCGCAGGTCGGCGATCGCCTCCGGCGGCATGGGGCGGTCCTCCGACAGCCGGGCCAGCGGGTCGCCCGGGGTGATGCGCATGAGGAAGAAGACCAGCGTGGTGGCCAGCAGAAACGTCACCACGGCGGACGCGACGCGGCGGAGAAGCCAGGTCATGATCTAACAGACGTGAGACGTGAGACGTGAGACGTGAGGAGAGAGACGTGAAACGTGAGACGTGAGTGGGAGGAGGGAGTGGAATATGTCGCCGGCCCCATGCTCACCTCTCCGCGGTTTACCTTGCACCTCTCACGTCTCACGTCTTACGTCTTACATCTCACCTCTCACCACTGACCGTCCATTGCCACACCCAGGCCCACGGCGAGGCCGGCCGAACGGTCACATTCTGGAAGCGGCGATGCACCGCCACGGTGGAAACCGGGGAGGCGATGAAGATCGCCGGGTAGTCGTTGGCGATCCGGCGCACCGCGTCGCGCCACAGCGCCGGGCCGTTCTTCTGCGCCACGATCGCGCGGCCGATGAGGGAGTCGACGGTGGGGTTGCAGTAGTGGATCACGTTCGAGCCGCCGATTCCAGCGCAGGTCCAGCTCTGCACCAGACCGCCGGGGGAGGGATCCTGGACCACGCCGTAGAAGTCCATGTCGAACCGGCCGGCGAAATGCCGCTCGGTGAAGACTCCCGGGTCGTTCAGGTCGATCTTGAGCTCGATGCCGAGGGTGCGGTAGCCCTCCTGCAGCCGGGTGGCCATCACCTGACGCGAGGCGACGTTGGCCGGGACCAGCAGCGACAGGCTGAGGGGGCGCCCGTCCTTGTCCAGTATGCCGTCCCCGTCGTGATCGGTCCAGCCGCGAGACTTGAGCAGCCTCAGGGCGGCGAGGGTGTCGTACGCGGGTGCGGGCGGCGCATCCAGCGAGCGACCCAGGATCGCCGACACCGGCGCCGCCGGAGTGGTGGTGAACGGACCGTAGGTAGCCTTGCCGATCAGCTCACGGTTGGCGGCCAGGACCAGCGCCTGGCGCACCACCGGATCCGAAAGGATGGGATGGGGCCGACTGGTGTCGGCCGGATCCCGCAGGTTGAGGCTGATGTAGATGAGGCCCAACCCCGGGGCCGGGTAGTAATGAAACGCCGGCAGCCGTTCCAGCCGCGCCGGGTTGGTGAAGGAATAGATGTTGTCGACCGCGTCGGCCGATCCCGAGAGCAGCAGGTTGGCCCGCGCCTCGGCATCCGAGGTGACCAGAAACAGCACCCGGCGGATGTGGGGGCGGCCGAGAAAGAAGCCGGTGTCCGCAGCCAGCTCCACCAGCTGCCCGGGGGTGCGGCGCACCCAGCGATAGGGACCGTTACCGACCGGCTGCCCGACGAACGGGGAGGTGGCAAGCGATTCCGCCGGGATTCCCGCCAGCAGGTGCGCGGGTAGCGGCGGGGAGTGGTAAGTGGCGTCGTACAACTGTTCGCCATACGGCTCGGTGAACCGCACCACCACCCGGTGATCGCCCTCCGCCGTCATGCTCTGCACCCGCCGGAGCAGGGTGGAGACCTGCGCACTCAGCTTCGGATTCCGCGCCCGCTCGAAGCCGAAGATCACGTCGGCCGCGGTGACCGGAGTGCCGTCCTGCCACCGGGCCCTGGGGTCGAGGTCGAACACCAGGGTCACTCCGTCGCGGCGCTCCCATTTCCGGGCCAGCCGGGGCAGGAAGCCCCGGTCGCCTGAGGTGCCGAACTCGGGCCCCAGGTCGGCCAGCCGCAGAAAAAGCAGATCGGAGACTTCGCGGTTGGCATTGTCCCCCCGCCAGAGGGTCGGCACGGGAGAGGACGGGTCGCGGGCGGACGCTATCGCGAGCGTCCCTTCGTCCGTGCCGGCCTGGGCCGCTGCGACGAGAGGCGGCAAGCCAAGGCAGAGCGAGAGCGACACCGCAAGCAGCGGGCGATGGAGGGTCATCGCATCAATTGTAGTGGTGGTGGATCGGGGCAACCAGCGGTAGCGCCAAGGCATGCCTTGGCGCTCCCGATTTCCTTGGCCCTACTACCGGCGCCAGGTCCAGGCGGGATCCGCGAACCGGGCCAGGTGCGCTGCCGCGTGCGGCATCAGCTCCTCGGGAGCGACCGGCCGCCAACTGCCTCCGAGGCCCAGGAAGGCCTCGGCGACGGCTTCCGCTGCCTCGTCGAATCCGATCCGTCGGCCGGCGGCCTCGCAGAGGGTAATTTCGGCGCCCGAAGGCGCGGTGCCACGGGTGACCGCGGCCACCACCGCCTGGTCATCCTCCAGCAGCAGGCTGCCGTGCTGCAGGAAGGCGGAACCCTGCCGAACCTGCGCGCTGCCGACCAGCTTCCGCCCGAGCGACTTCACCTCGCCGCCCGCCGCGCTGGCGAAGCAGGCGCCGCTTCCGAGTGCCGCGATCGGAGCCGGCCGCGCCAGCTCGACTCGAGCGCCAAGGCGCCCGCTCGCCTCGGCCAGCACCATGTGGATGGTCTGATAGCTCTCGGGCAGGCTCCCGAACCATGAGACCGGCGCGGCAACCGCGTAGGTGAGCTCACGGGCATGCCAGACGGCGCGACCGCCGGTGGGCCGACGGACCGCGTCCAGGCCGCGCCGGAGGATGGCTGCCTGGTCGTATCGCCGGAGTGCCGGCTCGTGCCGTCCGAAGGAGAGACAGAAGGGGGCCCATCGGTACAGCCGCAGGAAGCCGTCACCGGTGTGCTCGGCCAGATCGAGTAGGACCTGGTCGAGCGCCATGTTGACCGCGCCGGCAAGTCCCTCTGCACTCCTGAGCGCAGTCCACCGGCGCGTTCCGAGTTCCAAGTTCAGAGTTCCAAGTAGCGCTGCACTGCTGTGCGGCGCCACACTTGGAACTTCGAACTCGGAACTCGGAACTTTCGTCACGACCCGTACTCAGCAACGGCCGGGCAGGTGCACACCAGGTTCCGGTCGCCGAAGGCGCCGTCCACCCGGCCGACGGTCGGCCAGGTCTTGTGCTCCCGGAGCCCCGGGGCGGGGAAGGCGGCGCGCTCACGCGAGTAGGGCCGGTTCCAGTCATCCCCGATGACCTGCACCAGCGTGTGCGGCGCATTGGTGAGGAGATTGTTCTCCCGGGGTGCCCGGCCCTCCTCGATCTCGCGGATCTCCTCGCGGATGGAGATCATCGCGTCGATGAAGCGATCCAGCTCCGCCTTGGGTTCGCTCTCGGTCGGCTCGATCATCAGCGTCCCGGGCACCGGGAACGACACGGTCGGCGGATGGAAGCCATAGTCGATGATCCGCTTGGCGATGTCCTCCACCTCGATGCCGGCCGACTGCTTGAAGGGCCGCATGTCGAGGATGCACTCGTGCGCCACCAGTCCCCGGGCGCCGGTGTACAGCACCGGAAAGTGCTGCTTGAGCCGGTGGGCGATGTAGTTGGCGTTGAGGATCGCCACCTTGGAGGCCTCGGCCAGGCCGTCGGTTCCCATCAGCGCGATGTAGGCGTAGGAGATCGGCAGGATCGCGGCGCTGCCCCAGGGCGCCGAAGAGACGGTGCCGCAGCTCTGCGGCCGGCCCTGCGGGACCACCGGGTGGTCGGGGAGGAAGGGCAGCAGATGCGGCGCCACTGCGATCGGCCCCATGCCCGGCCCGCCGCCGCCATGGGGGATGCAGAAGGTCTTGTGCAGGTTGAGGTGGCACACGTCGGCGCCAAAGTCGCCCGGCCGGCAGAGACCGACCTGCGCGTTCATGTTGGCGCCGTCCATGTACACCTGACCGCCCTGATCGTGCACGATCCGGCAGATCTCGCGGATGGATGGCTCGAAGACCCCGTGGGTCGAGGGATAGGTCACCATCAGACAGGCCAGGGTGCCGCTGTGCTGCGCCGCCTTGGCCCGCAGGTCCGCCAGGTCCACGTTGCCCTGGGCATCGGAGGCGACCGGCACCACGGTGAGCCCGGCCATCACCGCGCTCGCCGGGTTGGTGCCGTGGGCCGACATCGGAATGAGGCAGGTGGTGCGGTGGCCCTCGCCCCGGGCCTTGTGCCAGGCCCGGATCACCAGCAGCCCAGCATACTCCCCCTGCGACCCGGCGTTGGGCTGCAGGGACACCCCGGCGAAACCGGTGATCTCGCACAGCCACGACTCCAGCTGCTCGAACAGCAGCTGGTATCCCTGGGTCTGCGCCCGCGGCGCGAACGGGTGGATCCGGTTGAACTCCCGCCAGCTCACCGGCATCATCTCGGTGGTCGCGTTGAGCTTCATGGTGCAGGAGCCCAGCGGGATCATCGCCGCGGTGAGCGAGAGATCCTTGACCTCGAGCCGCTTGATATAGCGCAGCATCTCGGTCTCGCTGTGACACCGGTGGAAGACCGGATGGGTGAGGAACGGCGAGGTCCGCCGCAGCTGCTCGGGGATTGCCGGCTCGGTGTGGGTGCCACTGTCGCCGAGCATGTGGGGCAGGGCCACGTCGAGCGAAAAGATCGAGATCAGGTCCGACAGGTCCGCCACCGAAACGGTCTCGTCCAGCGCCACCGAGAGGTGATGGCTGTCGAGCACCCGCACGTTGATCCGGCGCGCCCGGGCCGCGTCGAGAATCCTGGGCACGTTGGCCGGCCGGACCTCGACGCAGATGGTATCGAAGAAGTGCGGGTGCACGATGTGATACCGGAGGCGACGCAGCGCCGACGCCAGCATCGTCGCCTGGGTATGCACCCGCTCGGCGATCCGCTTGAGTCCGTCGGGGCCGTGGTAGACGGCGTACATGCTCGCCATCACCGCCAGCAGCACCTGCGCGGTGCAGACGTTGCTGGTGGCCTTGTCGCGCCGGATGTGCTGCTCTCTGGTCTGCAGCGCCATGCGGAGCGCGAGCCGGCCACTGGTGTCCTTCGACACCCCGATGATCCGGCCCGGCATGTGGCGCTTGTATTCGTCCCGGGTGGCGAAGAACGCCGCGTGCGGCCCGCCGTACCCCATCGGCACGCCGAACCGCTGCGAGTTTCCCACCGCGATGTCCGCTCCCCACTCGCCCGGCGGCCGGAGCAGCGTCAGCGCCAGCAGGTCGGTCGCGACCGTCACCAGGGCGCCCGCGGCGTGGGCCCGCTGGCACACGCTTCCGAAGTCCCGCACCCCGCCGTCAGTCGCCGGGTACTGCACCAGGCAGCCGACCACGCCCGCATCGAACTCGAAGCCGTCCGCCGGTCCGACCCGCACCTCCACCCCCCGGGCCCCGGCCCGGGTCCGGATCACCGCGATCGTCTGGGGGTGACATCCCGCATCTACCAGGTAGGCCGGCCTGCCCGGGGGACGCTTCACCGCCAGCGACAGGTTCATCGCCTCGGCCGCGGCCGTCGACTCATCCAGCAGCGATGCGTTGGCGATGGGGAGTCCGGTCAGGTCCGCCACCATCGTCTGGAAGTTGAGCAGCGCCTCCAGCCGGCCCTGGGCGATCTCCGCCTGGTACGGCGTGTAGGCCGTGTACCAGCCGGGGTTCTCCAGGATATTCCGCTGGATCACCTGCGGGGTGAATGTTCCGTAATAGCCCATGCCGATATAGGAACGGGCCAGCCGGTTCTGGCTGGAGATGCCGCGCAGCGCCTGCAGCACCTCGCGCTCCGACCGGTTGGGCGGCAGGTCCAGCGGTCGACGCAGGCGGATGTCCTCCGGAACCACGACATCGATGAAGTGCTCCAGCGAGTCGTATCCCAGGACGTCGAGCATGCCCTGCACCTCGGTTCGTCGGGGCCCGATGTGCCGGGAGACGAAACGCTCGGTGCGGAGCAGAGTGTACGGGGCGTCGGACTGCGCCGGGGTGGTGATGTCGGTCATGGCGGGGCGGGAGTGGTGCTGGGTGTCAGGTGGTTAGGTGTCAGGCGACCGAAGCGACGAGGGCGATACCCGCGGACACACAAACGCCCCGCGGAACGGCAGCGGGGCGTTCGGACTGAATGGAAGAGGCACACGGATTGGAGCTCATCCGCCGATCTTGGCCTCATACGCCGCGGCGGTGAGCAGTTCGGACAGCTCGGCGGGGTTCGAGAGCCGCAGACGAATCATCCACCCGGTGCCATAGGCATCTCGATTGATGGTGCCCGGGTCCCCTTCCAGAGCCGGATTGGACGCGACCACCTCTCCCGCGACCGGGCAGAACAGCTCGGAGACTGCCTTCACGGCTTCCACCGTGCCGAACACCGCCATTCGGGCGAACTTGGCGCCTGGCTTGGGCAGTTCGACGAAAACGATGTCGCCCAGCTCGCCCTGCGCGTAGTCGGTAATTCCGACTTCGACCACCGCCGGATCGGTGGTCTTGCGGACGTACTCGTGCTCGGGGGTGTACAGCAGATCGGCGGGGATGTTGGCCACGAATTTCTCCGGCGGGTTGCGTGCCGCAAGTCTAGACGAGGCGTGGGCTAACAGCAAGAGGCGTCAGGGATCAGACGTCGGGCGTCAGGTGAGGAGCCAGGTTTGGTGACGGCGCCTGCGCTGCGCCCGATACCTGACGCCTTGCGGCTGGCGCCTCAACCCACCAGCGCATCCCACACTGCACGCGCCCGGCGTTCCAGTGTGGCGAGGTCGCTCTCGTTCTCGATGACCCGGGGCCCGCGACCCGCCGGGTCGCGCCAGGCCCGCTTTCGCTCCGCCGGCCACTGGGCCGCCATCATCCGGCGGGCCTCCTCCGGTGAGAGGCCGCGATCGCTTAGCAGCCGTGCCAGCCGGACGTCCTCGGGAGCGTCTACCAGGACCACGGCGTCGAACTTCGCGGGGTCGAGTGATTCGAACAGGAGGGGGATGTCGCTCACCACGATCCGATCCCCTCGCCGGCGCGCCTCAGCCAGCAGCTGCTCGCGCCGACGGTTCACGGCGGGGTGCACGATGGCCTCCAGCGCCAGCCGGGCGGCGGAATCGGCGAACACCCGGGCGCGCAGGGCGGCGCGGTCCAGGTTGCCGTCGGGGGCAACCACCTCGGGACCGAAGCGGGCGACGATCGCGGCGAACTCGGGAGTCCCGGCCGTCTGGATCTCGCGCACCAGCTGATCGGCGTCAATGAGGGTTGCTCCCCACCGGCGGAACAGCTCGGCGACGCGGGTCTTCCCCGCAGCGACATTGCCGGTGAGGGCGACGGACAACATGGTGGGTTATCAGACGGCGCCCGCGTAGGCGCGCTGTAGGCGCGCACAGCTGTGCGCGCCTACCCGCGCCTACAGCAGCGCCGTCTGATCCTCGTCCTTCCGCGGCACCCGGTGGCAGTGCCGGCAGCGGGCCTCGTAGCTCTCGCGGCCGCCAATCAGGATCGTGGGAGAGTCATAGCGCGCCGGCTTGCCGTCCACCAGCCGCTGGTTCCGGGTGGCGAGGTCGCCGCAGATGACGCAGATCGCCTGCAGCTTGTCCACCGACTCCGCGATGGCCAGCAGCCGGCCCATCGGCCCGAACGGTTCGCCCCGGAAGTCGGTGTCGGTACCGGCAAGCACCACCCGCACGCCGCGGGCGGCCAGGGCCGAGGCCACCGTCACCAGCTCATCATCGAGGAACTGCGCCTCGTCGATCGCGACCAGCTCGGTGTCGGGCTTGACCAGGCGGAAGATCTCGGCAGCCGAGTCGACCGGGGTCGCCTCGATCTCGCGGCCGTCGTGGGTGGAGACACTGAGCAGACCGGTGTAGCGGGAGTCGAGGTGAGACTTGAAGACCTGCACCTTGCGCCGGGCGATGATGGCCCGCCGGACGCGGCGGATGAGCTCCTCGCTCTTGCCGCTGAACATCACGCCGGCAATGACCTCGATCCACCCGGGTCGCGACCCGTGGTACATCCGCACCTCATATGGAAGGGACGAGAGTCGCTCACGATACGGCGGCCGGGGGACGCGGTCAAGCGATCATCTCACGCCGCTTGCGGCCGGTCCGAACGGGTCGCCATATTCCGCGCCCCCGAACACCACCCCTCGGATCCCCGGAGCCCGGCGTGACCAAGCAGCAGATGGTGACCGCCGTCGCCGCGAAGCTCGGCCGCCCCAAGGCCGAAGTCGCCCGCCTGCTCGACACCCTGTTCGGCGCTGACGGCCTCATCGCCGCGGAACTGCGCCGCGGGCGCAAGGTCCAGCTGTCGGGCTTCGGCAGCTTCGAGCCCCGGCGTCGCAAGGCGCGCACCGCGCGCAATCCCCGCACCGGTCGAGCGATGACGATCAAGGCCTCGATCGCCCCGGTCTTCAAGGCGGCCAGGAACCTCAAGGATCTGGTCAACCGAAAGGGTGAAAGGTGAACGGTAAACGGCGAACGGTGCAGAAACTGTTCACCGCTCACCTTCACAGTTCACCTCTCAACGCTTGGCCGCGGGCCGATCCCGGGTGGCCCCCCGATCCACCTTCGCCGTCACCGTCCGACGGCGCACGGTCTTTCCGGACAGCTGCCGCGCGATGGTCTCCGCCTCGCCCGCCGGCACCTCGACCAGCGAAAACAGCTCGCGGATCTCGATGCGGCCGATCTTGCCCGCCGGCATGCCGATCTCGCGATTGAGCACCGCCACCAGGTCCGCCGCCGTGGTGCCGTCTTTCTTGCCGGCGCTGACCCACACCTTGCTCGCCTGGCCGGTCACCGGCGATTCGGACGGAGCGGCGGGTGGCTCCGCACCTGTGCTCCGCCACAACCGGTAGAGCGCTGCGGCCACCTGGCTCGGGTCATATCGCTCGAACAGCGGCGCCAGCGCCAGCGCCTCGCCGTCGAGCTCGCCCTTCTCCAGCAGGGCGGCAAGCACGGCCCGTCGCCGGGCTGCTTCGTGCCGCACCGTCTCCATCATTCCCGGCACCCGCACCAGTGCCTGGCGAGACGTCGCCTGGCGGAGGTACGCCCCGGCGTGAGCCGGCGCCAGCAGCACCAGGTCGCCCAGCGGGCGCAGTTGATTGAGCCGGGCGGGAGTCGGGAGGTCCCAGGCCACCACCAGCGCGGCCTTGGCGGCGTCACCGGTGCCCACCCGGATCGAGTCGTCGGCCACCGGCAGCGCGAGGCGCGCCGCCGCCGCGCTCGGCTCGTCGATACACCAGACGGCGACCGAGGCGGGGTCCTCGGTTTCGAGCAGCCCCGCAAGCGCTCCGGCGCGCTGGTCCCACCCGGTCGTGACAACCCGCACCGGAGGCCGGTCCATCGGCACCCCGTCGGCGCCGGGCAGCAAGGGACCGGACTGGTGACAGCGGCGGGCGTACCGTTCCAGCAACGGGTGCCCCGGCGCCGGTTCGGCCAGGATCACGATCCGTTGTGCCTCTGCCGGAAGATCCTGCATCAGGGCCGAGAGGGCGTCTTCGGCTTCGAACCACTCCGGCCAGGCGAGAATCACGTGGCCAAGCTGGTCGGCCTTGAGGGCAGAGCGCTCCAGCAGGGACAGGGCGGTGGCCGGGGAGGTCAGCAGCAGGCGGAGCTGCGATTCGCGCAGCCGGCGGGTGGCGCGGGCGGGTGTCTCCGCCACCAAGGCGGGAAGGCCGGCGGCGCGGGCAAGGGGGAGGAGGACGTCGGCCCATTCCTGCAGGGCGTGCGGCGGGGCAAGCAACAGGGTCCGGCCCGATCCGCTCAGCTGGGCACTGACCACGCCCGCGAGTGCCGGGGCGGCGTAACGCGCCGCGGGTGGCCACGCCAGCGCGAGGTTGTTGCCCCGTGCGGCGGTGGGCACCTGATCCCGCACCGCCGGATCCTGGGCGGTGTACCCGTAAGCCTCGAGGGCCGCCGCAACCACGGGGGCCAGATGCAGATCGGTCAATCCCGACATCGCCGTCCTCGGTTGTCAAACAGCCAAGTGCAAGGACCACGAAGCTAACGGCGGGCACCATGAATGGCCAGTTGACTTCCACTGTCGAGGGGGGGACTTTTCCCTGTCCGCCGCAGGTTGTCAGCTGATGGT
Source organism: Gemmatimonadota bacterium (assembly GCA_041499215.1). Taxonomy (GTDB): domain Bacteria; phylum Gemmatimonadota; class Gemmatimonadetes; order Gemmatimonadales; family GWC2-71-9; genus JADJOM01. The sequence goes on along the minus strand of JBGQJV010000086.1, from coordinate 3,194 downwards.
CTCCGCCGTGGGCCCGCACAGCTTTGCGGGCCCTCCGGTTGTTCGGGCCAGAGCTCCCGACCCTCCACCGAGCAGGCCTGCCATGTCCGACAGTCTTTCCCTCAATCTCGCCTATCTCAAGCCCTCCGAAACGGTCGCCATCAGCGCCGAAACCAAGCGCCGCCGGGCAGCGGGCGAGGATGTGGTCGACCTGAGCCTCGGGGAGCCGGATTTCGACACCCCTCGGCCCATTGCCGAGGCCGGAATACAGGCGATCGAGAAGGGGATGACACATTATCCGGCCAATGCCGGCATCCCCGAGCTGCGTGCCGCGATCGCGCGCAACTTGTCGCTGATGTCGGGAGGCCGGGCCATCAACCCGGACCAGATCGTGGTGAGCTCGGGCTCCAAGCAGTCGATCTTCAACGCCTGCTTCAGCCTCTTCGGGCCCAAGGACAAGGTGCTGATCCCGTCGCCCGCCTGGGTGTCCTACCCCCAGATCGTCTCGCTCTGCCGGGCGGAGCCGGTCCTGGTGCCGGGCGACCCCGAGTGGGGCCTCAAGGTGAGCGTCAAGGACCTGGAAAGGCGGGCTGACAAACTGGTGCGGGGCCTGATTCTCTGCTCGCCCTGCAACCCGACCGGTGCCACCTATTCGGCCACCGAGATCAAGGCGATCGCCGAGTGGGCCCGGGCGAATCAGGTGTGGATCATCGCCGATGAGATCTACCGCCGGATCTACTATGGCAACGGCGCTCAGCCGGCGCCCTCATTCCTCGATCTGCCGGACGAATACCTGGAACGGCTGGTGCTGATCTACGGCGCCTCCAAGGCCTACGCGATGACTGGCTGGCGCATCGGCGCCGCGTACGCTCCCATGCCCATTGCCAAGGCGATGGCCGCGCTGCAGTCGCACACCACCACCGGGGCCAACCATCCGGCGCAGTGGGCGGCGGTCACCGCCTTCACCGACGAACGGGTGGAGCAGGACGTGGTGAAGATGGTGGCGGCGTTCCGCCGCCGGCGTGACCGGGTGGTGGAGCGGTTCCGCACCTCGGCGCCGGGAGTCGAGTTCGTGGAGCCCACCGGCGCCTTCTACTTCTTCTTCCGGGTCGATGGCGTCACGCCGAACCACGACCACACCGGTACCGCCTTCTGCGAAGCGGCGATGACGGCCGGCGTTGCCCTGGTGCCCGGCGCCGCCTTCGGCGACGATCGCTGGGTGCGTATGAGCTACGCCGCGAGCGACAAGGACCTGGAGACCGCCCTGGACCGGATTCTCGGGCTCATCGACAAGCTGGGAAAGAGTGAGAAGGCCGCGGCCACCGGCCGTCAGGCGACCGGGGTGTCGTCGTAGGGTGCCGGGTGTCAGGTGCCGGGTGGGGGGAGCTGACTGGCCTGCCCGGCGCCCTGACACCTGACACCTGAGACCCGACACCTCACTCCTCACACCTCACTCCTCACCCCCGGCCCCCGTGCTCACCCGCGCCCCCTCGCCCTCCTGGACCCGGCTTCGCCGGGTGGTCGTGGCGCGTGGGTTCACTCCCGCGACCTGGATTCCGGCTGCCAGCGAAGGGCGGGCGGAGGAAGCCACCATCCAGCTGGCGAGCCGGATCGAAGCGGGACCCGTCAGCGGCCGGGCCGTGGGGCAGGCCGAGGCCTGGCCCGGCGCGGTGGCGTTTCTCGACGGCACCCAGCGTTATGAGGTGATGGCGTACGCCGGCGCCAGCCCGCTGGTCGTGGCGGAGATCGGCGCCGCCGTCATGGAGCGACGCGACCGTCAGCTGCATGTGGCCCGGGTAGCCCGCCGCCGCCTGATCCTCGCCCGGCCCGTCGTGCTCGAAGAGCTGGGCGAGATCCCCGAACACCACGCCGCCATTCCGCTTCCCGATGATGTCCCTGTGCATCCGGTACACGACTTCCAGCTGGCGCGGCGCGAAATCGACCGGGCCCGCGGCCGGCTGGAGCTGGAGGTGGGCCTGGGGTACCGCGCCACGAGTGCCGACTGGCTGATCGTGGACGGCTCGCTGGCGGAGAGCCCGCAATGGGCGGCGGACCCCCGCATGATCGGCGTCAGCAAGAGCCACGCGACGCTCCCTTTCGCCGACCAGGAGCTGGAGCAGTACCTCCGGATTCCCGCCGGTCACCGCTCACCCGTCTTCGCGCCTGCCGGGCGGGAGGTGGCCCCGGTCTATTCCTGGGCCCTGCGCCTGTGGCCCTGGGAAGGGAAGGACCTGCTGCATGGACTCATCCGGGTCGAGGCAGCGCCGGTCCCGGAAACCCTCGACCAGGCGGATCGTCTTTCCCGCTGGCTCCTGGCCGAGCGCGCGCCGGTGAGCACGCCCGACCCCCGCTGGGACCGGCTGCTCTACGGGATACGGGCGGTCGAGCAGTATCTCAGGGCCAGCTCGGCGAACTAGTTCCGCGTTCCGCGTTCCCCGTTCCGAGTTTCAGATCGCGGATCCTGCCCTGAAGAACGCGGAACCCGGAACGCAGAACGCGGAACGATTAACTTCAACCATGCCCTCCCCCGCGCCCGTCGGTCGCGTCGTCGCGACCGAGCTCAAGCCCTCCACCCCGCATCAATTCTATTTCTGGACCGCGCGGAATTCGGCCGTCGGCATCGGGGCCATCGTCCGGGTCGATGCGCCGGGTCGCACGGTGCTCGGGATCGTCACCGATGGGTTTGCCTATTCCGACCTGCTGACGCCGATGCACGACGTCATCGGCGCCGATGGGGATCCCGCCCTCGCGGGGCAGGCTCCCACCGAACGAGCCGAGATCCGGTTGTACCTCGCCGCCGTGCTCCGGCAGATCCCCGAGGAGCCGCTGCAGCCGGTGCCCCTCGGCGAGGTTCGCCTCGCAGGGGACGAGGACGTGGTCGCCGCGCTCCGCATGGACGCCTTCACCACCGGCGCGACCCCCACCGGCGTTCCGCTCGGAGTCTACGCCACGGCGGGGATGGAGGCGCCGATCTACCTCGATGCCGACTTCCTGCTCGGGCCCGAGGCCGCCCACCTGAACATCACCGGCGTATCCGGCCTGGCGACCAAGACCAGCGCGGTGGAGTTTCTCCTCAGCACGATTTTCCAGAAGTTTCCGCGCCACAAAGGCAGCGTGGCGGCGGTGTGCTTCAACGTGAAGGGGCCCGACCTCTGCTTTCTCGACCAGCCCGCCGACCTGGGCGAGGAGGACCTGCGGCTGTACGACCGTCTGGG
>JBGQJV010000085.1:0-17161 GCA_041499215.1 Gemmatimonadota bacterium | reverse complement strand
GCGGAACTCGGACCTCTCCTCGACAGGCCGAGCAACAGGAGAGACCGGGGCCTATAATCTAGGCCGAGCATCGGCCGCCGACCGGGGAGCGGGTCATGTCCAGGACCTTCGAGCAGAGCACGGAGCTTCCAGCATCGGCCGGGGCGGTCTATGCCTGGCACGCCCGCCCGGGCGCGGTCGAGCGCATGGTTCCGCCCTGGGACGACATCCGGGTGCTCGAGCGCACCGGCGGACTGGAGAACGGGCGGCTCGTGCTGGAGGTACCGATCGGCCCGCTGCGCCAGCGGTGGGTGGCGCAACACGGTGGTGGCACTCCCGGGCTCGAGTTCGTCGATCAGCAGGTCGAGGGCCCGTTCGCGAGCTGGGTCCATACCCACCGGTTCGAGCCGCTCGGGCCGGCCCGTTGCCGTCTGCTCGACCGGATCGTCTATGAGCTGCCCTTCGGGGCGGCAGGTGAACTTGTGGCGGGCGCCGTCGCCCGGCGTCTGGGGCGGACCTTTCGCTATCGACATCGTACCCTGGCCGACGACCTGGCCACTCTCGCCCGGTACGGAACCCCGGCTCCCCGGACCATCGCGGTGACCGGTGCGACCGGGCTCATCGCCCGCTCCCTCCTGCCCTTCCTGACTGCCGCGGGACACCGGATCCGCCGGGTGGTCCGCAGCCGACCCGGGCCCGAGGACATTCTCTGGGATCCGGCGGCGGCACGGCTGGACCCGGGGGCGCTCGAAGGGGTGGACGCGGTGGTTCACCTGGCCGGCGAATCGATTGCCGGGGCGCGCTGGACCGACGAACAGAAGCGGCGGATTCTCGAGAGCCGGACACGTGGCACTACGCTGCTGGCGGAGACACTCGGCCGGCTTCGACGACCGCCCCGGGTGCTGGTCTCTGCCTCGGCCATCGGGATATACGGCGACCGCGGAGACGAGGTGCTGACCGAGCGGTCGGGGCTCCGGACCGGTCCCGGGACCTTTTTCGTCGAGCAGGTGGGGCACGCCTGGGAGGCCGCGAGCGAACCGGCGGAGCGGGCCGGCATCCGGGTGGTCCGGGCACGGATCGGCATCATTCTCACCCCGGCGGGCGGCGCCCTGCCTGCCATGATGCCACCGTTCCTCGTCGGGTTCGGCGGCCGCATGGGCAACGGACGACAGTACATGAGCTGGATCGGGATCGACGACGTGGTCGGCGGGCTGTATCACGCCTTGCTGACCGAATCGTTGCGCGGCCCCGTGAACCTGACGGCCCCGGCCGCAGTCACCAACGCGGAATTCACCGAGACCCTGGGACGGGTGCTTCACCGGCCAACGCTGTTCCCGGTGCCGCCAGCCGCGCTCAGACTGGTGGTAGGCCAGATGGCCGACGAGCTCCTGCTGTCGAGCGCGCGGGTGGTGCCGGGGCGGCTGCGGGAGACTGGGTACGGGTTCCGGCACACGGACCTCGAGGCGGCGCTGAGACACGTCCTTGGGCGGTAAGGCGGGCAAGGCGGAAGAGGCGGGCGGTGTTCGAGTCCATGCAGGCACTGGCCCGCCGCGCCCGCCTTGCCCGCCACGCCCGCCTATCTTGTAGACCGTGCCAAAAGCCGTAGTCCTCCTCTCCGGCGGTCTCGACTCCGCGACCACCCTGGCGATTGCCCGGCGAGACGGGTTCCAGCCGTACGCCCTGTCCTTCCGCTACGGCCAGCGGCACGCGGTGGAGCTCGAGGCGGCCGGTGATGTGGCCCGACAGCTCGGCGCCGCCGACCATGTGATCGTCACGATCGATCTCCGTACCTTCGGCGGCTCGGCCCTCACCGCGGACATCCCGGTGCCCAAGGGCCGCCAGCCCGAGCAGATGGGCGGCGACATCCCGGTGACCTACGTGCCTGCGCGCAACACCATCTTCCTCTCTTACGCCCTTGCGTGGGCAGAGGTGCTCGGCGCCGGCGACATCTTTCTCGGCGTCAACGCCCTCGACTACAGCGGCTACCCGGACTGCCGGCCGGAGTACATCGCCGCGTTCGAACGGATGGCCAACCTGGCCACCCGCGCCGGTGTCGAGGGTCATACCCGGCTTCGGATCCACACCCCGTTGATCCTGCTCAGTAAGCGCGAGATCATCGCCACTGGGCTCGGGCTCGGGGTGGACTACTCGCTCACCAAGAGCTGCTACGACCCCGCCCCCGACGGCGCCGCCTGCGGGCAGTGCGATTCCTGCGTGCTCCGGCTCAAGGGGTTCCGGGAGAATGGGGTGGCGGATCCGGCGCCGTATGTGAGCGCTGGTTAACAGGCGGGCGGGGCGGGCAAGGCGGAAGAGGCGGGCAGCGAATCCGACTGGGCGAACTCCGCCCGCCTCGCCCGCTCCTTCCGCCCCGCCCGCCTATTTTCCACCATGTCCTACGCCGTCAAGGAACTCTTCTACACCCTTCAGGGCGAAGGCGCCAACGCCGGGCGACCCGCGGTGTTTCTCCGGTTCGCCGGGTGCAACCTCTGGTCTGGCCGGGAGCCGGATCGGGCGGACGCGGTCTGCCGCTTCTGTGATACCGATTTCGTGGGGACCGACGGTCCCGGCGGCGGGAAGTTCGCCACGGCGGAGCAGCTCGCCCACGCGGTAGCCGCGGCGTGGCCTCGGGTCGCCGCTCCGGAGGCGCGCCGACTGGTGGTGTGCACCGGGGGTGAGCCGCTCCTGCAGCTGGACCCGCCCGCCATCGCCGCGCTCCACCGGCAGGGCTTCGAGGTGGCGGTGGAGACCAACGGAACCATCCCGGCACCGCCCGGTCTCGACTGGATCTGCGTGAGCCCCAAGGCGGAGGCGCCGCTGGTGCAGACCACGGGGCAGGAACTCAAGCTGGTCTTCCCCCAGGCCGGCGCGGAGCCGGAGCGGTTCCGCGGCCTCCGGTTCGCCCATTTCTTCCTGCAGCCGATGGACGGCCCCGACCGGGCCCGCAATACCGAGCTCGCGGTGCGTTATTGTCTCGAGCACCCGGAGTGGCGGCTGAGTCTGCAAACGCATAAGATGCTGGGCATTCCCTAGGACACTTCGCGAGCACGACGCGGGTCCGCGCGGAGGTCAGGCGCCGCCCGGGGGCGGCGCGTGTGGTCAGGCCAATGCCCCCGACGAGCCTCGGCAAGGAGCCAGCACCCAGCGATGACCACCCACCACCCCGGCTACTCGGACCGGATCTCGCACGCGCTTGCCTTCGCGGCGAAACACGGTGCGACCCCCTCCGCCAGAGGCGGCAGCACCACCTGGCCCACCCGGCCGGCGAACGTGGCCGTGATCCTGGCCCGCTATGGCTGCGATGAGCTGACCATCGTGGCCGGCGTGCTGCTGGCGCTGCTCAACGAGGTGGAGCCCAGCCGCCAGCGGGAGCTGGAGAATCGCGTTGGCGGCAAGTTCGGGGACAAGGTGATGGAGGTGGTGCGGCAGGTGCTCGAGCCCAGATACGATGCCCGTGGCCGGGAACGCGGCTGGGAGGCGTGCAAGCTGGATTTCCTGGCCAACCTGGCCCTGGCCGACCAGCGCGCCCTGGACGTCTCGGCGGCGAACGAGATCCACGAGTGCGGCGCCCTGGTCACCGATGTGCGGCGACTCGGCGTCGAGTACCTCTCCTCCTATGCCCCCGGAGGGGCACCCGCGGTGGTGCGCTGGTTCGGCGAGGTCGTCCACGCATACGAGGGGCATCCCACCGGCCCCCGGCCGGGCATGCTGGTGGAGCTGCGGGACCTGACCAGTCGCTTGGCGACGGACGTCAGCGAGGAGGAGTGAGCGCCACGGCGGCGGCCTTCGCGCTCTCCGCCGCGCCGGCGTATCCCCGGGCAAAGCTGGTGTTCACGTGCACCACCGCATCATTCAGAGTGCGGAAGGGGTAGTCGGCCGTGATCACCGGAAGCCGGTCCGCGGTGGCCTGGTCGGTCACCACCATGCCGGCCGGGACGTAGCGTCCCCCGGCCACATTCACACCCACCACCTTCGCGCCCGGCTCCAGCACCGAACCGGGCCCCACCGAAGCCTTGAACACCAGCGCCTGCATGCCGATGAACACCCCGTCGTCCACCCTCGCGGGGCCGTGTACCTGGGACTGGTGCGCCAGGGAGACTCGGCGGCCGATGAAGACCGCGTATGGCTTGCCATCCACCTCGACCGTGCGGTTGGGGACCGCAACACCGCCCTGGAACGTCTCGAGGGCGTGAATGACCACCCCGTCCTGAATGTTGGTCTCATCTCCCACTGAGATCGGCTGGCCTTCATCGCCCCGGATCGAGGCGAACGGGGCCACGTAGACCTCGCGGCCGAGTTGGACGTCGCCGATGACGCTCGCCATCGGATCGACGAAGGCGCTCTCCTCGAGACGGGGCAGATTGATGTCGGGATTGAAGCTGGTGAGCACATTGGGGCGGCCATGGCCCCGGCCGTCATGTCCGGGCGCCGCAGTCACCGCGGTCTGGAGCAGGACAACCTGGGACCGGAGCGAATCCAGCTCCATGCCCGAACGGTGAGCCTCGCCGGTCAGCACCGCCACCAGACCGACCAGGGCGGCCGCCAGGAATCCCCCCACGCCTGCGAGCACCAGCGCCACTCTATTCACGTCTGCTCCATCGGATTTCAACGTATCTGGGTCTGTGTTGAGTATCGTCCTTCCGGGGAGGGTGCTTGAGACAGGGTGTATCACTATATTCTTCAATGAGATGGACTCCTCCACCTCGCTCCTGGCCTCGCTCCCCAGCGCCTTTGCTACGGCGTGCCGTCACGCCCGCTCCGACACCGAGCTGTTTGAGCGGTGTCGCGAGGCCCTCGCCCGTCGCTTCAACAGCGACCGCATCTGGCTTTCAGTCACTTCCCCCAACACCCTCATGACCCTCCTCCCGCCGCCGGATTGGCTCTCCGGAGCGGTGGAAGTGGTGCGGCTGGGAAGCGGCCAGACCGATGTGGGGATCTACGCGGAGCCCGCGGTCGCCGCGGAGATGCGGGGACACGCCACGCCGATCGCCCTCGGATTGTCGGTGATGCTCGAGCTGCACGCGGTGCTGCGCGAGCGACAGGGCCAGCTGGACGACGCGGTCTTCCAGCTCCGGGCACTCCGGCAGGTGGCCCGGCTCCTCTCCTCGGTGCACTCCACCGAGGAGACCGAGAACCTCGTGCTCGACTTCATGGCCGAGGTGTTCTTCTGCTGGTGGGCCTGTCTGTACCGGCCGGTGGGAGACCTCTACTTCCCGAAGGTGGTCCGCTCACTCAAGGGATCGATGTCGTTGTCCACCGTTTCCCGCGACGAGCTGGACCGTGCCCTCCCGACGGACGGCCCGGTGGCCACCACTCAGGACGCACTGCTCGCCCGGATCCTGCCGCCCACGGCGCAGCTGGTGGTCTCGCTGGACGCCGGCACCGAGCGGCTGGCGGTACTCACCCTGGGGCCTCGGCTCCACGATCAGGATTTCGGCCCGGCCGAGTCGGAGCTGGCCGGCACCCTGGCCTTCGCCGCCGCCATCGCCCTCAAGAACGCCGTGCTGGTGGAGCAGCTGCAGAGCGCCGCCTCGACCGATCCGCTGACCCGGTTGAGCAACCGGCGGGCGATGGAGGATCGCCTGGCGGCCGAGTTGTCGCGCACCCACCGGCACCAGATCCGGACCACCGTGGTGATGATCGACGTGGACCGCTTCAAGCTGGTCAACGACACCCAGGGGCATGCCACGGGCGACCGTCTGCTGGTGGAGATCAGCCGCATACTCCGGCAGCAGTGCCGCTCGCTGGACGCGGTGGGCCGCATGGGAGGCGACGAGTTCCTGGTGATCCTGCCCATGACCTCCGCAGAAGAGGCTCGCCATTTCGTGGATCGGGTCCAGCGCGCGGTGGGCCAGCTGGAGCATTCCCATCCGGAGTTCGGGAGTCCCTCGCTGAGCATGGGCATCGCCGAGGCCCCGCGGCACGGCCGGGGGCCGGAGCAGTTGCTGGGCGCGGCGGACGCGGCGCTCTATCGGGCCAAGCGCGGGGGGCGCAACGCCGTGGAAACCGCCGAGGAGCCCTGAGGCCATGCCAGACGAGGAATTCCTGCTCCTGGGAGACGCCCTCTGGCTCGAGTTCGTCAATACGCTCGCGGCCCTGGCCCGGCCGGACGGGCTGCCCGACCCGGCGGCCTACCTCCGCTGGACCAAGGCGGTGCGGCTCGATCCGCCCCGGGACGCGGCCGCGTTCGACGACGCCTGCCGCTTCCGCGATCAGCTGCTCACCCTGGCGCGGGCCCTCGACGGGTCCCGCAATCCCCCCTCGTCGGCGATCGAGGCGATCAACGTCCGGCTGGCGGTGCTGGAGGGACGCGAGCAGCTGGTCCGGGTCGGCGGCGCCTGGCAGGTCCGGTTCGCCCCCGCGCGGCCGCCCTCGGCGCTGGAGGCCATCGCTCGCTCGGCAGCCGAGACCCTCGCCAACCCGCTCGCCTTCGTGCGGCTGTGCGCCAACCCGGAGTGTGGGCTGTTCGTCGTGGACGATTCCCCCCACCAGGACCGGCGGTGGTGCAGTCGCTCCCGCTGCGGACTGGGCGGCCGGGTCGAGCGACGCCGCCGTACGCGGCCTACCCCACTGGTGGCGGACAGCTGACGCCCCCCGGCATGAATACTCCACCACCGCTCACCATCTTCGAGCGGGTCGAGGCGGCGCTGGGACACCGGTTCCGGCTGGAGACCATGGTCGCCGCTTCCCGGGAGCGGGTGCTGTTCACCGCCCAGGACAAGCTGCTCTCCCGCCGCGTTTCCCTGCGGGTCAATCTCTACCCCAACGATCAGACGCGCGCGTGGTTCCTGCGCGAGGCCGAGGCGCTCGCGCAACTGGACCATCCCGCCATCCGGCACGTGTACGACGCGGGCATCGTGGGCGACCTGGCCTACCGGGTGGGGAACTGGATTGACGGGGAGAGCCTGCAGGAGGCGGTGCAGCGGGGCCCGCGTCCCTTCCCCGCGGTGCACGTGCTCGCGCGGGACGTGCTGAGCGGGCTGGAGCACGCTCACTCCCACGGCATCGTGGTCCGGCGGATTGCGCCTACCTCGCTGCTGGTGAACCTCGCCGGCCGGGGCACGGTGACCGACCTCCGGTTCTGCAACTGGACCCTTCCGGCCATCCCGCCCACCGAGGTCCCGGGCGCGCAGGCCTTCATGGCCCCCGAAGTTCGAGGCGGCGCGCCGGGCGACCCGACCAGCGACATCTACACCGCCGGAGCGATCCTGTACGCGGCGGTCACCGGGGTGGAGCCTCCCCTCGACAGCACCCAGCTCAAGCCGCCTTCGTCGCTCCGGCCCAACTGTCCGCGCGCCATCGAGCGGATCCTGCTGCGCTCGCTCCTCCCCGATCCTGACGATCGCTACCTCACCGCGGCGGAGATGCTCGAGGATTTCGCGTCCGACGCCGGCACCTTCGAAAGCCCCGCGGTGGTGCAGGTGAGCCCGCGGCTCCTGCCCAGTGAGTCGGACGACGGGCGACACTGGGAGAAACGGTTCCGGCGCGCGCTGGGCGACGACTACGAGCTGCTCTCGCTGCTGGGGAGCGGCGGGTACGGACGGGTGTACCGGGTGCGCGATCTGCACCTCGAGCGTGAGGTGGCCCTCAAAGTGCTGCACCCGCACCTGACTGCCGACCCCGCGGTGGTCGAACGTTTCCGCCGCGAGGCGCAGCTGGCGGCCCGCCTCAATCACCCGAACCTGGTGAACGTCTACGACATCGGCGGCCGGTCAGGGCTCTTGTGGTACACCATGGAGCTGGTGCTTGGCCCCAATCTGGCGCAGCTGGTGGACAAGGAAGGCCCGCTGCCGCTCGACAAGGTGCTGCGCCTGCTCCGCGAGTCGCTCAGCGCCCTGGCGCAGGCCCACGCCAGCGGGCTGGTGCACCGCGATCTCAAGCCCGAGAACATGCTGCTCGAGGCGGACGGCAGCCTGCGAATCACCGACTTCGGCCTGGCACTCGCGCTGCGGGCCCCGGGCCGCTTCGGCGGGGCCACCAGCCAGAGCGGAACCCCGATGTTCGCCAGCCCGGAGCAGCTTCTGGGGGAGCGGGTCGACCAGCGCTCGGACCTGTACAGTCTGGCCGCCGTGGCCTACTTCGCCCTGCTGGCCGAGCCGCCCTTCACCGGCGCCACGGTGGAACAGGTCCTCACCCGGCAGACGACCAATCAGTGGCCGGAGCTGCGCAGCCGTCGGTCGGACATCAGCGAGGATTTGGCGAAGGTGCTGGAGCGGGCGCTCCACGCCGAGGTGGACCAGCGCTACCCCTCGGCCGCGGAGTTCCTGCTGGCTCTCAACCGGGCCACTGGGAAGGGGCTACGCCGGAAGAGTGGGGAGTGGACCAAGGCCGCGCTGCGGTGGTGGAAGCCCTGACCAGTTCGGAGTGCAGAGTTCAAGGTTCGGGGATGCCATCTGCCCGGTTTGGGGGTCCGCTGCCGCCTCGGGCAGGCCAGAACCCGCGAACTTGGAACCCCGAACTTGGAACTCTGGGTTGCCCCCTCTTGACGAATTGGCCGTTTGTCACATCTTTGTTGCGGCTTTGAGGCCAGAAGGCTTGGCCGGGTGAACAATCGAGCAGGACTTCCCTCTAGGATACTGCGCGACCCGGGCACCTTGTCCGGGTTTTTTTCGTGGACCGGGAACTTTCCCGGACCATGTCCCTGTCGACGCTCGGGAGAGGCCGGGCGCCGACGATGTTCCCCTCCGCACGGAGTACTGCAGTATGGCTCGCGTCACCGGCACCGTGAAGTGGTTCAATGATGCCAAGGGTTACGGCTTCATCACCCCTGAAAACGGCTCCAAGGACTGCTTCGTCCATCACACCGCCATCAAAGCCGACGGCTTCCGCAGCCTGGCCGAGGGTGAGCGCGTCGAGTTCGACATCGTCGATGGGGCGAAGGGACCCGCGGCGGAGAACGTCACCAAGGTGAAGTAACCCCCGCGGCGCACTCCGCGCGCACGGGCGGAAGCACGAAGGGCCGGGAGCAATCCCGGCCCTTCGTCGTGTCCGAGGCAGGCGTACAGCCCTGCGGTTGCTACAGCTGTGCGGCGGCTACAAGGCCCCGCTACTTGTGCCGGTAGATCACCCGGCCGCGGGTCAGATCGTAGGGAGAGAGAACCACGGTGACCCGATCACCTTCCAGCACTCGGATCTTGAACTTGCTCATCTTGCCGGCTGCGTAGGCGAGGATGGAATGACCGTTCTCGAGCAGAACCCGGTAGTTACGGTCGGGCAGTACCTCGGTGACCACGCCCTCCATCTCGATGCCTTCTTCCTTCGCCATTCACGCTCTCCGACAGAGGAAGCCTACGCACCCGGGTGACCAGCTCGGCCAGACCCGGGTTGGACAGGGGGTGGAATCTTGCCCCTGAGGCCCCGGGACGCAACCGGGCACCGGGGGGAGGTATGAGGGAGGCCTTTGGCGAAACGTGAAGGTAAACGGTGAACGGGGCTGCCTGCGACCGTTTACCCTTCACCGTTCACCCCTTACCCTGGCGTGACCCCGCTCTTTTCCCGCCACCGCTCCAGCTCCTCCTCGACCAGCGACACCAGCTCACCGATGACCCGGGTGTCGAAGGTGAACTCCACGCCGGCGGCGCGATACAGCTCCGGCAGCGAGCGGGTGTTGCCCAGCGCCAGCGCCTTGCGATAGCGCTCGACCGCTTCCTGCTGGTCCCGCAGGCTGTTCCGCCACACTTGCAGGGCGCCGATCTGGGCGATGCCGTACTCGATGTAGTAGAACGGGTACAGGAAGATGTGCAGCTGCCGGTACCACCGCGTCATCCGCTCCCGCTCGAGCCCTTCCCAGTCGATGCCCCGCTCGAACCGGCCGCGGATCCTGAGCCAGGCGGCGTCACGGGCGTCCCTGTCGCGCCCCTCCCCGCTGGTGTAGATCCAGCTCTGGAAGGCGTCGACCGAGGCGACGTGGGAGAGGGTCACGAGCACGTCTTCCAGGTGCTCCACCCGCGCCCGGGCATACTCCTCCGGCTGGAAGAATCCGCCGTTCGCCTGATCCAGATAGGGAAAGGCGAGCAGCTCCATGGACATCGAGGCGAGCTCGCACATCTCCAGACCGGGGTGGCGCTGCCAGATGAGCGGGGTGGCGTGGGCCTCGAAGGCGTGGAAGCTGTGCCCGGCCTCGTGCAGCAGGGTCGAGACATCATCCAGCACCCCCACTGCATTCATGAAGATGAACGGGCGCCCGCGGTAGTGCAGCGTCTCGCAGTAACCCCCCGGCGCCTTCCCCTTGCGGCTGCCCAGATCGAGCAGCTGCTCGTCCATCATGGTCTGGAACTGGAACCCGAACCGGGGGGAAACCCGTCCGAACACCCGGCGCGAGGTGGTGATGAACTCATTTACCTCGCGGAATGGCTTGAGCGGCTGCCGGCCCCGGGGGTCGGGGCCGACATCCCACGGGCGCAATCGGTCCACTCCCAGCGCCGCCCGGCGCCGCGCCATGATCCGCTCCGCCGCCGGCGCAACCACCTCTTCCACCGCCGCGTGGAATCGGCGGCAGTCGGCGGGGGTATAGTCGAATCGCGCCTTGGCCTTGAAGGCGTAGGCCTCGTAATCCGGAAATCCGGCATTGCGGGCCATCTGCACCCGCAGGTCGTACAGCGCGTCGAAGATCCCGGCCAGCTCGTCCCGCCGGGCCGCATAGGCGGCGCAGTTGAGCCGGAAGGCCCGTTCCCGGACCGCGCGGTCCGGGCTCTGCAGGTAGGGCTGCAGCTCTGGCAGGGTCTTCTCGACACCATCCCACTCGACGGTGAGCCCTCCGGTGATCTTCTGGTATCGGGCGCTGTGCTCCTCCACCTCCTGCGACAGCGGGATATTTTCTTCCCGGAAGATCTCGCTCGCGGAGCGGAACCGTTCGATCACCACCGCCAGGTCCGGCCGGGTGTATCCCAGCGCCAGCAGCCGGTTGGCCAGCTGCACGTCCTGCTCTTCGACCCGCGGGAAGAGCTCGGCCGAGAACCTGAGGTGAGCGGTTTCCTTGGCGGGATCGGCGGTATCGCAGGTGTAAGCGATCATGGCCAATGCCCCGGCCTCCGTCAGCACCTCCTCCAGCCGTGACCAGTCGGCCAGCCAGCTCTCGACGTTGGAGCGGTCGACCGGCCGGTCGGCGAGCTCGCGGTACAGGGGAAGAAGATCCTCCCAGGTAGCGCGGCTCAGACCGGCCGGCGTGAGGACCGCGATCGAGGCCAGAGTCACCCGGGCTTTCCTCCGCCTGCCTGCTCGGTCCTGCTGGCCCGCCGATGGTAGGTATAGGCGACGGCCAGGGAGACCGTGCCGAGAATGAGCACCGAGCCGATCCGGTAGAAAGCGTCCAGGGTGGAGAGGTCGATCAGCAGCACCTTACCCAGGGCCAGAGCAGCCACCAGAAAGCCGGCCAGCCGGAGAGGCTTGACCGAGCGCCTGAACCCCAGCACGAAGCAGCCCGCCGCGAACAGGATCCACCAGGCGCTCACCGCGAGCCCCCCGGCCAGCCGGGCAGTCGCCGCGGTGAGATCACTATGCGCAAAGCCGCGTACCAGCTCCGCGGTCACGCCAAAGAGCAGAACCACCCCGCCGCTCGCCCACAGTGCCGGCCGGAGCTGCGGAATCTCGGCCGCGCGGGACCGCGCATCCCGGATGAGTCCCGCGGCGAAGACCAGCAGCGTCTCGGTCGCCCACCAGAGGGACAACGCCCACGGGCCGGTGAACGCCGCCTCCGCCTCGGGCCGCTGGTCGGCCAGCTCGAGCAACCGGGCGAGCCCGGCGAAGAAGTTCACCAGGGCGTACCACCGCCCGTCCTCCCGCTCCTGCAGGTGATCCAGCAGGGCCCACAGGTGTGCCAGAGCGAACAGGGCCCAGACCGCGCCGAGACCATCCCACTCGAGCAGGGCGGCGGTCCCGAGGGCCATGGCCGCGACGATCGCGAACGGCCGGCGGGTGGCGCTGAGCCCCGCCGACAGGTACGGCAGCGCCACCAGTGCCGGAGCCAGCCCGGCGTGCGCCGCGGCGGGACCCCGCAGCACCGTATTGAGCGCCGCGCCGAGCAGGAGCGGGGTGAGATAGAAGTAGAAGGTCTCGCCCAATGCGGTCCGGCCATTCGGTCCCGCGTCCGGCCACACCGCTGGGACCCGCAGGGCGCGCCACCAGACCGGGGCGGAGAGCAACACCCCGCCAAGCAGGGTCGGCCAGTGGGCAGTGGTGACGCCGTCCGCCACGCCCAGGACGCCCCAGCCGCCAGCAAAGGAGAGGAGTCGGGTTTCGATCCACCCCTCCCGGAGCCCGACGAACAGGCCCGCCGCTCCGCCGAGGATGCCGTACAGGTAGAGCCCGGCAGGATGCGCCCGGGACAGCATGCCCGAGGTGGCGATGCCGAAATAGGCCAGGGCCACGACGAAGCTCGTCATCCGCCAATGCTTGAGCGCGCCGACCGCGCCCAGGCTGGCCCCCATGCCACCGAGGTAGAGCAGCAGCAGGTTCACGCTGCCCGCTTCGTGCCCAATGACCACCGGGGCGAAGAACGCGCCCAGTGCGGCGGCGGAGCCGAGTGTCTCGACGTCAACGGCCCAGGCGACGGCAGCCAGGGCCAGCGACACGGCCGCCAGGGCCGCGATCGCAGGCGTGGCCGGCAGGAACTGGTACAGGCGTCCCGCCGCCCAGACGGCCAGGTACACGATCGCGGCTCCGGTGCCGATCAACGCCGCCCCGTAGCTCCGGGTGCCTCGCTCCATCAGCCGCCAGCCGAGCGCCCCCAGCCCCACGCCTGCGGCGGCCCCGCCGATGCAGCGCACCAGGGGCGAGATCCAGCCTCGATCGAACGACAGCTTGAGCAAGTACCCGGCCCCGAGCACGACGAAGACCACGCCGACCGCGAGCAAGCCGCGCTGGCCGAGCCATTCCTCGGAGATGATCGGGGTCCGCGACACTGTTCCGCGTTCCGCGTTCCGCGTTCCGCGTTGGACAGGGGCGGGCTCAGGCCTGGGCATAGGCGGAGCCGAACTCTCCGCGGGCGTTGCTGTTGGCTCGGGTCCGACCGGTGGCAACGGGGAACGCGGAACGCGGAACTCGGAACGTTCCGCGACCAGTTCCCGGACGAGGCGTTCAAGCACGGCCAGCCGTTGTTCGAGTCGTTCGATCCGTTCGTCGCTCATGCCCGGATCCGCTCGAGCGCGTGGGTGAATTCAGCGGCCGACTGCCACCGTTCGTCCGGCCGCTTGGCCAGCGCCTTGAGGACAGCCGCGGCGAAGGCCTCCGGCAACCCCGGGACGATGGTGCGGGGATCCGGCGGCGGGTCCTGCACCTGTTTGAGCAGCAGGGTGGCGAACGAGGTGCCGCTGAAAAGAGGTCGCCCGGTGGCGCATTCGAACAGCACCACGCCCGCGGCGTAGAGGTCGGTCCGGCCGTCGACGGGCTGCCCCATCAGCTGTTCCGGCGCCATGTACTCCGGCGTACCGATGATGCTGCCCTCCGCCGTCAGCCCCTCGCCCGGCGGCTGCCGGCCTTCCACCAGCCGGGCAATGCCGAAGTCCATCACCTTGAGAAAGCCCTTGGCGTCGACCACCAGGTTCTGGGGCTTGATGTCGCGGTGCACCACCCCCTGGGCGTGGGCCACTTCCAGCGCGCGGCAGAGCTGCCGTCCGATGGTGAGGGTCACGTCCAGCGGCAGCGAGCCGCGCCGCTTGAGCAGCTCGTCGAGACTGGTGCCCTCGACGAACTCCATGGTGATGAAGTAGATCCCGTCGGCCTCGCCCAGATCGTGGGTGCGGACCACGTTCGGATGCGAGATCCGCCGCGCCAGACGGATCTCCTGTTTGAACCGCTCCAGCAGATTGGAATCCCCCAGCAGCTCCGGCTTGAGGGTCTTGATCGCCACCGTCTCCTTGAGCTCCCGGTCATAGGCGCGGTAGACCACGCCCATCCCGCCGGCCCCCAGCTGCTGTCGGATCTCGTAGCGGCCCGCGAGGAGACTCCCCGGGCCCAGCCGGCTGACCGTCGTCACCGGGGGAGCCGCGGTGGGCGTGGTAGTCCCGCTCGAGACCTGTGCCGTGAGCGCCCCGGTTCCGCCCAGGAACTCCACCAGCCGCTGTTTCTCCCTCAGCTCCGCCAGCATCCCCTGGAAGGCGTCGGCCAGCTCCCCGATCTCATCCCACGAGCGGATGTCGACCTGGCCGGAGTAGCGCCCTTCCGCCACCTCGCGGGTCATGGCCACCAGCCGGCTCAGCGGCCGGGTGATCTGCCGCGCCAGGATGAGGGAGATGACCAGGGCGATCGCCAGGGCGCCCAGGAACGCCACCAGGATGGATCGCTGCAGCGCGTTGAACGGTGCCAGCTCCGCCTCGCGGGCCCGAAGCCCCGCGTACTCGCCCACGATGCGGCCGGACGCCGTCGTCAGCGGACCCGCAGCCGCCTCCCAGGTAAGGCCCCCGGCCCGCACCTTGAGCCGGGCCGGCAGGGAATCGGGTTCGCCCGCGCCGGCGGGATAGCGCTCCCGCAGCGCGGCGTCGAGCGTGCCGGGAGGCAGGGTGGAGGCAGCCACCTGGGGCGAGCCGGCCGTGTCGAAGGTGATGAATACCACCTCCGAGGCGGTTTGCCGCTTGAGCCGCTCGGCCAGATTGCCGTCGATGGCGAGCGCAAGCACCAGTGCGCCGGAGGCGGCTCCGCCGGAGGCGGCCAGCGGCACCGCGATCGCCTGGAAGAGTGAGTCGCCCGCCGGAGTGGCCTCGACCCAGATCCCCTCGGTCGGCTGGCCGCCGAGTGCCTGCCCCACCAGCGCGCTCTCCCCCAGGGAGTCGCCGAAGGCCTCGGCGCTTCGGGTCGAGGCCTGCAGCACGCCGTCGGGGCCGGTGATCATGGCCCACGCCGCCCGGGCCTGGTCCCGCATCTCGCCGGCCTGGGCGAGCAGACTGGAGCGGTCGCCGGAACGGAGTGATTGATCGATGTAGGAGATGTAGGTCGGAACCTGGCTCAGCACCGTGGCCGACTGCTGCAACGCCTGGCTTCGGCCGGCGAGCGCATCCTCGACGGCGGACTGCGTGGCCTGAAGACCCCGGTCGATTGCCACGTCGGCCGCCTGGCCGGCGCGGATCCTGATCAGCCCCAGCGCGCCGCCGAGAGTGGCTACCACCACCACGAGGATGGCGAGGAAGAACTTGAGGCCGAGGCCGCTGAGCGCGCGCGAGCTAATAGCGGCGACTCCGGTCGGCGTAGGACTTCCCGTCCTTGTCCCGGTGCTGGACAAAGCGGTAGCCCCGGGCATCGAGGGTCAGAGCCACCGGCGCGGGGGAAGTGCCGCCCACTTTCATAGGCTGAGCTACCTCGGGGGCGCGCTCGTGCCAGACATGCAGCAGGTAGTCACCCGGCGGAACCTGCTCCAGCCGGAAGGTCCCGTCGGCGCCGGGCTGGGTCACCAGGCCGCTCTCCCGGATCACGATCAGCCCCCGCATCTGCGCGTGCACGTTGCAGTAGACCCGGATCACCCCCGCCTGCTCGAAACTTACGGCCTTGGCGCCGCCGCGGCCGAAGAGGCCGAGATCGAACGGGTGCTCCGGCGACAGCGAGAACACGTTGTGGTTGAATGGATCGTGGTTGGGGAACCGCACCGTGGACCCCACGGCCAGCAGGGCCACCCGCGGAACGAACTGCTTGTTCTCCGTCGCCATCTCCACCGTATCGGGCACGCCGGGCGGGGCGTGCGGACCGGTCAGCCAGACCACCGCCTGGTCCACGTCGGTGGCCGGACGATCATCCTTGTCCAGAATGCTCACCCGGCCCGTCACCGTCGTCCCGGCCTGGGCCATGAGCGGAACGCAATGGACCAGGATGGCCCCGGCGGCGGAGAGCATCCCAAGCAGGATGAATCGGCGTATCTTATGCATCGTGCTTAGCTTAGCCCCCGAACCCGAGGGGCGTCAACCGGTCCTCCACCGTGGTCACGCCGCATGTTCCACGCCCTGTGCTCCCTGAGCCTGCTCCCGATCCTAGCGTCCGTGGTCCAGGCTCAGGAGAAACCCGCTCCCGAGGTGAGCTTGACGGTCACGGTGTTGATGAACGGCTTCTATACCACGGACAAGACCAATAACGTCGACCTGCCCCAGTTTGCGGTCCGCAAAGACGCTTCGGACAGCTTCCCCGCCGAAGGCGTCGGGGCCACCTTGAGACAGACTCGAGTGCAGGCCCGCGCCTTCGCCGCCGACATTCTGGGTGGCGATTTCACGGCCCTGGTGGACGTGGACTTCTTCGGCGGCCAGCAGCCTTCCAACGGCGGACGTACCTTCCCTCTCCTTCGGATCCGGCGCGCCTGGGCCAGGCTGGGGTGGGACCGCTTCCGGATCCTGGCCGGCCAGGAGGCGCCCCCGATCGTGGAGCTGAATCCCTCCTCGCTCGCGAGCGTCGGGTTGTCCGCCTTGTCGAGCTCGGGTAACCTGTGGCTGTGGATTCCTCAGATCCGCATGACGGGTGACCTGACCGGCGGGAGCGGTCCCCGGCTGTACCTGGAGGGCACCGTCCTGGCGCCCACGGGGTACACCGCCCAGGGCCCGTTCCTGACCCAGCCGGACCGGGCGGAACAGAGCCGCCGGCCTTATTTACAGAGCCGTGTCGGGGTGCGCTGGGGCCAGGGTGCTACCGCCGGCGAGATCTCGCTCGGCGGACACCTCGGCTGGCTCGCCACCACCGGCGATTCACTGATTACCTCCCGGGCGGCGGCGGTAATGCTGCAGCTCCCCCTGGGCCGGCTGGCCGAGCTCCGGGGTGAGGCGTTCACCGGCAAGGCAATCGCTGGCCTCGGTGGCGGCGGAATTGGTCAGAACTTCGGCCTGAACGGCGTGCCGGTGCGCACCCGCGGGGGCTGGGGCCAGTTGCTGGTCCGGCCGACGCCGGCCTGGGAGCTGGGGGCGAGCTTCGGCATCGACGATCCGAAGGATGCCGACCTCGACCCCGCGAC
This sequence comes from Gemmatimonadota bacterium, assembly GCA_041499215.1. Lineage (GTDB taxonomy): Bacteria > Gemmatimonadota > Gemmatimonadetes > Gemmatimonadales > GWC2-71-9 > JADJOM01. Next base: position 270 of record JBGQJV010000085.1, on the reverse strand, counting down.
CATGCGGCTCAAGAACCAGACTGTGGGCGGCCACATCCACTGGCGGCCGGCACCATTGCTCCTCGGCCTGGAGTATCGCTACATCACCACCACGTACGCGCCCGGCAAGGCAACGGCGGGACACCTGAACCTGGCGCTGGGAGCGGAGTTTTAGGTGCGAGGTGTGAGGTGTCGGGGGACCGCCCTGCCCTGCACCCGACACCCAGCACCTGACACCCGCCTATGACGGCTTTCTCCGCCGCTCTGCGCAAGGCAATGCGAGCACCCTGG
>JBGQJV010000084.1:0-17224 GCA_041499215.1 Gemmatimonadota bacterium | reverse complement strand
CTCGGGCTCCGCCCCTCCCACGGTGTCGGAGGACGGCACGAAGTCCGGGTAGATCAGCACCAGGTCGGAGCTGCGCCGGGGAGCTGCTGGGGCAGGGGTGGTGGTGGCCCCGGGCGGGGCCGTGAACGCCGGGTGCACCGTGACCGGGAGCCAACGGTGGGCCCGGGCGTGAAACACTTCCCAGTCCGGGGTAATCCGGCCAGAGGAGACCGCGCGGCTGAATTCCTCCCGACTGGGGAAGGAGAATTCGGCGCCGGTGGCAGTACGGGCTCGGATCGGGGGCATTCTTGACCAGGGACTCGGGGAACCGGTTGTCCCCTCACTGGGCAATTCCCGGACCCCTCGCGCCGCTCCATCAAGCTGTTGCAGGGAAACGACTTATGGGGAAGCGGTGGGGACCGATGGCTGCGACGCCATACTCTGGTTGTTGCGTCCGCCTGACAGCGCCGCCACCGGTCCACGCCACCCCGGGGTCCTACCACCGCCGTCCCCGCCGGAAGTGGCCATGCCCGAATCCGAACCCGATCCCCACGCTGAAGCGGGGGCCGTAGTACCACGGCGAGCATCCGAAGCACGGGTAGTATCCGCTCCACCACGGGTCATACCAGCCCGAGTAGTGCCGGACGTATCCCGGCTCGTCCACCACGTAGTCGGAAGTGTCGTACTGGTACTTGCCATCGCTCATCCGGTCGACCAGGTCAAGCAGCCCCGCTTCCTTGTCGCCGGTGATCTTCTCCGCCGTCAGCGCCCGATAGTCCCAGTGCCCATTGCGGGAGAAGTCGTCGAACCGGAACGGCTGCTCCGACCAGGCGGCGAGCACCATGCCGGAGCCCGGGGCGTCGTCCACCACGAAGGCTTCTCTGTCGCCGCGGCTTCTCACCTCGAAGTCCTTCCGCCCCTCGATGCGTCCTTCGTCTTCCGGGACGAGAGGGTACAACACGCGCAAACGACCGTCGGTGTCTACCCGCAGGACCAGGAGGTAGCCGTCCTCCGCCGCGCGTACCTTGACCTTGGCGCGATCTCCGCGAGAATAGCTCTCGTCGGACAGTTTGACCCGGATCGGCGGGTCGTCGAGATGGGCTGCCAAAGGAGCGGGAGCGCCCGAGGCGGCGAGCAGGAATGCAAGGGGGACTAACATCGGGACCTCCAGGTCGAACTGCTGAAGCAACAGCCTGCACTCTGAAAGATGCATGATCCATTCCCGCCGGTTCCGTCTCCCGCTGTAACAAAAACCGGCGAATAGGACACTCTGGCGCGTGGGCCTCGTCCTCCCGCTCGGACGCAGTGTCCCGCCTGGAGGAGCCCCGGGCCGGACACTCCGCCTGGGGACCGCGACCGGCTGTCCTGCCGGCTCTCCTCTTGCTTACCGAGGGGAGCATGGTATCTTCTCTCGGTAACCAAGGGGGAAGTGCCGTGAGCAAGCCGAACGATCTGGTGCAGGGCACCCTGGACCTCCTGCTGCTCAAGATTCTCGCCCTCGAGCCGCTCAACGGCTGGGCCATCAGCCAGCGTCTCAAGCAGCTCTCTTCCGAAGTGCTCCAGGTCAGCGATGGGTCACTCTATCCTGCGCTCCACAAGCTGGAGCAGGAGGGGTGGGTCACGGCCGAGTGGCGCCAGAGCGAGAACAACCGCCGGGCAAAGTTCTACGCCCTCACCCGCGCCGGCAGGCGGCAGCTCGAAGTCGAGACCGGCAACTGGCAACGGCTCTCGGCGGCCATCTCCCAGGTGGTCCGCCTCCGGGAGGCATGATCCATGGCGTGGGATCGCTGGGCCTACATCGTTTCGCTCAAGCTCCGCTCCCTGTTCCGCCGCCGCGAGGTGGAGCGGGAGCTGGACGAAGAGCTCCAGGACCACGTGGAGCGGCAGGTGGAGCAGCTCGTCGCTGCCGGGATGAGTCCGGCAGAGGCCCGCACCGAGGCGCTCCTGGCTCTGGGTGGTATCGAGCGGCGCAAGGACGAGTGCCGTGATGCCCGCGGGGTGAACCTGCTCGAGCATCTGGCCAGAGACGGGCGCCAGGCGCTTCGCGGGCTGAGCCGGAACCCGGGGTATACCGTGGTCGCCCTGCTGACCCTGGCCCTCGGCATCGGGGCCACGGCGGCGATCTTCACCGTGATCGACGGTGTATTGCTCCGCCCGCTCGAGTATCGCGACCCGGATCGGCTGGTCGTGCTCCAGTATCAGCGGGGCAACACCGTCGCCGCCGCGAACTTCCTCGATTTCCGCTCGCAGAGCCGGAGCTTCGAGGCGGTGGGCGCGGCCGAGTCGTGGTCTCCCAACCTCACCGGGGGGGACCGGCCCGAGGAGCTGGTAGGCCTGCACCTCAGTTCCGATGTGCTCCCCATGCTCGGCGTAGAACCGCTGCTTGGCCGCTTCTTCCTGCCGGAGGAGGAGCATGCGGGGAGCCACCGGGTCGTGGTGCTCAGCTTCGAGCTGTGGCAGACCCGGTTCTCCGGCGATCCTGCCGCCGTCGGCACCAGTCTTACGATCGACGGAGAGCCGTACCACATCATCGGCGTGATGCCCCGGGGCTTCCGCTTTGCGCCCTTCTGGGCCACCGGCGCGCGGCTGTGGGCTCCGCTGGTGCTGGACCAGCGGAGCGGCGACCGAGCTGGCGCTTCGCTTCGGGTGTTTGCCCGGCTCCGGGAGGGGGTTACGCTGGCTGCCGCCCGCAACGAGGTCGCGGGGATCGCCGCCCGGCTGGAGCAGGCATTTCCCGGCACCAATCGGGATGGCACGGTAGTGCCGCTCATGGAGAGGGTCGTGGGCGACGTGCGCGATGCGCTGCTGGTGCTGTTTGCGGCCGTCGCGTTCGTGCTGCTCATTGCCTGCGCCAACGTGGCCCACCTGCAGTTGCTCCGCGCGGCGGCCCGCGAGCGGGAGTTCGCGCTCCGGGGCGCACTGGGCGCGTCCCGCGCCCGCCTGGTCCAGCAGTCGCTGGTCGAGAGCGGAGTGCTCGCCCTCACCGGCGGCGCCCTGGGTTTGCTGGTGGCCTGGGGAGGAGTGCGCCTGCTCACCCGGCTCGCCCCGCCCGGCATTCCCCGGCTGGATACCCTTGGCATCGACGGCTCGGTGCTGGCCTTCGTGCTGCTGGTCACGCTCGGCGCCACCCTGCTGTTCGGGCTCATGCCGGCGCTCACCGCCGCGCGGGTGGACCTGCACGGCCTCCTCAAGACGGGCGGCCGGGGTTCGGGAGACACGCCCCGCCGGCGTCGGCTGCGCGGGTTGCTGGTGATCTCGGAGTTCGCTCTGGCGCTCATGCTGCTGGTTGGCGCCGGCCTGGTGCTCCGGAGCTTCGCGGCCCGGAGCGGTCTCGACACCGGTTTCGACGCCCGCGGGGTGCTCTCCGCAGTGGTCTCGCTTCGCGGAACCGCCCACGCCGACCTTGGCCGGCGGGCGGACTTCTTCGGTCAGCTGGTGGAGCGAGTCCGCGGCCTGCCGGGAGTTGAGTCGGCCAGCGCCATCAACCACCTGCCGCTCCACGGCGACAACTGGCGCTTTCCCTTTGCCATCGAGGGCCGCCCGCTGGCCGCTCCCGGTCTGGGGTCCTTCGCGCTCTTCCGGATCACCCGGCCGGGCTACTTCAGTACCATGGGAATTCCGCTCCTCGCGGGGCGTGACTTCTCCTCGCAGGACCTGAGCGCTGCCGCCCGGGAGGTGATCATCAATCAGTTCATGGCCAGTCGTCACTGGCCGGGCGAGAGTCCCCTCGGGCGGCGTCTCACCGTGGATGATCCGGTCCACCACCCCGACTGGTTCACTGTGGTAGGCGTGGTGAAGGACTCAAGACAGGCCGGCTGGGCCGAGCAGGTCACTGAGGAGATGTACTTCCCCAACCTGTCGGTGGTGGACCCGGGGGAGGCGCCCGGCGGTCCGGGAACGCTGGTGAGCTTCCTCAACCCCATCCGCATGACCCTGGTAGTCAGGACCCGGACAGCAGCATCGGGGCTGATCGCGCCGGTGCAGCAGGCGGTGGCTTCCCTCGACCGGGACGCACCGGTGTCCGATGTCATCACCATGGAACAGGCGGTGGGCGAGCAGTTCGCCGAGCCGAAGTTCTACCTCCTGCTGCTGGGGGGCTTTGCGGTCCTGGCGCTGACGCTGGCGGCGGTGGGCATCTACGGGGTCATCAGTTACGCCGTCGCGCGGCGGACCCACGAGATCGGCATCCGCCTGGCGCTGGGAGCGGGGAGCCGCGAGGCGTTCCAGCTGATCGTGTGCCAGGGGATGCGGCTCGCCGGCATCGGCAGCGTGGCAGGCCTCATGGGCGCGCTGATGCTCACCCGCTATCTGCAGAGCCTGCTGTTCGGCGTCGGTCCGACCGATCCGCTCACCTTCCTGCTGGTGGCGCTGCTGCTTGCGCTGGTGGCCCTGGCTGCCGCCGCGATCCCCGCCCGTCGTGCAGCGCGGGTCAATCCGCTGGTGGCCCTGCGCAGCGACTGAACCCGGCGTCCTCTCCGGCCCTGGCCCGTGCTCGCCGCCCGCAAGTCACACTGCCTTGACGTCGTGCGGCCCCAATCCGGCGACCGCGCCGGCGGAGCCCGCTGGCGCACGCCTTCTCTTGACAATCTAGAGGACAACAGGCATTCTCTTCTAGACCGTCTGGAGGAGAACCCCGGTGCCGCCCGATCGATCCGACCTGTTGCAGGGAACTCTGGAGCTGCTGGTGCTCAAGGCGCTGTCGCTCGCCCCGATGCACGGCTGGGGCATCGGCCACCGGATCGGGCAGCTCTCCGGTGACGTGTTCCAGGTGAACCAGGGTTCCCTGTATCCGGCGCTGATGCGCATGCTGCGGCGTGGCTGGATCCGCGCCGAGTGGCGGATCAGCGAGAACCGGCGCCGCGCGCGCTATTACTCCCTCACCCCGGATGGGCGCCGCCGCCTGGCGAGGGAGACCGAGAGCTGGGAACGGGTCTCGGCCGCGGTGAACGGGGTGCTGCGCACCCGGATCGCGGGGGGCACCGCATGAGTTTGATCAGCGACCTGACGGAGCGGCTCCGCGCGCTCCTGTTCCGCTCGCGGATGGAGCAGGAGCTGGAGGAGGAAGTCCGTGCCCATCTCGAATTCGAGGTCGCGGAGCTGCGCCGTGCCGGAGTGGAGCCGGCGGAGGCCCAGCGCCGCGCCCTGGTGGTGTTCGGCGGGGTCGACCGCTGGAAAGAAGAGGTCCGGGACGCGCGCGGACTTCAGCCGGTCGAGGATCTCGTGCTGGATCTGCGCCACGCGGTCAGGTCGCTTCGGCGCAATCCGGGATTCACCGCGGCGGTGATCCTGGTGCTCGGAATCGGCATCGGTGCCGCCACCGCCGCATTCAGCGCGGTGCGTACCATCCTGCTCAGCCAGCTGCCCTATCCCCATGCGGACCGTCTCGTCCGGATCTACGAGAAAAACTCACCGCTCAATCTCTGGGGCCTCTCAACAGTGGACGTCCAGGCGATACGGGAGCTGCAGCGGAGCTTCGATGCCTTTGGCGCGGTGCACCGCACTGAGGTGGCCCTGTCCGGCACCGGGGCTCCGGAACGGATCCTGGTCGGCCGCGCCAGCGCCGGGTTCTTCACGGCGCTGAGTGTGGTGCCGCTGGCGGGTCGGCTGATCGAGCCGGGCGACGAGGCGGCGGACGTCCCGCCTGTCGTGGTGGTGTCTCACGCGCTCGCAGAGCGGGTGCTGGGCGGCGCGGGCCACGCGGTAGGCCGGAGCATCACGCTCGATGGGGTGAGCCATACCGTGATTGGAGTGCTGCCCGCCGCTACCACCGATCTGGCCGGGGTGACGGCCGAGGCCTGGCCCGCGCTGCGGCTCACGACCGCCACGCGGCGAGGCCCGTTCTGGCTGCGGGGTATCGGCCGGCTGCGCGAGGGCGTCACACTCGACGCCGCGACCCGGGACCTGGCCGGGATCAGCGAGCGGATCTTCCCGCTCTGGGCCTCGGGATTCCGCGACCAGAAGGCGCGGCTCACCCCCATCCCGCTTCGGGCCACCATCATCGGCGACACCGGCCGCGGACTTGCGCTGTTCGCCGGGGCAGTGGGGCTCGTGCTGCTCATAGCGATCGCCAACGTCGCCACCCTCATGCTGGTGCGAACCTCCGCCCGGGGGCCGGAGCTCGCGGTTCGTGCGGCGCTGGGCGCGAGCCGCGAACGCCTCACCCGGCTGCTTCTCACCGAGAGCCTGGTACTGACGCTGCTGGCGGGAGTCGCCGGTCTGACGGTGGGCTGGCTCGGCCTTCGGCTGATCGGGCGACTCGCTCCGGGGTTGCCCCGGCTCGCCGAGGTCGGCCTGGATACCCGGGCCACGGCATTCGCGGTGCTCGCGGCGGTCGTCTCCGGCGTTCTGGTCAGCCTGTCCCCGATCTCCGCGCTGCTCGCCCACGGCGGCCCCGGTCACCCGGGGACGGGAGGGGCGCGGGCCGGGACCAGTCGGCAGAGCAATAGGGTGCGGGCGATGCTGGTGATGATCGAGTTTGCCCTGGCGCTGCCGCTGCTGCTGGGAACGGGTCTTCTGCTCAACAGCTTTCTGCGGCTCCGCCGGGTCAACCCGGGCTTCGACCCTGCCGGCGTCAGCACCCTCGCGATTGCGCTGCCCGAGGCGCGTTATCCGGATGACCCGGCGCTGCAACGGTTCTGGCGCCAGGCGGAGCTGCGGGCCGGCGAGCTCCCCGGGGCTGCTGCTGCCGGCCTCACCAGCGCCATGCCGCCGGATGACCCCGGCGACATCAACAACTTCGACCTGCTCGATCGCCCGGTGCCGGAGGGAGAATCCGAGCCCGTGTCGCCCTGGTCCGCGGTCACCCCGGGGTACTTCCTTGCCCTCGGGATCCCGCTGCTGGACGGCCGTTTGTTCCAGGCCGGGGACTCGGGCGCGGCTCCGCCGGTCGTCGTGGTGAGCCGCGCGTGGGCCGCACGCTACTACCCCGATGAGAGGGCGATCGGGAGGCAGATGTTCGCGGGTGGCTGCCGGACATGTCCGCCCTCGACCGTGATCGGCGTAGTGGAGGACGTGAAGTACCTGGGCCTCGCGGGCAGCACCGAGGCGGTCTACGAGCCGGTGAGTCAGACCAATACCCGCTGGCTCAACCTCGTGGTACGGAGCGCCGCATCGGAGGATGAGCTGAGCCGGGGACTCCGAAACGCGGTTGCCGCGCTCGACCCGGAGCTGCCGCTGTCGGTGGTCTCGATGCCGGACCGGCTGCGGGCCTCGCTGGCCAGCCCGGGGCGGTGGACCGCCGTGCTGGCCGGTTTCGCCGCGGCAGCACTCGCGCTGGCGGCGCTCGGCATCTACGGCCTGATGTCGTACGTGGTGCGGCAGCGCCGGCGGGAGATCGGGGTGCGAATCGCGCTCGGCGCGGAGCCGGCCTCCGTCACCCGCATGGTCATTGCGCGGGGCATGAGGCACGCGCTCGTCGGCACGGTTCTGGGGCTGGGTCTCGCCCTGTTCGGTGCGCGCTGGCTGAGAGCGCTGCTGTATGAGGTCGGTCCGTGGGACCCGCTCACTCTGCTGGGCGTTGGCGCGCTGCTCCTGGTCACGGCGTTCTTCTCCTGCTGGCTTCCGGGCCGGCGGGCGGCACGGGTCCGGCTTTCCGAGGCACTTGCATCGGAGTGAGCAAGGGCGGGACGGCAGGGGGGGTCACTTGAATACGAAGTTCCCCTTGTCGTCCAGGACCTCCAGAATGGCCAGCTTGTAGGTCCTTCCGTCGGGTGCGCTCATTGCCGGCTGGCGCTCCACGGTCTGGGCGGTAGTGATGAACCCCTCCCATTGATTCTGATCTCGTTCCTTCCGCGGGCCCAACATCCTCGCCCCATGACTCGGCGTCACCCATGCGCCGTGCCGCGTTTCTTTGTCGTAGAGCGTTTGCATGGCGCCTAGTTTTCTCTGGAAGTCCGAGACGATCTTGTTGGCCTCTGTCTGGCCTGCTTGCTGGTCGGGGAACGTCCTGGCCTTCAACTGCATGAGCGCAATGAAGCAATCTCTCGCCATCAGGGCCGTAAGATCGTAATGACCTTGCTCGTGATCCAGGAGCAGGCCTTCCTCCGCGGCGGACAAGGGTTCCGTCCGCCTCCAACTGTGCACGGTGTCCATATTCACCGTGATGGTAACGGTATCCGCGAGGGCAAACACCGCCGGCGATTTGCCTGGAACAGCCGTCAGGTTCGGATTGGCGCCAGCACCGAAATCCACTGTAAAACTGCTGTGTATCCCCGCCATCCCTACCGTCATGCCAGGGCTGGCTGCCGCAATGCGCCGGAGTTCGTCTAATTCCTGGTGTGTGGGGTTACCCGGGAAGTCACTCCACGAGAGCTTCTTGGCGGGAATGAAATTGACCAGCTTCGATGGCATGGATACCTCTCCTGTTGCTGATGAAATCCCAGTCGCGGACGAATGCAGCCAACAGAAGAGGGCCGGCACCAGGTGTGCCGGCGAACTAGCGCAGCGCATTGGAAGGATGGAGTAGGGAACCTAGCACATGCGGGCTGTGCGGGGCACCCAAGTGCCGGGAGGGCGGAAAGGCGGGGCGCCTGTCATTCCGAGCGGAGCGAGGAATCCCTTTGGGTTGGCTCCGTGCCTACCTGGAGGGATCCCTCGGGGCCTGCGGGCCCTCGGGATGACATGGGCCTACCGCAGCAACAGCGAAACCGCATAGATGATCAACCCGGCCAGCCCCCCGACCAGGGTGCCGTTGAGCCGGATGAACTGCAGATCCCGCCCCACCGCCAGCTCCAACCGCTCGGCCGCCACCTCGGGGTCCCATTGGCGGACCGTCTCGGCGATCAGCGTGCCGACTTCGTGCCGGTGGCGCTCCAGCACCGAGGCCGCAAAGCTGGTGAGAAAGTCATCCAGCTCTGCCAGTCGTTCCCCGTTGGCCGCGAGCGAGGCACCGACCGCGCTGATGCCGCGCGCGAGCGGTTCGAGTGCCTGGCTGTCCTCCTCCTGGGTCAGCCGCTCGGCCGCGACGCGGGCGCGTTCCCACAGGGAGGCGGCGAATTCCTCCACCGCCGGGTGCCGGAGCAGGTCGCTCTTGAGCGCCTCCGCCTTGGCGCTGACCTCGGGGGAGTGTTTCAGCCGCTCCACGAAGTCGCGGAACGCCGTGTCGAATTTCTGCCGGAGCGGGTGGAAGGGATCCAGCTTCACCTCGTCCAGCACCCGCTGGAACGCGGTCTCCAGCTTCCGCTGGAAGGCCTGGTCCACGGCGCCGGGGACCCACCACGGGCTCTCTTCCCGGATCCGCTGGCGCAACTCCTCGCGGTTCTTGTCCAGCACATCTCCCGCCAGCCGAAGCGCCTCATCCAGGAGCACCTGGTGGCGCTGATCGGTTGCCACCACCGACAACAGGCTGCCGAGCATCGGTGCGACCTGCACCGACTTGAGCCGGCTGACGGCGGCGTCCTGGATAAGCCCCCGGATTTCGGAGTCGGGCACGGTCTGCATGGTCCGTGCTACGCCGGCGGCGAGGTGCCGGGCGAGTTGCGCGCTGTTGTCCGGATCGCTCAGCCAGCGCGCGGCACGCTCCGCCACCCGCATGGACTTCAACCTGAGCGCCAGCACGTCCTTCGACAGGAAATGATTCTGCACGAAGTTCCCCAGCACCCGTCCGATGCGTTCCTTCTGAGTCTGGATGATGGCGGTATGCGGGATGGGGAGACCGAGCGGCCGGCGAAACAGCGCGGTCACTGCGAACCAGTCCGCCAGCCCGCCGACCAGCGAGGCCTCGGCGGTGGCCCGGACGAACCCCATCCAGGGATAGGCGGATTCCAGCAGCAGCGCCACGAGAAACACGGCGAGGGCCACGACCAGGAGGCCGCTCGCCACCCGCTTCATCCGCTTGAGCTCGGCCCGCCGGGTCGCCTCGTCCTTCTTCGGGGGCTGGTCTGGCACCGCAACCGGGGGCGCCGCGGGGGCGGGCAGCACACCGGCGCTGACGCCGGTCAGCACCACTCCAGCCGTGGCAGGCGGAGCAGAGGGCAGCGGAGCGGAGGTCGGAGGGTCCTGTGGCATCGGTCAGTGAAAGAAAGTACACGGCTCGCTGGCTGTCATCCCACCGGAGGTCGCCCGTGGTGTCATTCCAAGAGCGCAGCGACGAGGAATCCCTCAAGGTGCGCACCTACAGGGATTCCTCGTCGCTCCGCTCCTCGGAATGACAGCGGCCTTCGCCCGGCTCGGGACAGCATGAGAACCCTCAGCCCCGGGGTACTCGCCGTGCCAACGCACCCGCGACAAGCCCTGCCGCTCCAACCACGCACAGCCACGCGAACCAGTCGCCACCCCGGCTGAACGCCGTCCCACCCCATCCCCGCTGGAGCGCCGCGGAGAGGAATGCCGCCGAGTCTGACGACGGTACCTCAGCCACGATCCTGCCGTAGGCATCGCTGAGGGTGAGCAAGCCCTGGGAGGCGCTCCGAGCCACGGCGAAACCCCCTTCGATGCCGCGCACTACCGCCATCCGGCTGTGGATCCAGCGGTCAGTGGTGAAGTCCCAGGCTGGCACCAGCAGGAGGCCGGCGCCCGCCGCTGCGTACTCCCGTCCCAGCGGCACGAAGTCCATGTCCTTGCAGATGGCGATGCCGACGGCGCCCGCCGGGCCCGGGAGGAGGGCGGGACCGTCGCCCAGCCGGTAGCCCTCCTCGAGTCCGGGGACCGGATGCCGCTTGTCGTACTCGATGACCTGGCGGCCGTCCGGGGCGTAGACCAGGGCGAGGTTACGGGGCTGGGGACCGCCCAGGAGGTTGAGCCCCGCCACCAGGGTCACATGATGCTGACGGGCTGTCTCGGAGAGAATCTGCCGGGCCGCGCTGTCATACGCGGCGGTTACGCCGACGAACTTCTCCGGCAGCACCACTACCACCGCCCCGCGGGCCGCGACCTCCCCCACGCGCCGGGCGTAGCTCCGGATCAGCGGCAGCGCCAGAGCGGAGTCGGTCGTGCCGAAGAAACGAAGGCTCGAATCGTCGGCCAGGAGCCCGATCCGGATTTCGCTGGGTGCCGCGGCCTGTCGCAGGCGGATCACCCCGAACACCAGGCTCGCCGCGAGGGGGAGGAGCCCGGTGGCGAGAGCCAGGTTACGCGCCGATGGCTCGCGGCGATACCGCCACGCAACCGCCAGCGCGGCCCCCACCGCTGCCACGAGGAACGACACACCGAGCACCCCGGTCACCGAGGCGAGCTGCATCACAGGCAACACATCTGCCTGGGAGTAGCCGAGACTGCCGAAGGTCCCGTGCGGGCCGGTTCGGGAAACCAGGTATTCCATCGCCACCAGGAGGGCGGGGTAGGCCAGCACCGCTGCCAGGGGCCCTCTTCGCCGGGCTACCACGCGCCAGCCGAGCAGGACGAGGGTGGTCTGCACGGCGATACCGAAGAGCACCGAGGCAAGTACCGCACTCGGCAGTCTGGGATACGCGATGACGAGGTTGAGCGCGGCCAGCACAGAGGCGGCGAACCCGACGACCGCCGCACGCATGGGGCGAAGCTCGGGAAGGACTATGAGCAGGGGAATCGGAGCGATCCAGGCAAGGGGCCAGACATGGTTAACGCCGCTCGAGGCGAACCACATCGCGGCAGTGGCCAGCATGGCGAGCAGCGGGGTCATAGTCTCTTCCGTGCTGCGAGGGGGGTCGTCGCTCCAGTTTCAGGATGCTACGGCGCGCGTTTCAAGAGTGTTTCGTCGAGGTTGCGAACTGAAACCTCGCGGGGGAGGTCCGCGTATCGCAGGGATCTCCCGGCCTCCCCCGGAGTCAGCCGATGGGCATTTTCCTCACCGACCTCAAGCACGGGTTCCGGATGCTGGTAAAGCATCCTGGCCTGGCCGCCATCGCCATCACCGCCCTCGCACTTGGCCTGGGGCTCACGACCACGATGTGGAGCATCACCTGGGGCGGGATCCTGCGCGGGCTCCCGTTCGAGGAGGCCGATCGGATCCTGCACCTGGAGCGCGCCCGGCCCAGTCATGGAATCAACAGCTACGGCGTTCCGGTGAGCGACTTCGCGGCGTGGCGGGAACAGCAGCAGAGCTTCGAGGATCTGGCGGCGTTCAGCGAAGGGACCGTCAACCTGAGCGGACCGGAGGGGAAGCCGGAGCGATTCGAGGGTGGGTTCATCACCGCCGCCACTTTCCGGCTGCTTCGGGTCCAACCCCTGCGCGGCCGCCTGTTCACCGACCAGGACAATCTCCCGGGCGCGGCCCCAGTGACCATCATCAGCTGGGATCTGTGGCAGAACCGGTTTGGTGGCGATCCCGATGTCCTGGACAAGACCCTACGGGCGAATGGGCAGATCCGCCAGATCGTGGGCGTCATGCCGAAGGGGTTCCTGTTCCCGACCAACGCGCGAATCTGGCTTCCCCGCGAGATGAATCCTCTGGCGGCCGCCTGGGGCGAAGGCGAGCAGCTGGAAGTGATGGGACGGCTCCGACCCGGGGTCACGATGGCCCGCGCCCAGCAGGAGTTCGAGGGCATCTGCGCCCGGCTGGCACAGGAGCATCCCAAGGAAAACGAAGGGGTCACCCCGATCATCAAGCCGTTCACCGAGGAGTACATCGGCCGGGAGCCGATCCTCATGCTGTGGACGATGATGGCGGCGGTGTTCGGAGTGCTGCTGATTGCCTGCTCCAACGTGGCGAACCTGCTCCTGGCCCGGGCCGCGACCCGCACCAAGGAGGTGGCGGTGCGCACGGCACTCGGCGCGAGCCGCTGGCGCATCGTATCGCAGTTGCTGACCGAATCCCTGGTGTTGTCGGCCATCGGTGCCGTGCTCGGGACCGGCATCGCGTGGGCCGGGACGCGCATGTTCATGAATGCGATCCGCGACACCGAGCCGCCGTTCTGGATCGACATCCGGCTGGACGGCGTCGTGCTCGCCTTCTCCGCCGGGATCACCCTGCTCGCGGCACTGGTGAGCGGCGTGCTCCCGGCGCTGCAGGCCACCGGCGCCAATATCCACGAGGTGCTCAAGGACGAAAGCCGCGGTGCCTCCTCGCTCCGGATCGGCCGGTTCAGCCGGGTATTGGTGGTGGCGGAGCTGGCGCTGTCGGGCGGCCTGCTGGTGGCGGCGGGCTTCATGATCCAGAGCGTGGTGCAGCTCTCGCGGTTCGACTACGGAATTCCCACCGACGGCGTCTTTACCGCCCGTGTGGCGTTGTTCGAGGCGACCTACACCGACTCCGCCAGCCGCGCCCGGTTCTGGAATACGCTGGAACAGCAGCTCGAGGCTATCCCCGGCCAGCGCGGCGCCGCCCTGATGACCGTGCTTCCGGGTCTCGAGGGCTGGCGGCAGGATTTCGCGCTGGAGGGAAAGACCTACCTCAAGGAGCAGGATTACCCGGCTACGCGCCGAGTCGCGGTGACTCCCAGGTGGTTCGACAGCTTCGGCGTGCGGCCCATCGAGGGCCGGCTGCTCGGTCCCGGAGACATCGGCGGTTCACTGCCGGTGGTGGTGGTGACCCGGGGATTCGTGCGGGCGCACTTCGACGGCGCGTCTCCGCTCGGGCGGCGCATCCGGATCGGGGGGCCGGAGTCGAGCGAACCGTGGCGCACCGTGGTGGGGGTCGTGCCCGACGTGTGGTACGACGGCACCGACAATGACGACCCGCTCCGCGCGGTGGTGTTTACCCCGGTCGGCCAGGGCGATTACCGCTTCCTGAGCCTCGCCGTCGCAGCCAAGGGTGACCCCCTGGCGCTGGCACAGTCGGTTCAGTCCGCCCTGAGCGGAATCGATCCCGACCAGCCGATCTACTTCGTACGCACCCTTGCCGCCGCGATCCAGCGCAGCGGCTGGTTCTACGGGGTATTCGGTACCCTGTTCATGGCCTTCGGTGGTGCCGCGCTGTTTCTGGCGACGGTCGGAGTCTACGGGGTGATGAGCTTCTCGGTATCGAGCCGGACCCGGGAAATCGGCGTGCGCATGGCGCTCGGCGCGAGCACCCGCGACGTAGTGCGGATGTTCCTGAGGCAGGGCGGAGGCCAGGCGCTCATCGGCCTCTCGGCGGGGCTGGTGCTGGCGTTCTTCCTGGCCAAGGGGCTGGGCCTGGTGATGTTCCAGGTGGACACCCGCAATCCCCTGATGTACGCCGGGGTGACCGGCGCGTTGGCGGTGACCAGTCTGCTCGCCACCTGGATCCCGGCCCGCCGCGCGATACAGGTGGACCCGAACATCGCGCTCAGATACGACTGAGGCGCTCCGGGTTCAGTCGCGCCGCCGCTTGCGGATCTCGCGCGCCACGACCGCGACCGCGGCCACCGCGCCCACGACCAGGCCCGTCTTCGCCGCCTTGCGACTCACCTTGGCGACGGTACGGGCCTTCGACCGCACCGCCTTCCGCCCTTCGGCTACCAGGATTCTGGTCTCGACCTTCTGGTAGGCGTCCTGGACCACGGCCTTTGCCCGGTCCGCCAGCTTCTTGGTCAGTTTACCCATGCGGTTCTCCTGTCTCGTTCCCTCACTACACTACACCACTCACCTTTCCCGGTTCACCCTTCACCTTTCACCGTTCACCGTTCACCAGCCTCACCCCTCACTTCTCACTCCCCGCTCCCGTTCCCCCTCTGCCGCCAACGTGTCTCTGGCGCCAGCCTCGCCGGCGCGGCCGGTGCGGGGCCGCTGGGATGGCCAATCACGATGGGTGCCACCACGTGCCAATCGCGGGGCACTCCCAGCTCATCCTTCACCGACTCCTGGTTCAGCCACCCTTGGGCCAGCCCGATGAAGCAGCTGCCCAGGCCCATACCATGGGCCGCCAGCATGAGGTTCTGGGCCGCGAGGCAGCAGTCGATGGTCGCGAACGGGTCGTCGCCGCGTGAACAGACGGCGATCAATGCCGGCGCGTCGTGGAACACGTCATAGGCGGGATCCGACAGCGTCTTCTCGAACTGGGCGGCGAGCCCGGTGACGGGAAGTCCTGCCAAGGCCAGCGGCTTGATGCGGGTGGAATAACGCTGGAGCAGCGCCTTGTCCTCGATCACCACGAACGCCCACGCCTGGTGGTTGAGGGCACTGGGCGCCTGGATCGCGGCGTCGATCAGGGCCTCCAACTCGGCTCGAGTCAGCGGGGTTCGAAGATACGCCCGCACCGACCGCCTGCCGCGGATGGCCTGGAAGATGTGCACCACTCCTCCTCACCGAAACCGACCCTCACCTCCACCGGTGCCGGTCCCACCCCCACCACAATGCCGCCGCGCCGTCCGTTGCTGCTTTGGTCAATGATGCTGGGAGTGGTCCATCGAATCGCCCGGCGCGGAGCCGCTCATTCACTGACCACCGCTTTCCATGTCTGCCCGCATCATCCGCCTCATGTGATCCTGCATCATCATCCGATGGGCCAGCAGCTCGTCGATGACCTTTTCCATGGCGGCCAGCTTCTTGTCGCCCCGGGACTGGTGCATCGCGGTCACCAGGCTGTCGAGCCGGGCATTGTCAGCCGCCGAAGGCATTGGCATGTCCCCCATGCCTCGCATCGGGTTCATCCGGTGCATGGCACCCATCTGGCGCATTCCCCCCACCTGGTGCGTGCCGGAGTCAGCCATTTTCTGGCCGGCACACGGGACGGCTGAGTCACGGGGCGCGGGATGGGAATCGGCGGACTGGGCATAGGCCGCCGGGGCGGCGGCGAGCAGCAACAGGGAGACGGTGGCGTATGCGCGTGCGGACATCTTCGGCCTCTCGGGCTCTGGGACGGGTAACCGGTCGATGTTGATCATGATTGCGGGGACGTGAAAGAAGCCGGAAGGAGGGGTGAACCGGCTCCTCCAGCGGGGCTGGCGCGCCGACCGGCCACCTCCCACTATGGAGGTGCTGCAGCACGGGAGAGGCGGGAAGGGCGGAAGTGGCGGAGAACCCATGGCAGGCTGGGCCGCCAGTAGTCTCGGGTAGACTGTCTCCCATCTCCGAGGGGTCATGGCGACGGGTTTCGCGTCACTCACCGGCAGTGTGCTGTTCCTTGCAATCACTACGCTGCCTGCGGCTGGCCAGGTGGTCGGGGCCGATGTGACCATCGCCACCCAGGACCTGTGGCGCGGCCTGCTCCGGACCAGCAGGCCCGTGGTCCAGGCCGACGGCTACCTCTCGACCCGGCTCGGAGGTGGCGTCAGGCTGACGGGCGGCGGCTGGGCCAGCTGGGAGGCATTCGGAGCCGGCGGGACGTCCTTGACCAGTTGCCCGACCTCGGCGGCGTGTCTGGCGGAGAAGCGGGCCTGGGCCGAGCTGGATCTGACCGCAGGTAGCACCGGGATCTATGCCGGATGGATCGGCTATTTCGACCGGCGATTCCCCGCCGCGGATGGCACCAGCCTCGGTCCCCGCCGGACTACGCATGAACTCATGGTGAGCGTCTGGTTTCCGAGGGTCTACCTTGCGCCCAGGTTCTCGGGCTATTTCGACGTGGATGAGGTCGGAGGGGGCTATCTCGAGACCTCCGTCGGCGTGCCGGTGCTGGGCAACATCAGCGCCCGGCCGTTCTGGGCGCTCTTCCTGACCGCCGAGGTGGGCTACTCCTTCGAACAGAACGTCGACCCGAGCCGTCCGGGAGCGATGTTCTACTACCACGACTCCGGCCGCCTCACCCACGTCGATCTCGGGGTCGGCTCCGATCTGCCGCTCACCCTGGGCCGATGGCTGTCCTCCAGCGCTTCGGTCCACGCCCGCATCGCGGTCGACAACGCGGGGACGATCCACGGACTCAAGTCGGGCGACGACGGGCGATGGGTAGTGATCTACGCCCGGATGAGCCTGTCGGCGCCGAACTGGAAGGCGGCGCCATGAGCCGGATCGGCATCGCCCGGGTCGGGGCTATGGTCCTGGCCTGCTGTCTTGGCTGCGGGGCCGCCCCCGAGGTTGAGCTGCCGGCTCCCGCGCCGCATCAGCCGGTGACGGCCAGCCGGCTCCAGGCGGGATTCGGGCGAGCGGACATTACGCCGCCTCCGGGGCTGGGGCTCGCCGGCAATGGTCCGGAGGGCAAGCAGGCGCGTGGCTGGCGCACTCGGCTATATGCCAGGGCGCTGCTTCTGGAGGACGCCCGGGGCGAGTGGCTGGCGCTGGTGACGGCTGACCTGCCGCACATCTCGGCGCTGCTGCAGCGCAGGGTGGCGGCCCGGCTGGCGCAGGACGGGCTCCACATCAGCGCCGATAATCTGCTCTTTTCGGCCACCCATACCCACTCCGGTCCAGGTCACTTCTACGAAGCGACCGAGTACAACCGCACCACCGCCAGCATTGCCGGCTACGACGAGCGTGTTACTTCCTTCCTGGT
>JBGQJV010000083.1:0-17244 GCA_041499215.1 Gemmatimonadota bacterium | reverse complement strand
TATTGCCGGCGCCGGCGATTGGCATCGCGGCAGCCAGGTGCCGTACCCCCCCATGCTGAGTCCGGTCAGATAGATCCGGGTGGTATCCACCCGGTAGTCGGCGCGCCACCGCGCGATCAATTCGTCGACCAGGCCAACGGGCCACCCGCCCTGCGAGGCCGGCAACTGGGGGGAGATGACGATCGGAAATAGTGGTCCTCGGGCAGGTAGGCGTAGTACCCAACGGTGGTGCCGACCGTCGCGCTGGCGCAGCTCTGCCCGGACTGGCGCGGCGCGAGGCTCGCGGCGAGCGAGATGACTCGATCGAGGTCGGTGGGATCGGGATCCGCCACCACGGGTGACGCGGCGAGGTAGAGGTAACGTGGGCCACCGGCGGCCAGGGTGTCGAGCCGCACCCGGATCGTGTCACCCACGTGCGCGTTTGGACACGGCGAAAGTGCCGGCTCGCGAGGCCGCTCCGCCGCAGGACAACGGCCAGCTCCATGGAAGTAGCGCCGGCCAGGAGGGTCGGCGTGGTGGCTGACCAGAGCTCGGGTGCCGGGGGCCGGTGGGAGAGTCATCCCCGCTGGAACAGGCGGCAGCCAGGGCGACGGTCCAGGTCAGCGCAATAGTGCGGTGTCGCAACTTCGGCAGGGTCAGCCAGCGCGTGAACAGCAAGCAGATCAAAGACTTACACAGTAGGCGACAAGCCGGGGTTACACTGTAAGCGATGGCCAGATGGCTCGGGAACCTTGACCGACCTTGGACCGTCTCGTAACTTGCTGAACGTAAAGCAAGCGCCCGCTACCTTATATCCTGGAGCCCTCGTGGAGCGCGGTCCGGAGAAAGAGCGAAACGCCGCCCGGACCCGCGAGGCCGTGCTGGATGCGGCTGAGCAGCTGTTTGCCCAGCGGGGCTACGAGGCGACCAGCCTCACGGATGTCGGGGCCGCGGCCGGTGTGTCCCGGGGGACGCCGGGGTACTTCTTCCGCTCCAAGGAACGGCTCTACCGCGCGGTGCTGGAGCGGTGCCTCGAGCGGGTCCGGGCCGCGGTTCGAAGCGGACGGGAGCGGGCGCTCGCGAGTCAGGAACCGCCTGAGGTGGTCCTGGCCGGCGCGGTGGGTGAGTACTTCGACTTCATCAGCGCCAATCCGCACTTTGTGCGGCTCCTGGAGTGGGAAGCGCTGAGCGGCGGAGAGCACCTCAAGACGCTGCCGCCGCATCTCGAGGCGGCCCAGGAAGCGCTGGGTGCGATCGTCACCGAGCTGGCGCTGGATCCGGCAGACCAGGCGGAGGCGGAACAGCTCCTGGTGAGCATGCTGGCGCTGTCCTGGTTTCACGTGGTGCACGGACCCACGGTCCTCCGGGGCCTGGGGGTCGACGCCTCGTCGGCCGCCTATCGGGACGAACGACGGCGGCACGTGGTGAATCTGGTAGTGCAGGGTGTGAGGGGACGGCTGGCAAGTCGGGTGGGAGAGTAGGCGGACAGGCGGACAGGCGGACAGGCGGACAGGCGGACAGGCGGACAGGCGGACAGGCGGACCCGAAGCTAAGCTCGTGGCTCATAGCTTACAGCCTCAACAGGACAGTCACCCATGACCAACGTCGTCAGCCCTGAACCCAGAGTCAGCGGCACGCATCCCCTGGCCACCGAGAAGGAAGCCCGCGAGGTCGCGGAGGCTGCGCGGGAAACCACCTGGGAGGCGCCTAGCTTCGTCCGCCAGCTGTTCGAAGGAAACTTCGATGTCCGGCTGATCCATCCCTTCCCCGAACCGTCGAAAGAAGACGTGGAGCGCGCCCGGCCGTTCCTGGCGCGGCTCGAAGAGTTCATGCGGACCAGGGTGGACAGCGACAAGATCGACCGGGAAAGCAAGGTCCCGCCGGAAGTGATCCAGGGACTGCGCGAGATCGGCGCCTTCGGGATCAAGATCCCTACCGAGTACGGCGGCCTCGGCCTGTCGCAGCTGATGTACACCAAGGCCATCGGCCTGGTGACCAGCCAGGACGGGAGCCTCACCGCCCTGCTCTCGGCCGCACAGTCCATCGGCGTGCCGACCCCGCTCAAGA
This sequence comes from Gemmatimonadota bacterium, assembly GCA_041499215.1. GTDB lineage: Bacteria > Gemmatimonadota > Gemmatimonadetes > Gemmatimonadales > GWC2-71-9 > JADJOM01. Next base: position 15,198 of record JBGQJV010000083.1, on the reverse strand, counting down.
TGTTCGGCACCCCTGAACAGAAGAAGAAGTACCTGCCCCGCCTGGCCAAGGGCGCCATCTCGGCCTTCGCGCTGACCGAGTCCAACGTCGGGTCGGATCCCGCCGGTCTGTCGACCCACGCCGAGCTTTCGGCGGACGGCACTCATTACGTGCTGAATGGGGAGAAGCTGTGGTGTACCAACGGCACCGTGGCCGAGCTGATGGTGGTGATGGCGCGGACGGGTCCGAAGAAGATCACCGCCTTCATCGTCGAGGCCAACTGGCCGGGCGTCGAAGTCGTGCAGCGGCTCCATTTCCTGGGGCTCAAGGGAATCGAGAACGGGGTTATCCGGTTCACCAACGTGAAAGTGCCGGCCGAGAACATCATCTGGGGCGAGGGCAAGGGTCTCAAGCTCGCGCTCATTACACTCAACACCGGGCGTCTGACCCTGCCGGCCTCGTGCGTGGCCGGGGCCAAGAAGTGCCTCGAGATCGTGCGGCGCTGGGGCAACGAGCGGGTGCAGTGGGGCCAGCCGGTTGGCAAGCACGACGCCATTGCCCAGAAGATCGGGCGGATGGCGGCCGAAACCTTTGCGATGGAAGCGGTAAGCGACCTGGCCAGCCTCATGGCCGACCAGGGCAACCGCGACATCCGACTGGAGGCGGCCATCGCGAAGATGTGGAACACCGAGATCGGCTGGCGCATCGTGGACGACACCCTGCAGATCAAGGGCGGCCGCGGCTACGAGACCGCGGACAGCCTGCGTTCGCGGGGCGAGCGGCCCGAGCCGGTCGAGCGGATGCTGCGGGACTTCCGCATCAACCTGATCTTCGAGGGATCCTCCGAGATCATGCGGCTGTTCATCGCCCGGGAGGCGGTGGACACTCACCTCAAGGTGGCCGGGGCGCTGATCGATCCGAAGTCTTCCGGCAGCCAGAAGTTCCAGGCCCTCCTCAAGTCCGCGGCGTTCTACGGACTGTGGTACCCGAAGCTGTGGCTCCCGTTCAGGGGGAGGCTGGGCTACGGGGAGTTCGGCCCGCTCGGGAAGCACATGCGTTTCGTGGAGCGCTGCAGCCGCAAGCTGGCCCGCACCCTGTTCCACTGCATGATCCGCTTCGGGCCCAAGCTGGAGAAGAAGCAGGCGGTACTCGGCCGGCTGGTCGAAATCGGCGCCGAGCTGCTCGCCATCTCCGCGTCGTGCGCGCGGGCCCATGCCATGCTCAGGAAGAATCCCGGCGAGCGGGGCCCCCAGGAATTGGCTGATGTCTTCTCCCGCCAGGCCCGGCTGCGGGTGATCCAGAAGTTCCACGACGTGTGGACCAACGCGGACGACCCGACCTACGCCACTGCCCGCCACGTGCTGGACGACAAGATGCTGTGGCTGGAAGAGGGGATCGTGAAGAGCGGGCAGTGAGAAGTGAGAAGTGAGAAGTAAGAAGTGAGAAGTGAGAAGTGAGAAGTGAGGGGGGCGGGGTGGGCCTGGCGCCTGCCCCGCCCTCCGATTTTACGTTCGCTGTTCACCACTCACCACTCACCACTCACCGCTCACCGCTCACCGCTCACCGTTCACCGCCTACCGCTTACTGCGTACTACAGCAACGCTGCCACCTTCACGTTTCCGGCTTTCCGAGCCACCTCCCTCGCGGTTTGACCGTCGCGGTTCCTGACATCGGTACGGGCGCGGTAGTTCAGCAACAGCTTGATCACTGCAGCGCCCGCGCCCACTCTCGCCGCAGCGTGTAGCGCGGCGTCGCCACTGGTGGGGTTGAGCGCGTTGGGATCGGCGCCATGCGCAAGCAGCCATGGCGCGCCACGAGTGCCTCCCCACCGCAGCTGGCCGGTGAGTGCTCCCGTGGCCTCGGTTGCGAGCACCGGGCCAGGCACCCGCCGCGCAAATACCTCCAGTGCCTGGGCGTGTCCTTCGTCCGAGGCGTGGTAGATCCCCTCACCGTCGGCGGGGTCGGCGCCAGCGCCGAGCAAGAACTCAGTCATCACCGGATTGTCCTGATACCCGGCGGCGTAATACAGCGGCGTGATGGACCAATGGCCGGCGTAGGCCTGAAGTTCGTTCACGCCCGCTCCCGCCGAGAGTAACGCACTGGCGATATCGAGCTGCGCCTGCTGGTGCCGGTCGGACAGGGCGAACATGGCCGAAGCCGCGCAATAGTGCAGCGGGGTGAGCGTGGTGACATCGTCGGCGCGGGCCAACTCGGGATGAGTACCGAGGAGATGCGCCACTCGGCCAGCATCGAGCGTGACCGCGGCGTGGAACAGGTCCAGTTCGCCGGCATAGGGCAGCAGAATCGGCACGAACTGCGGCCCGTCCGTGGCCGCGAGCGCCAGGGCCGTCATCCGCGAGATCAGTGCGCGGCGGTAAGGATCCGCCCCGGCGATCAGCAGGAGGCGGAGGACTTCCTCGTGCCCCCGGTGTTTCGGCAGGGTCTTCTTGCGTTCGATCACCCGGTGGAGCGGCCGGTGACGCTGGGTGGAGTTGCTCAACACATTGGGATCGGCCCCACGGCGGAGCAGGCGTTCCACCTGTGCCGGATCTCCGTTGAATGCGGCGTCCATGAGCGGCTTCCACTCCACCCGCCTGGCGGGCCGCTCTTCCGGAAGCGGCGCCGAGGGTTGCTTCGCCTGAGCAGTCAACCACTCCGCCACTTCACCGCACTTTGCATTCGAGGTGACTTCAATCGCAGTCTCGGCCCAGCCCTGGGCGGTGCCATCGTACTGACGGTCCCGAAGGCCGGGATCCGCTCCCGCCGCCACCAGCAATTTCACCATCGTCAGATCGCCATTCCAGGCGGCGGAGTGGAGCGCAGTGTGCTCTGATTGAGCGGTGGCCCGGGCATTGGGATCCGCGCCGTGACCGAGGAGCCAGCGGACCAGAGCGTAGTGTTTGAAATCCACGGCGCCCATCATCACTGCGGGATCCCGGAGGATGTGTGGATTGTCCTTGGCGAGAGCGGTGAGTGCGGTCCGATCTCCCATGCGGGCAAACTCGGCCGGCTCGGGTCGCACACCCTTGCTTTGCAGGTGGCGCACCAATGGTCGCCCCGCTTGTCCCAGCCGGCTCAGCGCTTCGATGGGCCTGGCTCCCCAGCGATCCCGGGTATCGGTGGGGACCCCGAGTTCGATAAGGCGGTCGATGGCTTTGGGGGTCCGGGCGAACATCAGCAGCGAGCCGTCGTTGGGGGCGGGTGGCAACGCCGAGACACCGCGCTTGAGCAGGCGAGTGACGGTGCGGTCGTCGCCCTTCATCAGCGCCTCGACCAGGCCGATGCGCGCTCCGCGCCGAAGCAAGGCGCGCTGCATGTTGGGTCGACGGTTGATCGCCAGCATCAGCGGAGACCAGTGCGAGTACTCCGCGTTGCTGCCGTTGGGGTCGGCGCCGGCGCGCAGCAACAGGTCAACCACCGGCTGGCGACCGGTCTCGATGGCCACGTGCAGCGGCTGGGGCCGTCCGCCCCAGAATGGGTGAGGACCAATCGCGTTGACCAGCGACGGATGCTGGGCAAGGAGCTGGCGGATCGGACCCAGGTCGCCCGCGCCCACCAGCTGAAGGAATCGGGTGACCAAGTCGTGGTCGAGCGGCGCGACCGGCTCAGCAGGTGTCGCACGGCGGGCATCGACCTCGGCCTTGAGCGCGCGCCAGCTGCGAAATCCATGCTCCCGCGCGAGCGCGAGCTGGGCATCGGCGAGCCTGGCCGAAGGACGGGTAGTTCGAAGTTGTTTGAGTGTGGCTTTGGCGCGCTTCCGCAGCCAATCAAGGCTCGGACGCGCCGGGAGCGGCGTCGACATGAGGAACCTTCCTTCCTGAATAACGCCCGAGGTCCGCGGTCAGACGGGCAGGAAGAAGGTCGGATTGTAGCCTGCGGGAACGAGTGGGCCTGGGACCCTTTACGCGGACCGTGGGCCGCTCGTGACGGCCACACGGGAATGTGGGGTCAGGTGGGGCGAGTGTCCAGAGGGAGGCGGGCGGAAAGGCGGGAAGGCGGGAGCCTGCCGCGCTTCCCGCCCTCGCCGGCGTACCGCCGTCCCGCCTTAGATCAGCGCGACGCCGGTCGCACGGAACCGCAAGTGTAGCCGTAGCCCGCCTGCGAGAGGGTAGCCGAGGGACCGTCGAACAGGGCGCTGAGGGTGACGCAGGGCTCGAGTGATACCTCGAGCACGCTGACCTGGCCGGCATGCTGGGCCAGCCGGGCGCGCGGATAGCGGGCCTCGAACTCGGCCCGGGTAAGCCGCTCGCGGGGGCGATCGTTCACCGCCAGGATCAGCCGCTTGGCTCCGTCGAAGTACAGCGTGTAGTACCCCTCCGCCCCATCTACCCGATAGCGTGGCTCGATGATCACGCCACCCATTCGCCAACGGGGAGCGGGCCTCAACGTCCGCAGTACCCGGGCGTTGGCCAGCGCCTCGAGGAGTCGCTTCTCGGTGTAGACCTGGCGGACCTGCTCCAGGGTGGTGGTTCCGAGTACGAATGCCGTGGGCGTGGTGACAGGCGTCAGCTCACCCACCGACCCGGCCTCGGGTGCCAGGGCCTGGCCCGCGAGCGGAGCGGAGAGGACAGTCAACAGCACCACAGTGTGACGCAGCGCACGCATCGAGATTCAGTCTGGTAGAGTCAAACTCTCTTCTGGCAACGCCCGTACCGGCCACGGTGGCCGCGCTAAGACGTTGTAGTGCAATGTGGGCCTCAGGGGGCCGAACCGGTGTGATGGGCCTCACCCGGCACCCTGCGTCAGATTCCGCAGGGTACAGACGAGGAGCGGTCGATCAGGATGGGAGTGCCTGCGGCGGGAAGGCAGCGGGGCGAGCGAGGTCCCGGGAACCAGAGGGACCGGCGAGGACTAAGCGACGGAGGGTCGAGGGCCGTCCCGCCATTCCTTGAGCACCCGGCGGAGCTCCTCCGGGGTGCGGAACGGCCGCTGTTCACCGGTGGCCAGCCATTCCACGACGCCAGTCATTTCTCCGAAATGAGTGCTCGGATCCTGGCACAACCGTACGATGAGTCCGGCGGAGCCTCGGGACCGGCCTGATTGCCCGGTCGGAGTGGGCGGGGGCGGGCGAAGTCGAGAGTGCATTGCTCTTCTTTCATCCAGCGGTGGGATCCGGCCAGTCTCCAAATCAAGCGACAGCCGGAAACCAGCTCTGATTTCCGAGGTGCCGCCGCAGTGAGCTGCGGCAGATGTCGCGTGGCGGCTGGCCCTGATCTACTGAATGTGCCGGAGAGCGCCGACGGGTGTCTCGATCACTTTGCCATCCGGGAGGTACGCCCGGACCATCAGGCGGTTATCCGCTCCCCGGGTGGTCGAGGCCCAGGGGAGTGTGAGCGTGGTCTCGCGGGTCTCCGCGGCGGTGAGCAGCCGCCCGCCTGGAGCGAACACTTCCACTTTATACCGGGCCGCGCCGTCGACCGGCCGCCAGGCCAGGTGAACCGAATCGGAGCTGGGCGCGCCAGGATACGGTGTTGGGGCGGATCTCGGACCGTGGACCGCCCCGGGGTCCGCGAACCGTCTGCCACCCCAGACGGCCAGGGCGAGCAACGTGGCAGCGGTGAGCGGTACGGCCGGATTGAGCCACCAGCGGCCTACCCGGGTATCGACCACCGTGCGCAGCAGGTCAAAATCCCGCCGGCAGGACGCACACTGGGCTATGTGCTCGAGCAGACTCAGCCGGTCAGACCGGTTGTCCCGGCGCGTGGCAGCCGCCACGAGCAGCTCCACCGGAGGACAGCCGCCCCGCTCTTCCGGCACGCGGTGCCGGATCAGGGCGAAGAGCCCCCGCAGGTCCTGCTCGTCGCGCATGGTATCCCATCCCCGGGCCAAGACCGAGTTGGGTAAGTTGCCGCCGCGCCTGTTCCAGCCCGCGGTAAATCAGATTCCTGGCCCTCGCTCCGCTCCACTCCAGCATCCTGGCGATCTCCTCGCGGCTGTAACCCGCGAGATGCAGCTTCACAGCGGTCCGCCGATCGGGCGGCAGCTGATCGATCACCTGAAGAATTCGCCGCGCGGCTTCGGATTCTTCCAGCAGGACGTCGGGCCGCGTCGGACCGGGAATCCGTTCCAGCACCCGGGCGGGGTCCTCGCTGGTGAAGCGGCCTTCCCGCCGCGACCGGATGATGTCGATGGCTGCGGTCAGAGCCGTTTGGTAGACGTAGGACGAAGAGATGGACGGGATTGTCTCACCCCGGCCGAGTGCCCGCCACAGCCGGACCCGCACCGCCTGCAGCAGTTCGTCGAGTTCGGCATCATCCAGCCCGTTGCGTCGGCCGAGGGAACGCACCAGCACCCCGAAGCGATAGACGGTGTTTTCCAAGTGGCGAGACATCGGATCGGCCGCCGGGACGCGCTCCCTCCCGGCGCCGGGGGCGGCGCCGGACAGGACGCGGGTCAGCTGGGGCATGGGGCGGGCTCCCGGTGAATTACTGCTTGAGAGCGCAGCCGAGGGGCCGCGTGCTGGACGCCGGAGCCGAGGGAATGGCGAGCGCTGTGTCGGCCACGACGACGTAGAACATGTCGCCGTTGTTCTGCCAGTCGCTGAGCTGATCGGCACCCTTGTACCGGATTGGCCTCGCAGCCGGCGTATCCTGCCCGTCCCACTGATCGATGACCACGATGCTGTTCTTGTCGTGGGCCAGATAAATGGCGGCATGCCGACCCGGAGGATCCGTCGTCGGGTACTTGCCGTCCGCGTCGAAGGTGGCGATCGCCGTACCGACGGAGATTTCACCCGGCAGGGCGTCCTTTACCCTCTTGCCAGGTCGCCAGAGCGAGGTTCCGGGGGCACCGGTGACCTGCTGGACCAAGGCGGCGCATTGCGTCTTGCCCTTGAAGGTGTAGCGAAAGGCCTTGTATTCGATCCGGTCCATCGGGGTCTTGAACTCCACAGGCTCTTCCTTTCTTCGAGGGCCGAAGCCCTTGCTCGCTTTCAAGGGCTGAAGCCCTTGCCCGGTATCGAAGGGCTTAACCCTTCACCACTCGCGGAGCAGCTGCTGGCTGATGGCTGATGGCTGATGGCTCACCCCGACCACTCGGCCACCACCTGAGCCAGCTCCTCGCTGTTTCTGAAGGGGCGCTTCTCGCCGGTGCCCAGCCGCTCGACCACCCCGGTGACATCGCCGATCGCCGTGCCCGGCAGCCGCCGAACCCGGACGATGAAGTAGCCCAGACCGAGGCCAGCGGCAGGGGCAGGGACGGGGCGGTCGGGTTCCGCGGTCGGGAGTTGCGGTGTCGTCATATGGGGCACATGTTAAGGCGGGGGCGACAAGCAGCCGTCAGACGCCCCGTCAAACGCTTCCAGAACAATCATTTGACAGCACAGCTCAGGCTCACGGCATTGGGGTCGCTGGAACTCGCAAAGGAGGGGACTTCACTCCTGGCGGGCCGCCGGAAGCTGCTGTCCATACTGGTGTACCTGGTGCGCCGCGATGGGAGGAACCTCCCCCGGGGCGAGTTCGCCGCGCTGTTCTGGCCCGAGTCCACCGAGTCCAAGGCCCGCCAGTCATTGCGGCAGGCCCTGGTGGAGCTGCGTGATGTCCTGGGCGAGGGCCTGGAGGTGACTGACCGGGAAGTCCGGCTCCGGCCCGGGGTGGTGGAGCTCGACGCCGACAGCTTCGAGCGGGAGGTGGACGACGGTGCGTACGCCGCCGCGGATGTACGCTGGGGCGGCGACTTCCTCGAAGGGATGGAACTGACCGCGGGCGAAGAGCTCCGCATCTGGCTCGAGGCGGAGCGAGAGCAGTTGCGGAGGCGGCGGGCTTGGCTCGGAGAGGCGCTGGTGCGAGAGGCGGAATCGCGGGGCGCCTGGCCCGAGGCCCTGGCCCACGCGCATCGCTGGGCAACCGCCCTGCCGCAGGATGCCGCCGCCCCGATGAGACTCCAGGCACTGCAGGGGTTGGCCGGCCAGCACAAGGAGGCCACGCCCGGCGGCATGGCGCTCCTGACGCCGGACCTGGTGGGACGCGAGGCCGACTTCGCGATCCTCACCGGGCTATGGGAGCGGGTGAACCGCGGCATCCCCGGGCTGGCCCTGATCGAGGGCGAGGATGGGACCGGAAAGAGCCGGCTGCTGGAGGAGTTCCTGCGCTGGGCCCGGCGGCGCGATCAGAAGCTGCTGATCCTCCGGTTCCGGGCGTTCGAGGCCGAACGGGACCGCCCGCTCCTGCTCGCGCGGCACCTGTTGGCCCCGCTTGCGGGCGCGCCCGGAGCGGCAGCGGCTCCGGCCGCCGCTCTCAGGGCCCTGGCCAGCTTCGCGCCGGAATTCGCTGAGCGATTCCCCAGCCTGCCGGCTGGCCGGCCGGACGACCTGCCGGAAGCGGTCGCCCGGGTCCTGGCCGAGGCAGCCGGTGAGAGCAGAATCGTGCTGGCGGTGGACGACGCCCATCTCGCCGACCGGCCCAGCCGGGAGCTGCTGGAGACACTCTATCGCCGCCCGGTGGGCGGAGTGCTGGTAGTCCTCACCGCCGCTCCGGAGACCTTTGCTCTCGCCGACCTCGAACGCCGTCCCGCCACCGCGGGCCAGTTGTTCCGGGTCCGGCTCGGGCCGCTCGACCAGGACGATCTCGAGCGGGCGCTCGCCTCCATGGCGGAGTTCCGTCCGCAGGACCGGGCCGCTCTGGCCGCCCGGCTGTTGGCAGAGACCGGCGGCAATCCCCTGGCGGCGATCGAGCTGGCGACCGCGCTGGCCGACCAGGGACTGATCGGGCCCGCTCCTGACGGCAGCTGGGTGACATCGCTGCCTCCGGCGGGCGCGCCACTGCCGCTGCCCACCTCACTTATGGAGACCATGGCGAGGCGGCTGCGGGAGCTGGCCCCGGACGCGACCCGTACGCTGCAGGCCGCCGCGGTCCTGGCGCGGGAGGCAGACATCGAGATGCTGCTGGAGCTCACCGGCTACCCGGCGGAACGGCTGGAGACCGCCCTGGGGGAGTTGGTGGCGCGGCGGCTGGTGCGGCTGGCCCCCGATGGCAGCGGCCGCATCGAGTTCACCCATGAGACCCTCCGCCGCCTGGTCTACGAGAGCCTGCCGCCGATGCGACGCCAGGAGCTGCATGGCGCCGCCCTTACGGCGCTCAGGCGCCGCTCCACCCGGAGCTCCGCGATGCAGGCCGCAATGGCGCACCATCAGACCCGGGCCCGGCGCGCACCGAGTCCAGTGCGGTCGCGGCTGCTCGCCACTGCCGCCCTCGCCGTAGTGGCGCTGGCGGCCGTGCTATGGAGTCGGCCGCGGCCGGCTGGCGCGGGAGGACTCACCCTGGCGGTCCTGCCACTAGATGCCGGGGGAGATACATCCCTGGTGGATCTCGACCGGGCCGCGGCGGAGGCGCTGGGGCTCGCGCTGGCCCATGCCTCCGGGCTGACGGTCATGGACCCGGCGGTGCGGCTCACATCCGCCGGCGATGCGCGCGCGGCCGGCGCCAGCCTGGTGGTGCAAGGTCTGGTGGAGCGTACCGGCACCGGCCTCCACCTGAGCGCGACGCTCAGGGACGCCAGCCGTCTCGGCCGGACCGTCACGCTGGCAGCAGTGGACGGCGAAGTGGACGAGCTGCCGAAGCTGGCAGCGAGGCTGGCGGAGCAGCTGTTTCCCGACCGCCTCCAGACGGTTCCGTTCGAGCTCTCGGCCGCGCGCACCAGGTCGATGCGGGCACTGCGGAGCTATCTCAATGGGGTCAGGCTGGGGCGGCAGGCCAACCTCGAGGCGGCGGCCCAGGAGTACTGGCAAGCGACCAGGACCGACCCGGGCCTCGCCGCCGCGTGGCACGGACTGGCGCGGATCAATGGCTGGTTCTTCCTGGCCGATCGTACCCGTCGCATGGCCGATTCCGCGGTCGCCTATGCCACCCGGCTGCTGCCCCATGAGCAGCTGGTCCTCCTGGGATGGCAACTGTTCGCCCATGGGCATCCGGATGATGCGGAAGCGCGGTTCCGCCAGGTTCTCGCGATTTCTCCCGGGAACGTGGAGGGAACCATCGGGTTGGCGGAGGTGCTGTACCACCACAACTGGACCAGGGGCAGGGACCGGCTGGAATCGCTCCCGTTCTGGGAATCGGCCGCCGCCGCGGACCCGACCGATTGGAGACCGCACGTCCACCTCTGGGAGCTGGCCGCGCAGGAGGGACGCTGGCAGGAGGCCGCCCGGCGGCTGCGCCGATCGGTGGAGATCAGTCACGACACCGCCGGAGACACGCGGCTTCTGCTGGCCCAGCTGGGGGGAGACACGGCCGGACTGGTGGATCGGGTGTCCCGCCTGCCGGCGGACAACGAGTGGGGCCTGATGCAGCTCGCCACCACCGAGGCAATAGTGACCGGGCGGCTCGACCTCGCGCGGGCCTGTCTGTCCCGGCTGACCGAGCCGGGTCACGGCAGCGAGGTCCGCGCGCTGGCGCATGAGCAGCTGGCGTATGTGGCGCTGGCCGAGGGGCGCTGGCGCGAGGCGATGCGGGCGATCGCGCGGGCGCGGGGGCTGGAGCCGGTCTCCGCGGCCACGACGGAGGCGTTGCTCTGGGCGGCGCCGTTCCTGCCCGTCAGCCTCACCGACAGCGGGCGGCCCGCGATGCGGGCCCGGCTGGCCCGGGCGCCGCTCCGGCCGGTCAAGCGGACGTTCCTCTTCTGGATGGACCACGACCGCGGTCGGGAGCCGCTGCTCCGGCCGTATCTGGACCAGCTGCTGGCGCGCGAGGCAGGCGATCAGCGGCCCGGGCGACCCCTGCCGGTCCCCGGAGCCGGAGCGATGCGCGACTCCCTGGCCGAGCTGCGCCCCTTCCTGATGACCAGCCTGGCGGCCTGGCAGCGCGCCGCGGAGGACGACAGTGTCGGGGTAATCGCGGCCCTGGACAGCGCATGGGAGGGCGCCGAGGCGGTTCAGGAGGAGATCTCCCCCTTCTACGCCAGGCCCTGGGATCACTATCTGATGGGTATCGCGCTGGAGCATTCAGGGCAGGTTGACCAGGCGGCCAGCTGGCTTGCCGGGAGCGGAACCGTCTCGCTGGCCACCCTGCCCTACCAGGCGCCGGCGGCCCTCCGCCGGGGACGGCTGCTGGAGCGGCTCGGCCAGCCCGCGGAGGCGATTCGGGCGTATCAGCGGGTGGTCCGGCTGTGGAGCGGGGCCGACCCGGAGTTCCAGCCGTGGGTGACCGAGGCACGGGACCGGATCGCGGCGCTGGGCGCGGAGCGGCCTTAGATTGCAGCCGAGCCGGCCCCCTCGTCGGGCCGGCGTTGCTACTCTGTGAAGGAGCGTTGCCGATGGCCATCGCGGAAGGACGTACGCTGCCGTTCGTGGGTCCCGAGCAGGTCGACGTGGCCGTGCTCGAAACCTTCGAGTACGCCGGGCCGGAGCAGGAGATCCTCACCGAGACCGACGAGTTCAGTGCCGTCTGCCCCTACAGCGGACTGCCCGACTTCGCCCGACTCGTGATCCGCTATATCCCGGCCGGCAAGTGCATCGAGCTCAAGAGTCTCAAGTACTACGTGACCAGCTATCGCAACGTGGGGATCTTCCAGGAACATGCCACCGGCAAGATCGCCGAAGATCTGTCCCGGGTGCTGCGACCGAAATGGCTGGAGGTGAAGACGGTCTACAATATCCGCGGCGGTTTTCTGACCACCTGCACGGTGCGCCTGCCAGCGGAAGGGAGCCATTAGTCGTTGGCCGTTACAAGCGTAGCGCCCCGATTGCTGTGGCAACGGGGGCGCTTTGCATTGGACCGGGCGGGGCCGCGACCGTGTCGCCCCGATCTGGAGGCTACGGGAAGGCAAATGTCGTGATATCGACGCCGTCGCCCTGCCCACCGCCGTCGCCACTGCCGGTGAAGCTGCCGGTAAAGGTTTCCGCCGCGTGTCCCTTCCGCTGCACGGTCACCACGTAGTCACTCTGGGTCACACTGCAGCCGGCGAAATAGTCCACCCGCACGGTGTAGCTGCCGCTCGGAGCATGGGCCCAGGTGATGTTCTCGTTCTTCTTGTGGTCGATGCTGCACGCGGGGTTGGAATCCAGGTCCAAGGTGCCGCCGGTCGCCGAGGAGGTGTGCCCGTAGAACACCTCTTCACCCCCTGGCTCGACCACGTGCAGGTCGACGTCACTTTCGGCGTTCCAGGACACGCTCACCTGGACCTCGCCGGTCCCGACCTGAATCACCGTGACTGGCACCGTCTCGTACGCGCCGACGGCGCCGGTGCTTCCTATGCCGTAAGTCAGGTTGAACGACTGGCTCGGAATCCGCTGCGCCAGGGTGAGCAGCAGATCCACAGTCGCCACCGGCCCCACCAGCGTGAGCTGATAGTAGCCATCGACCCCTTCCACCACGACGTAGACGTCGGTGAAAGTCCCCGACGATGGCGCGACGGTCACCTGGGCACTGCCGCCGTTGATGACGGTGCCGCCGCCGGTGATGGTCAGGGTCGGGCCCGCCCCGGCGGCCGGCGGAGCGCCGGTGTGACGCACCGCCGAAACCGTTACGCCCGCGTCGGTGATACCAGCGATGTAGTCAAGGATCGTGATCTTGGACGGACTGCTGTCGCTGCCGCAACTCAAGCCACCGGCGATGGCGGCGACGAGTGCGAGACCGGTGAGCAGAGCGCGCGGGCGGTGGGAGAGGGAACCCATGAGCACCTCGGGGGGAAGAGGAAGGGGCGGACCGCTGGGCCACGGTCCGGTGTTCAACGTGCGGTGCCGGCCGGGATCGGGCAAGTGGGACGGGACGGCGGGAGGGCGGACAGGCGGAATGGGTGGGCGGGGACGGCCCGAGGAAGTCGCCGTTGCGCCCCGCCACCCTTCCCGCCTTCCCGCCCTTCCGCCTATGGCCTAGCGTGCCACACCCGGCGACGGCTTGCCGGGCGTCGGCGGGGTCACCGGCGTACGATCGCCGCGCGGCAGCAGGCTCGGCAGGTTGGCAAGCTCGAAGGCCGTCACCGCCATCACCGCGGAGGCCTGCTGCAGATCGGCGGGCACCGCGTGGTCGTAGGTGTCCACCTGCGAGTGGTGAGTGTGATTGTAGCCGCGCGACTCCTGGTCGAAGTTGAACCCGGGCACACCGTAGGGAATGAATGAGAGGTGGTCCGTGCCGCCCTTGTTGCCCTGGCGCACGTCAGTGGCCCCCAGGGCATTCACCGGCGCCAGCAGATCCTTCCACAGCTGCTCCAGCTCGTTGCGTCCCTGGAGCGCCTGCCCCTTGATCATCCCGGTGCCGTTATCGAGCACCAGCACCGCCTGGACGCTGTCCGCCTCTGCCGCGTGGGCGGCCGCATAGGCGCGGGAACCGAGCAGACCCTCCTCCTCCCCGGTGAAGAGAATGAACCGGATGGTCCGCTTGGGCTTGAGCCCCGACTGGATGATCGCCCGGGCGGCCTCCAGCACCACCATGGAACCGGTGCCGTTGTCGGTCACCCCGGTGCCCAGGTCCCAGCTGTCGAGATGCGCCCCCAAGATTACCACCTGGCCCGGCCATTGGCTGCCGGGGATCTCGGCGACCGTATTCCACTGCTGGACCGGCGTCTTGCCCAGCCGGTTGTCGATCCGGCCCTCGATCCGCGGGGTAACGCCCTTGCCGAGCAGCCGGTCGAACATGGCGTAGTCCTCGTGGGCGATCACCACGTTGGGAAGCGGCGACACGCTGTTGGGTGAGCCACTCATGTTCATCAGGCCCTGCTCCTTGGAGCCATCCGTGAGGATGCCCAGGGCACCGGCTTTCTTGAGCAGGTAGGGGCGGTCCACCGCGAACTGCTGCCGCGCCTTGCGGGCCGCCTCCGAGGTATCGCCCGGCTGGGCGAACGCGCGCCGGCGGCTTTCCTGCATCGTCTGGGAGTCGGCCGCGGTCATCGGTGGCCCGTCCGGATTCCAGATCGTGGCCGATGGCCGGAGGATCAGCCAGGCCCCGCGCATCCGGGAGGCATACGCGGTGATGCTGTCGACGTTCGAGGCATCGACCCGCACGACCGGGCCGCTCACTGCCTTGCCGCCGGTGCCCGCCGTCCAAGCCCAGCTGTGCCCCACCAGTTCCCGCTCGAACGGCGCAGTAATGCGGAACGACGCCGGTCCCCGCTCCCAGGTCACCCCGAAGTCCCATGGCTCCAGCCGAGTGGTCAGGCCATAGGCCTTGAACCGCTCCGCGGTCCAGTCGTTGGCTTTCCGTGCGGCCGGAGAGCCGGTCAGGCGCGGCCCGATCATGTCCGCCAGGAATTGCAGGTTCTGCATGACCTCCGAGCGCTCGAGTGCCTGCGTGATGAGAGCGCCACTGCCGGCGGAATCCACCGGGATCTGGGCGGCGAGCGGAGCCGCGACGAGCAGCCCGAAAACAACGAGGAACCGACGCATGGGTGTTTCCCTGTTCCAGAGACAAGGTGTGGGGCAGTGAGCGGTGAACGGAGAACAGTGAGCGATGAACGGTAGACGGTCGAGGTGACGGAGCCGGAACTCGGAACTGAGTTTATGCCGCCCCGACCAGCCGGTCCGCAAGATGGCGGATCCGCGACACGTCGGGAATGGCTTCCAGCCATCGCGCCGGCACCGCGCGCTCCCCATCGCGGGCTCCCATCAGGCCGCCGGCGACGGCGGCGTTGGTGTCGGTATCCCCGCCGGCGTTGACCAGCCAGATCAGGCCGCGCTCCAGATTGGGCTCATGATACGCGAACCACAGCCCGATCTCCACGGCGTGTACCACGTAACCGGCCGATGGGCCGGAAACCGGCAGCTCGTCCTGCTTCTCGAGGGGCACTCGGCGCACCGCCTGCATCAACTCCTCGGGCGCGGAGTTGTTGCGCAGCACCTCGAGTACCTCGCCGATGAAATCCCGCCGCCCCTGGAGGAAACAGGCTGCCGCGAAGTTCACCGCGACCGCGCCCCAGCCGCAGCGTTCGTCCGGGTGGGTCAGCATGGCGGTGTGATAGGTGCCGCTGACCAGGTTGGCCGGCGACCCCGCGGCCCGGAGCGCGAGCGGCAGGCAGCGTGAGACCACACCGTTCCCGGCCTGGCCGCCAGTGGAGGAGGGCGGCGCGTCGTGGGTACGGATGTGCCGCAGTGCCTTCAGGGTCCACAAGCCGATCCCGCGCCCGTCCCGATCGGCCCACTCGGCCCAGCGGTGTGCCAGCCGACGGAGGTCGATGTCCTGCTCGAGCAGCTCCTCCCCCAGGATCAGTGTGAGGGCCAGATCATCATCATAAGGAGAAGCGGCGGTGTCCTGCCGAAGCACCTCCCGGACGCCATCGGGATACCTGGTGCGGATA
>JBGQJV010000082.1:0-17368 GCA_041499215.1 Gemmatimonadota bacterium | reverse complement strand
TGGAGGCGGGGGTGAGCGGTGAGAAGTGAGGAGTGAGAAGTGAGGAGTGAGGAGTGAGGAGTAGGTCATCCCGAGCGAAGCGAGGGATCTCCGAGCATGCAATCTCGGGGATCCCTCGCTTCACTCGGTATGACGCGAGTGTTGCCTCTCCGCGTGTGTCTCCCACTTCGTAACTCCTTACTCCTTACTCCTCACTCTCACAGCCTCTCCAGCAGCCCCGCCGGCGTCAGCCCCTGCAACCAGCCCGCCAGCCGGGTGAACTGGCCTGTCACGAGCAGCACTCCGACGAACACCAGCAATGCGCCGCTCACCCGCATGACCCACGGCAGATAGCGGCGGAACTTCTGGAACCAGGCGAGGAAGCCTTCTACCGCCCAGGCGGCAAGCAGGAACGGCACCGCGAGGCCGGCGGAGTACGCCCCCAGCAGCAGCATCCCCTTCCCCACCGTCTCCGTCGCCGAGGCCATCGTGTAAATCCCGCCGAGAATGGGGCCGATGCAGGGCGTCCAGCCCGCGGCGAATGCCATTCCCACCAGGACGGAGCCGAGATACCCCACCGGCTTGTTCTGCAGGTGGAGCCGCTTCTCCTGCTGCATGAACCGGAACTGGAACACTCCGAGGCAGACCAGCCCGAAGAAGATGATGAGCACTCCACCCACCCGCTGCAGCCACACCTCATGAAACTTGAGGGCCCGGCCCAGTGTGGTGGCCGAGGCGCCCAGCAGGAGGAACACCAGGCTGAAGCCGATCACGAAGAGCAGCGCGTGGGTAAACGCCAGGCGCCGGCGGGAGCCCATCTCCTCCAGCGTGAGTCCGGTGAGGAAGCCGATGTAGGATGGAACCAGCGGCAGGACGCAGGGCGACAGGAAGCTCAGCAGACCCGCCAGGAAGGCGACGGCGATGCCGAGTGTGGGGGTGTCGGTCATGGCCGGAAGGTAACAGCCGTCAGCCTTCAGCCCTCAGCCTGTCCGCTCTCTCGCCTGACGCGACGCGCCCTCTGACGGCCGACGGCTGACGGCTGGTCACCCCAGCCCCTTCCGCTGACACTCCCGGCACACTCCGTAGATCTCCACCCGGTGCCGCTCGGGCTGGAACCCGTACTCGTCCGCGATGATAGGGAGCATCCGCTCCAGCCGCTCGTGGGCGAATTCGACGACCCGGCCGCAGCGGACGCAGATCAGGTGCTCGTGGTGGGCCTCTGTGGGCATCGGCTCGTAGCGGCGGAAGCCCTGGCCGAAATCGTGGCCCTGGGCGAGCCCGCTCCGCTCCAGCAGCTCGAGCGTGCGATAGATCGTGGCCAGCCCGACCCGTTCGCCCTGCTCGGCCAGGCGGCGGCGGACCTGCTCGGCGGAGAGATGCTCGTCGGAGGTGAGCACAATTGTGGCCACCCGGTCGCGCTGGCGAGTCACCGGCTGCCGGTGGTCGCGCAGGTAGCGGCGGAAGCGCTCCAGCAGCGCCGCGCCCTCACCCGTCCCGAGCCGCGCCATCCGCCGCCGGGAACCAGGTCTCGACCGGCACCGGGCGCGGATCCTCGTCCTCGATCCGTTTGCGCACGCCGACGAGCAGCTCGCCCAGCGTCTCCACCGGCCCCTGTCCGACCTCCTCGAGGAAGGCCTCGAACTTGCCCCGCTCCTTGCCCTTGAGCACGTGCATGAACCTGGCGGTGTAGATCCGCCGCCGCTCCCCTGCGGCCCCGTCGACCCGGGAGATGAGCGCGGTGCCCCACTCGCGACCGTCGCGCTTGAGGGTACGGAACTGCCAGACACCGTCGATCTCGGCCGTGGGGAGCGCGCCGGCCACGTAGCCGGCGAGCCGGCCCCAGCCGGAGCCGGGCTGATTGAGAATCACGCGGAACTCCCTTTCTCCACGTAGAACCGGAGCACGTGCATGAAGTCCTGGGCGTTCGTCACCACGCCGTACGCCTGGTGGGTCCCCCGGTCCTTGAGCTTGTTCACCACAAACTCGGTCTGGTCGACACAGATGGTCATGAGGGGCATCGGAATCCCCTCGTAGTGAGTATGATACGCGGGAAGCATGTTGCCCACCGCGATCGCGTGTAGGGCGGTCGCGATCAGGATTGCTCCGGTGGCCTTCACCGTGTGCTCCCGCATCGCGTCCTGCGCCGCCAGGCTGTCACTCAACACTCCGGGGAGCGGACCATCGTCGCGGATCGAGCCGGCCAGCACAAACGGAATACGGTGGGTCACCAGCGCGTGCATGATACCGCCCCGAATGAGCCCCTGCTCCACCGCGGCCTCGATGGAGCCGGTTGCCCTCACCTGATTGATGGCCCGCATGTGGAGGCCATGCCCGCCATCGGTGGGATGTCCGGTGCTGCTCATCCCCAGGGTCGTGCCGAAGATCGCCGCTTCGATATCGTGCACTGCCACCGCATTCCCGGCCAGCACCGCCTGAACGAAGCCCTGGCGGATGAACCACTCGAAGTCGCCCCGCGCCCGGCTGTGCACCAGGGCCGGCCCGGCGACCCAGATGAGCGAGCCGCCGCGCCCCTTCTCCTCGATCAGGCGAGCCGCCAGCTCTTCGTAGTTGACCGGGCGCTCGCGGCTCACCTCCGAGGACATGAACCGGAACTCGTTGGCACTGCGCGCCCCGCCCAGGAAACCGGCGGCGTGCACATACACCCCCTCGGTGCCATCCTCGGCCAGTCCCATGGCAACCTGGTCGCCCAGTTTGAGCCGGCGGGGCTCGATCACCTCGAGTGCCGTCCCTTCCCGCCGGATGGCGCCGTCCATCCGCGGGCGGGTTGGCAGCCGCCACTTCCCGCCGACCCTGACGTAGGTAGGCAGATTGGAGGTGGAGAAGAAGCCCTCAGGAAGCACCCCGTCTGCGGGGACCGGGGCGAATCGTGCGTCCGGCGAATCCACCAGGGGAGGTGATGTAAAGTCCGGTGGGCGATAGTTTTGCGGAGCCATGTGGAGCGCAATCTAGACCCCGGCGGAAGCTGATTCAAGCTGAGCCACGGTGGGTCATTTCACCCTCCCTCGGTTGAGATCACCCAGCCCGGTCACCGGCGCAGCGAGCGACGGCAGATCCGGGTGCCAGGTCTAAGCACATGGAGCCGAACAGCATCGACTGCAATGGGAGAATCTGTGACGATGCGGCACGGCGCGTGCCTAAGGCCGCGGGTTCCCCCACAATCACGACCTTCACATACCAGGACCATGAATGCGGATTCTTTCATTGTTGGTGCTCTCCGCGGTACTTCCCGCTTCCGTTCTCGGTCAGGTGCCCACGACCCGAGACACCACCAGGCAGGACTCCGCCAAGGTCACCCTGCCCGAGATCACGGTGACCGTGACCCGCACCCCGGAAAAGGTGCTGCGCGTACCCGCGGCCATCGGCGTGGTCGGCCGGCGGGAGATCCAGGGGGCGCAGGCCACCCTCGGCCTGGATGAAGCGCTGAACAACATCCCCGGGGTCTACGTGGCCAACCGCTACAACTACTCCGTGGACCAGCGACTCTCGATCCGCGGGTTCGGCAGCCGCGCCAATTTCGGCGTGCGTGGGGTGAAGGTGCTGCTCGACGGCGTGCCGCAGACGCTGCCGGACGGCCAGAGCCAGCTCACCAACGTGGACTTCGGCAACCTGAGCAGCATCGAGGTCCTGCGCGGCGCGAGCTCGTCGCTGTACGGCAACGCCTCGGGCGGCGTGCTCTCGCTCGGGTCGGAGCCGGCGGGACCGGGCCCATTCGCCCAGTCGGTGCGGGCGGAAGGCGGCTCCTTCGGGCTGTTCAAGATCGCGAGCCGCACCACGGGACGGACCGGGCCGGCGAGCGGCGTGCTGGCCCTCTCCCGGACCGAGGTGGACGGCTTCCGGCAGAACAGCGGGACCCAATTCACCCAGCTCTCCCTGGGCGGCAACTACCTGGTCGGCGGGAGCACCGACCTGGGAGCGCGATTCTCTTACACCGACGCGCCCAAGGCCGAGAACCCCGGCGCCCTTATCCGGATCGAGGTGCAGACAAATCCCGATTCCGCCGGCGCCAACAACCTGCTGCGCAAGGCGGATAAGGACGTCTCCCAGAGCCAGCTTGCGCTGACTGCGACCCACCACACCGGCAACGGACGCTTCGACGTGGCGGTGTTCGGGCTGCTCCGCAACCTCGACAACCCGCTCGCCGCTCCACCTCCCCAGGGGACCGGCGCCAACGTCGGCACGTATGTCCGGATCGACCGCAAGGCCTATGGCATCCGGCTGGCAACGGAGCAGCGGCTGGGTGGCTCCGAGCGGGCGCCTCGCGTCACCGCCGGCATCGACCTGCAGCGGATGCGGGACGACCGGGAGAACTGGCGGTCGGTCGCCGGCGTTCGCGACACGCTGTTCATCGACCAGCAGGAGCGGGTGACCGAGGCCGGGGAATTCGTGCAGCTGCACTGGGACCCGAGCCAGGCGGTGACCGTGACCGCCGGTGGCCGGTATGACCGGGTGGGCTTCGCCGTGCAGGATCACTTCCGGGGGGATGGCGCAGACAACAGCGGCAGCCGGACGATGGCCTCGTTCTCCGGCAACGCGGGCGTGAGCTACGTGCAGGACCTGCGCTTCAGCCCGTACGTCAACGTCTCGACCTCCTTCGAGACCCCGACCACGACCGAGTTGGTCAACCAGCAGGCCAACGTGGGAGGGTTCAACGCGAGTCTCGATCCCCAGCGCGCGGTCAACTATGAGCTGGGTGCGCGGGGCGTGGTGGGGCCGGTGACCTACACGGTCGCGGGCTTCCTGGCGCGCATCAAGGACGCGATCGTGCCGTTCACCGAGCTCACCGGCCGGAGCCTGTTCACCAACGCCGGCCGGCTCAAGAACGACGGCATCGAGCTGGGGCTGAGCGCCCGGGTCCACCCGCAGCTGCGGGTGTTCGGCAACTGGACCTACGCCAACTACCGGTTTGACCGCTACCGGGTGCAGCGGCTGGTCGGCACGACCACGGTGATCGACACCCTCGATGGCAAGCGGCTCGCGGGGGTGCCCAAGGCGTTCATCCGGCTCGGGCTGCGGGCGGGACCGGTCCGAGGCTTCTCGCTGGACGTGGACCACACGATGTCGTCGTCGGTTTTCGCCGATGATGCCAACACGGTATACGTGAACGGCTGGGGAAAGCGCGGACCCGGGGATATCAACGGCGTGGGACTGGGCGTCACCAATGCCCGGGTCAGCTGGGAGGGCACCAGTGGCGGCGCCTGGATCCGTCCCTTCCTGGGCGTGAACAACCTCTGGGACCGGAGCTACGTCGGCTCTCTGACCATTAACGGTGCCTTCGGGCGGGTGTTCGAGCCCGCACCGGGCAGGAACTGGTACCTCGGTGGCGAGATAGGCTGGGCCAAGTAGGCCGTGCTCAACGCAGGTCCTCCGACTCCAGTACCCGGTTCTGGGCCCTCGGGTCGAGCGCCGCCCGCACCAGCGCGCGGGCCAGCACGGCGGATGTGGTCGAGCGATACCGCTCCCGTATCCGGTGTACACCAAGCAGGCCGATCACGCCAAGCATCCCATCGGTGACCTTCGCGGCGAGCCGCTCCCCCAACCGGAACTCGTCCCGGTCCGGTCCGGAGATGAAGGACGGGCGCGCGATCAGGTACGGCAGGTCCCCCTGCATCACTGCCTGCTCGACCCGGGCCCGGGCCGCCAGGTAGGCATTCCGGGCCCCGGGCCGTACACCGACCGCGGACAGATAGACAAACCGGGGCCGGTTGCCGGCGCGCCGGGCCGCTTCGTACAGGACCATGGTGAGACCGTAGTCAATGGTCTCGTAAGTCTCCATCGCGCCCGACCGGGCCGCGCGGCTGGCCCGGGCACGGGTGGTTCCCAACAGAGCAAACGCCAGATCCGGCCTGAGCGCCACGAGCGTCGCTTGCATGACGCCGGGCTGCCACAGCGTGGTGTCTACCCGCGCGCCCAGCGCCTCGAACCGGGCGCGCCACGCATCCAGGGTCGAGGAATCGGGACGGACGTGGGCCACCGCGTCCACCCCTGCCTCCCGCAGGGCGCGCACCACCTCGCGACCGGTGTAGCCGGTCGCCCCCGTCACGAATGCTGTGGTCAGTCGGGTTTCCGCTTCGGGATGCTGAGGGTGGTCCAGCGGGGTCCGGCCAGGTGCCGCGCCAGCTGCACGATCTGGCCGACGTGGTAAGCGTAGTGGGCCAGCTGGGTGTTGATTGCCTCCACCACCGGCCGAGGGTGGCCCCGGATGATGATGGTGCGGTTGAGATCCGCGGGTGTGAGCTGATCCAGCGCCTCGAACAGGCGGGCCCAGCCGTCGTCCCACCACTCGAACAACTCTTCCCGGCGGAGGCCGGGCGCATCCTCGAACTCGGCGTCCCGGTTTCGGTCCGGTTTCTCGCCGTCAGTGCTGAGGAAACTGGTCCAGCGGCTTCGCATGTTCCCAGCCAGGTGCTTCACCAGGATGGCGATGCTGTTGGAGTCAGGGTCGAGCCGGTCGGTCAGACCTCGGTCGTACACCTGCCGGATGGCGCCTTCACCGAGCTTCTTGTGCGCCCGGAAGCGCTCTTTCACGTCGCGGAGGTAGATCGTGGCGAGGTCGTCGGTCATGGCTAGGCGGACGGGCGGTCCAGGCGGCCAGATGGCCTTGTGGTCAGCATACCGGCCCAAAGATGGCCCCATGCCTGACCTCCGCGCCATGCCCACTGACCGCCCGTCCGCCTGTCCGGCCTACAGCAGACTCACCGGATCCCGGTCCATCACCACCCGCACCCCCGGCGCCTCGGGCAGCCGTTCCGCCGCATAGCGGATGATGCGCCCGAGCGGCTCCCCCTCGCCGCGGAGCACCACGTGCCAGCGCCAGCGTGCCTTGATCCTGCCAATGGCGCAGGGCGCGGGGCCCAGCACGTCCACCGCCAGCCGATGGGCCAGGACCAGAGCGGTGCACCAGCGGGCGACCTCGGCCGCCGCATCGGCCACCCCGGTCTCCCCTTCACCCGAGATCACCAGATTCACCAGCGATGCTATTGGGGGATAGGCTGGCTCGCGCCGGTGCTCCAGCTCCGTCGCGAGGAATCCCTCGGCATCGTGCCGGGCGGCCGTGGTAAGGGCGTAATGCTCCGGACTCCGGGTCTGCACTACCACCCGCCCACCCCGCGGTCCCCGGCCCGCCCGGCCGGCTACCTGGGCGACGAGCTGGAAGGTGCGCTCGGCGGCGCGAAAGTCCGGCAGGTGCAGGCCGGTATCGGCGTCCACCACCCCGACCAGAGTCACGTTGGGAAAATCCAGACCCTTGGCGATCATCTGCGTGCCCAGCAGGATGTCCACCTCCCCCCGACCGACCCGGTCGAGAATGGCCTGGTGGGACCAGCGTGCGCTGGTCGTGTCGAGGTCCATTCGGGCCAGCCGCGCTTCGGGGAACCGCGCGGCGAGGAACCGTTCCAGCTGCTGAGTGCCCACGCCACGCATCCGCTGCACCGCGTTGCCACAATCGGGACACGCCGGCGGAATCGGTTCGTCGTGCCCACAGTAGTGACAACGCAGGCCGGGCGGCGCCTGATGCACCGTCAGGGAGATGCTGCAGCGCGGACACTGCCGCACGGCACCGCAGGCAGGACACTGAAGCACCGTCGCGAATCCCCGGCGGTTGAGCAGCAGCAGCACCTGCTCCCGGCGGGCCAGTGCCGCTACCACCTCGGCATCGAGCCGCTCGCTCCAGGGGAGCGCTCCCGCTTCGCGCAGCCGGGGAGCGGACCGCAGGTCCACCAGCTCCACCGGAGGAAGCGGCTGCGCCCCGGCCCGCTCGGGCAGCCGCACCAGGCCGACGCGTGGGCCGACCCGGTGCATCGTCTCCGGTGACGGGGTCGCGCTTCCCAGTACCAGCGTCGCCTTGTCCAGCCGAGCCCGCACCAGGGCCACGTCGCGGGCGTGGTAGCGCGGGGTCTCTCCATTCTTGTAGCTGGCCTCGTGTTCTTCGTCCACTACGATCAATCCCAGTTTCCTGACCGGAGCAAAGATCGCGGACCTGGCGCCGACCACCACGTGCCGTTCGCCCCGTCTCAGCACCCGCCAGGCGTCGGCCCGTTCTCCGTCCGACAGCCCGCTGTGCAGCACCGCCACCTCGTCGCCGAAGGCGCCGCGCACCCGGCTCACCGTCTGCGGAGTGAGCGCGATCTCGGGGACCAGGATGATGGCCCCGGATCCGGCCGACAAGCAGTGTCGCACTGCCTCGAGGTACACCAGCGTCTTGCCGCTCCCAGTTACGCCGAACAGCACCACGGCGTCGCCCGGCGGCGTGGCCGCGATCGACCGGATCGCATCGGATTGAGCCGCGGTTGGCGTCGGCGGCGGCGGGGTCACCGGCAGGTCCCTGAACGGGTCGCGGTGGACCGCGACCGCTTCATCCTGCGCAAGCCCGCGTTCGACCAGGGCGGCGACGGCCTGGCGGGACAGGCCCAGCTGCTCCGCCAGGTGCCGGAGTGGCGCGGAGCCGCCCAGCTCCTCCAGTGCCTCGAGCACGGCGCGCTGGGCCGGGCGCCGTTTGAAGAGTGTGTCGCGCTCTGCCAGGTGCGGCACCGGCTCCACCAGCCGGATCACCCGTTCGGTAGTGAGGCCGGCCTCGGTGTGGGGCGCCTCGACCCGGAGCTGCAATACGCCCACCCGTGCGAGCCGGTTCACCGCCTCCCACACCGGCCGCTTGAGCGCCCGGGCGATCGCCGCTACCGGGGCTTCGCCCCCCTTCTTCTCGAGATAGTTGCCCACCTCGCCGGCCAGGCCGCCGGGAACGGGGCCGCCCACGAGCCCGGCGATGACCCGGGACCCGCCCCACATCGCCGCCGGCAGAACCGATCTGAGGGTGAGGCCCAGCGGGGCGCCGTAATACCCGGCGATCCAGCGCGCCGTTTCCAGCAACTGCTCGGGCAACGCCGGTTCGGGGTCGGGCGCGGCGAGAATGTCCCGGGCCTCCCGCTCAGGCGGTGTGTCGGACAGCTCGGTGACCAGCCCGATGATCTCGCGCTGGCGCACCGGCACCACCACCCGCGCCCCGGGGACCACCCGGTCGGCGAGGCTCTCGGGGATGCGGTAGGTGTACGGCTGGGCCAGCGGCAGCGGCAGGGCCACCAGCCCGTAGCCCGGGGTCATCGCCGGGTCAGGCCGAGTCCGGGCGCGGTGGGAAGACGGACCTGGCCACCGTCGATGGTGGCGCCGGCGAAGGGATCACTCGCGAGCAGGGCCGCGCCGTCGAGATCCACGAGGTCCACCAGCGGGGTGAAGTGCGCGGCCGCGGTGATGGCGATCGAGCTTTCGATCATGCACCCTACCATCACCATCATGTGATGCGCCCGGGCGATGGCGATCATCCGCAACGCCTCCCGGAGGCTGCCGCACTTGGCCAGTTTGATGTTGATCCCGTCCACCTTGCCCACCAGCGGTGGAATGTCGGCGGCGGTGAGGCAGCTCTCATCGGCAATGACCGGGATCCGCGAGGCGCGGGTGACCGTGGCGAGTCCCTCCAGATCCCCGGCCGGGAGGGGCTGCTCCAGTACGGTGACCCCGAAATCCTCCAGCACCGGGAGCATCCGGATCGCCCGCTTCACGGTCCAGCCGGTGTTGGCGTCCACCCGAAGCTCCTTGTCGGTGAGGCCCCGGATAGTCTGCAGGATCTCGAGGTCCCGGTCGCTGCCCAGCTTGATCTTCAGGATGGGGTACTGCTCCGCCTCCAACACCTTCTGCCGGAGCTTCTCCGCCGCGTCGATCCCGATAGTAAAGGTGGACCGCGGCGCCCGCGCGGCATCGAGACCCCACAGCCGGTACACCGGTACCCCGAGCTTCTTGCCGACCAGGTCGTGCAGCGCCGCAGACAGCGCCCCACGCGCGGAAGGATTGAGCCGGAGCGCGGTCTCCCAGTGCCGCTCTATGTCTTCGATTGCGAAGGGGTCTTCGGGGAGGTGCTCCCCGTATGCCTGGAGCGCGGCGAGGACCGTCTCGGTGGTCTCGCCGTAGATCCTGGCCGGAGCGGCCTCACCCCAGCCCTCGGCCCCGTCGTGGTCGGTGAGCCGCACCCAGATGGTTCGGTAGTCGCTCTGCCCTCCGCGGGCGATGATGAACGGATGACGGGTGCGGAGGTTGAGGACCTCGGCTGCCAGGCGGAGGGTGCGGGACATGCACGTTCACCGGGTAAAGGAGGCCGAATAATACCAGCCACCGGCCCCGAAGTCAGAGGGCGCGCTGCCACTCCCCGGACTGTCGTCCCACCGGGTGTTCGACCTGCCGGAGCCCGGCGCCGATCGACGCAAAGCTCTTGACCCGCTCGAACGCCTTGTCCACCACGTGCAGCCCCAGCGCCCGGTAGCTCTCCAGCTGCGGCTCGGAGAACCACTGGTCCGCCGTGGTCTCATGGGGGAACTGGCGATGCTTGGTCGCGTAGTTCCGCACATCGACCGGCTCCCGCCCGTACACCGCGGGTTTGAGATAGAGCAGGATCCCGTCCGCCGCCTTCGTCCCGTCGGCCTGGATGTCCACCTCCGAATAGCGGATAGTGGCGACCGCGTAGTGCCGGGCGTTCTCGGCCGGGAAGTCCGCTTCGGCCGCCTGCGCCCGCGAGTAGATCGGCAGCCCGTTCTGGAAATCGATCGCGATGCCCATGTCGATCCGGATCTTCCGGATGGCGTTGCCCAGGTCCTCAAAACTCGCCTCGGGATCGCAGCCCGCGTCGCTCACCACCACGAAGCGGCAGCGCCGGCGCACCGCCTCGTAGAGCCCCAGGTTCTCGTAATGCCCGCCGTCGGAGAGATAGACGTACTCCGCGGTCCGATCGGTCTTGCCCCGCAGTTCCCGGAGCAGCCACCGCACCGGTCGCCGGACGTAATAGTCGTGGAAGGTCTCCCGACCCGCCGGTCCGGGATTGCCCAGCCACCACCCGAGCCTGGCGTTGAAGAGGGTGAGCAGGAAGGTGACGACCGGCGAGGAGTGATACCCCATGTTGGGGCTGGCCGCCGCGCCGGAGATCGCCATTGCGGTGCCGACCGAAATGCCCCGGTCGCCCCCATACCGCCGCTCGCCCTGGGGCGCCGGAAAGTCCGTCGGCCGGTAACCCAGCGTCGGGTCGCCCGCGCCGGCGTGGAGCGGGCTCACCGTGAACGATTCTCCCTTCCGGTCCTGCCAGGCCAGCTCCGGATCGGAGGTCAGGTTGAGCGTCATGTTGAGCAGATGCAGCGGCCGGCTGCCGTGCCCCGGGCGCGCCCCGCGGATCGAGCCAGCGCAGGCGTCCTCCAGCAGCAGCCGGTTGAACAGCCGGGTCTTGTACTGGTCGGGGGCGGCCGCGGTCCGGGCGAGCTCATCCCATGGCGACTGCAGATTCGCGGGAATGTCGGCCCGGGTCAGCTCGTCCGCCGGCACGGAGCCGAGCGGACGGGTCTCGAGGTTGAACTCCCGACACAGGTCGGTCAGCAGTGGAAGGGGGTCGGATCCGTCGGTCCAGACCGCGAGCCGGTCGGCGAGTCCACGAGACAGCCGGCCGCGTATCGCCCGGGTGACGGGGCGCCCGGCGTCCCTCAGGTCGGACAGCAGGCCGGCCGGATCGCGAACCGTCTGAGGCGAGAGCGCCAGTGGCCAGAGCAGCCCCACCGGCAGGTTGTCGTCCAGATCGAACCCGGTGAACAGGTCGGGGCGGCGTACCCGCCGACTGGCCCCGAGGAAGGCCCGGATCAGCCGTTCCCGGTACATGCTGTGCAGCGAGAACTTGTTGAGGGCCACGTTGTCGGCGCAGAACCAGAACAGTGCGGCGAGGATCGCACCGAGTGCGAGTACCCCCGCCAGATTGAGCTCGCACAGGATGAGGAGGTGGTCAAACAGGCCGGCCAGCGGGGTGCCGCGCCACATCACCCCCACGAGCCCCGGGTCGCGCACCTCGCCCCAGGCCCACGCAGCCCACGGCGCGTCCCGGACCGAGCGCGCCAGGAGCGAGGTGAGAGCCGTAAGCCAGGCCAGGATCACCAGCAGAAACACCGGCCCGGCGACCCGCGTCACCAGGTCGAGGAGCCGGGAGCTGCGCGCGGTCTGCTCAGACCGCCGGCCCGATTCAGTGCTGCCGCTCCAGCCCGAGACCACCGAGCTGCCGAACAGCGCAGCCACCCCGCTCAGGGACACGACCTTGGGGAGCAGATCGAACAGCACCGGGCCGTAGTACACCACCCCGGCGGCGACCAGCCAGATCGTTCCGCTGCGCAGGATGTACCCGCCCATCCGGGCGTACCATTCCATGTCGGCGTCGGTGGTGCGGTCGTTGATGCCGGCCCAGGCCGTGTAGAAGTTCATGCCGAGCACGAACAGGGCCAGCAGCAGCGCCGGGGCCAGCCAGACGTAGCTCACCAGCCACATCGGGTCCTCCGGCAGGGTCAGCGCCAGTTGCGCCGCGAGGCCACCGACCAGCCCGGCCAACATCCCCGAGCCGATGATGCCGAGATCATCCCGGATGGACGCTCGGCGTTCGGTGGACCAGAGCCACCCCACCCAGTGCACGCTCGCGCCGAACAGGGCACCGCCCGTCACCAGCGCCGGCAGCTCGAACCGTCCGAGCGGGATCTGGGCCGGCAGCTTGCCCGCGCGATACCAGGCCAGCGCCACCACCAGAAGAAGCGCTGCCCCGACAATGGGGATCAGGCATTGGCGCAGGAACTCGCCTGTCACCTCCGCCATCCGCCACGCCGACACCAGCTCCGGCCGGGTCTCCCCGTCTTCGTCGTGGCTGTACTTCACCGCGAAGAGGCAGCAGACCCACGCCGCCACAAAGGCCACGAGCAGCAGCCAGTTCGAAACCGGAATGCGGCTGAACCACGCCCCTCCCGCCAGGCTCAGCACCAGCCGCGGCAGGAGGAGCAGCAGCATGAGCCACGGCACCAGTACCAGCCAGTTGGCGAGCAGATTGCGGAGGAAGGTCGCGACCAGCGTCCAAGTGTCGGGGGAGGACAGCCCGGTGCGGGGGCTGAGGTAGTTGCTGTGGCGCCGAAGCTGCTGCACCGGATGGGCGATCGAGCCGGGGTCGGCGGGGGCAGTGACGCTTGCCGCCAGCTCCTGTTCGGTGCCGGCGAGGCCGTCGGCGTGGCGGTGGATCCAGGAGGAGAGCCACGAGCCGATGTACCCCCCGCCGGACACCGTGGAGAGGTAGTGGAACCTGGCCAGCAGGCCTCTCCGGGCGAGGCCCTGCAGCACTCCGAGCCCGAAGGACGCGCTGCGGATCCCGCCGCCGGAGAGACACAGCGCGCTGCGCGCCTCGTCGTCGGGCAGCTGGTGGACCAGGTGGTGCAGCGCCGCCTCCAGCTGGGCGGGACGGAGCGCGGCCCCCTGGGAGTCGCGCACGATCCGGTCCATCTCCGCCTGCCATTGCTGCCGCCACTCGGGCTCGGTCCCCCTCGAATGCAGCTCGCGGAACTCGTCCTCGAGCACCCGCCAGAGCGGGAGGGGATCTTCGGTGGCAACGCGCCGTGAATCCATGCTGTATCCCGCTGCGGGTGACATTCTCAACTTGCACCCGTACTATCAGCGAAACAACCCGGACCCGAAGGTCCAAGTTCAAAGTTCGCGGGGGGAACAGCCGAACTCGGAACTCTGAACTTGGAACTCTGAACTGTTCAGTCCAGCGCGCCGACCGTCGCCGCGACGCCCTCGGCTACCCGCTCCGGGATATAACCCCCCTCGAGCAGGCCGACGATGGGCACCTGCGGCAGCCGTTCACGCAGCCTGAGGGTCAGCGCGGCGTAATCCTCGGGCTCGAGGGTGAAGCCTCCCAGCGGATCACCCAGCATCCCGTCGTAACCGGCCGACAGCAGCACCAGGTCCGGACTCCAGCCCTCGGAAGCGGAGACGATCGCGGACCAGAGGTCCTCGTTATACATGTCCGCCGGCGCCCCGGGCCCGCGGGGCACATTGAACACATTCCCCACCCCGCGCTCGTCGGCCATCCCGGTGCCGGGATACCAGGGGTGCTGGTGCAACGACACATAGCGGAGAGTCTCGTCGTGCTCCATCAGCGCCTGGGTCCCGTTGCCGTGGTGCACATCCCAGTCGATGATGAGCACCCGGTCACGGCCCATCCGCTGGGCCCGGCGGGCACCCACCAGGGCGTTGTTCACCAGGCAGAACCCCATCGCCCGCTGCGCCAGGGCGTGGTGCCCGGGCGGACGCACTGCCGCGAAGGCGTGTCCGGCCCCGCCCAGCGCATGATCGATCGCCGCCGCGACCGCGCCGGTGGCACCCAGCACCGCATCCCAACTGGCGCCGCTGGCCATCGTGTCGAGTGACAGCACCCCTCCTCCCGCGTGGCTCATTGCCTCGAGCCGGACCAGGTGGCCCTCCGGGTGCACCAGCAGCAGGTCCTCCCGGCGGCCCAGGCCACTCTGGCGCAACTCGGCGTGCGGCTCGCGCGCCAGCCGCGCGAGAGTGACGGCCAGCCGCGCCGGAGTCTCGGGATGGTCGGGCCCGGGGTCGTGGCGGATGCAGTCGGGGTGGGTGTAGACGGGTACAGCCATCGGGCGGGACTGGGCCTCGTGTCGGCGGCTCCAGGTTTGGACAGCACGGCCGACCTGCGCAACGGTCAGGCACGGGCGAGCCTGCGGGGTCCTCGAGGGCGCGTGGCGTACGTCGTCAAACAACCAGTGCGGCCCGCCGCAACGCCGAGCCCTGAAGGACTCCCGCGCGTCCGGCTCGCGCTGCAGCGCTCACGAGGACGTTCGGTCGCGCCCGAAGGGACCCACAGGTGAGCCCGGTTGTACCGGACTTCCCTTACCCTCTCTACACGGACGGCGGGCGGCGCACCAGCTCCCGAAGCGCCCGAGCCTCGTCGGCAACCTCGCGCCGGGCCCGGCGCAGCTCATCCAGGGTCCGCTGGTGACGGCGCCAGAGGTAGACGGTGCCCAGCGCCAGTACTAGACAGATCAACCCTCCCAGCACCAGCCCCGAGCGGCGGCCCCAGTATCCGGCCAGGCCAAGGAGAACGCCGTCGAGCGTGAGACACCCGACGGCGACCCAGGTCATGGTCCGGCCCCGAACGGGGGCGTTCGGCGCGGAAGA
This sequence comes from Gemmatimonadota bacterium, assembly GCA_041499215.1. GTDB lineage: Bacteria > Gemmatimonadota > Gemmatimonadetes > Gemmatimonadales > GWC2-71-9 > JADJOM01. Next base: position 2,350 of record JBGQJV010000082.1, on the reverse strand, counting down.
GGGGGAGGTCAACGCACTGGGCGGCGGTGGCGGGGCATCACGATCAGCGCGGCGTTGGGAACCACTCCCGACTCGGCCAGCGACCGGCGCTCGTCGAGCACCTCTGCCCCGCGGAACTTCACCAGGTAGTCGTCTCCCGCCTTCCCGCCCTGGTGGGTAAGCGCCAAGGCGCGCTGCTTGAGCTCGCTCACCGTGGCGGCCGGCGAAAGCTCGAGGCTCACCTGGTCCCAGGCGTCCTGCACCATCACCCGGACGGGGAGGGTATTCATGCCGCCCCCTGGGTCACCTGCGGCAGGGTGGAGAAGAACCGCCCGACCGCCTGGTCGAACAGCAGCGTCCCGGCGCGCACCCGGGTCCCCCCCGCCACTTCGGAGACCGAGATCGCGACCTCTTCGCCGCCCTGCCCCCGCAGGGTCAGGAAGCTCGGGCCCTCCTTCTCGGGGAAGGCGGCGCTGCCCGGCACACGCTCCTGGAAGAACCGCTTGGCCTGGGCGATGACACTGGCACCGGAGAGCGAGGTTGTGGTTTCGTAGGTCATGGTCTCAAGGGTAGAGCAGTCTGGGCCGTTAGCCGCTAGCCATTAGCCGAACACGGGTTTTGGCACCTGGGCCGGCAACCGCTCCAAGACAGCTAATGGCTAACGGCTAATGGCTAATGGCCACTACTCCGCCAGATCGCAATCCCGGTCGGCTGCGCCGGGACCGGGATAGTGGCAACCACCTTGCGGCTGGCCAGATCCAGCATGTCCACCGCTCCGGGATCAGCACCAATCGACTCCTGGCTGATAAAGGCGTAGCGCCCATCCGGAGAGTAGGCCACCCCGTGCACGATCTTCTTGGTGGTCGGGATCCGGGCCACCTCGGTGAGGCTCTGGGCGTCGATCAGGCTGAAGCTCTTGTCCTTCTTGTTCGTGACGATGATCCACTTGCCATCGGCTGAGGGTTCAACGTTGTATGCGCCGGCGCCGACCTGGATCTCCTTGGTCTTGGTGAGGCTCACCGCATCCCAGACCTGCAGGGTGCCGGAGTGGTTGCAGGCGGCGTAGAGCGTCTTGTCGTCCGGTGAGACCGAGACGAACGTCGGGGCGCAGCTTCCGTCCGCGGCCGGCGGGGGAGGGGCGCTCGCCTGCGAAGTGGGCGCCGGCGCTCCGTGGTTCATGCCCGCCATCGCGTTCATGTCGTGCCCGGTCCCGGTCTTCACCCGCCGGCCGATCCTCAGCGTGGCCACCTCGAGCTCCAGCAGCTCGTCGCTGTTCATGCAGGAGACGTAGATCAGGGTGCCGGCGTGATTGGACTTCACGCCATGCGGCATGTCACAGGCAGGCAGGTGGGTGATGGTGGTCATCGTGGGGGTGTGCACCACCGAGACCACGTTCATCCGGGGGTGATCCCCGTGGAAGTCGGAGTTGGCGACGAAGGCCAGCTCTCCGTCCGGAGTCAGCCCGATGGTGGTGGGGAACATCTCCAGGGGCGCCCGCCCCACCAGGGTGTCGGCGGTGGCGTCCATTTTCCACAGCGTCCCGAACGGGGTCCCGTGGGCCACGGAGATGTAGTAGAAGCGGTTATCGGGCGAGACGGCCAGATTGTGCGGCCCGTCAATGTCCGCGGGCATGATCCCGACCGGGATCACCCGTTCCTGGGTGAGTGTCCCCGCCCCCGGCTTGAGCCAGGTGACGATGTCGCCCGACTCGCTCACCACGCCAACCCGGTACCCCGGGTCGCCCTGCGCGACCAGCGCGCCGGGCAGAAGCAATCCTGCGACCAGTGCTAGCATCCGCCGCATCACGTCACTCCCTCTTGGTAAAGATCGGGCCAGGCGGATGGTAAGATAGCCGTTCGGCGCGCCGGTGGAATCGCTCAGCCCCGGCGCCGGGCCCTGGCCTCGGCCGAGACCGGAGGCGTCCCGTCCCGAAACAGATCGCGCAGCCGGGACGGCCGCCGCAGCACCAGCACGAGCTCGCCCGGGGGAGGCTCACTGACCCCGGTCAGCGTCAGGAACAGCGGCAAGGTGGTCTCCGGCACCGTGGCCGCGTATCCAGCCCCATGCCAGTCGAACAGGATCTCGGCCGGCCGCCGGTCCACCACCCGATCCAGAAAGAAGTCATCGTCGATACGGAAGACCCCCTCGGCGACCGGGTCCCCATCCAGGTAGAACAGTGGATCGAACGGCTCCCCGTCGCCCCGGGCGAAGTTCTGCTCCGCCGCGCGGTCAAAGGCTTCCAGGTCCGGGGCCCGGGCCCGCCATTCGAGATGGTGCCGCAGTTCGTGGGTCAGGGTCTCCCAGGCTTCCTCCCGCCAATCGAAGGCCTCGTCCAGGTCCGCCAGCGCGGAGAACGAGCCGTGATAGAGCA
>JBGQJV010000081.1:0-17443 GCA_041499215.1 Gemmatimonadota bacterium | reverse complement strand
CTGGTCCGCGGACTGGAGCTGGCATCCCACCGGTGGTGCGCCGCCGGCGGAGATCCCGTTCCCGCCCGAACGGCTCGTCGCCGCCCGGGTGCGGTACGCGTACGGCCGGGCCCTCGGCACCAGCTCGAGTGTCACCGTCTTCCTGGCCCGGCAAAGCCCGGTGTCCGTTTCTCCCGCCGAACGCTAGTTTTCTTTCGGTCCTCACCGTCCACGGCGGTGCTCCTCCACTTCGTCCTTCCGGGTCGCATGCGCCTGCTCCCTGTCGTCGGTATTGTGCTCATCCTGGGCGGAACGGTCCTGCTGTGGAGGCGTCCGACCTACTCCACGCGACACGATGTGGTTGAGATCGGGGAGTTCAAGGCGAGTCTTCGCGAGCAGGAGGCCATTCCGCTCTGGATCGGAGCAGTCCTGATCGCCGGAGGAGTCGCGTGCCTCCTGGTCGGCCAGCGCTTCCGCCGTTGACATGGCGAGTACGCCTCCGCGTGCCCCATCGTGGCGATGCCCCAGGTGCGGTCGGCGTTTCGCCAATCGCAACCAGTCCCACGCCTGCGGGCGGCATTCCCTCGCCGCCCATTTCAGAGGCAAGGCGATCCCCATCCGTCGCCTCTACGACGCCTTCCTTGCGGCGGTGAAGCAGAACGGTCCCGTCATCGTCCTGCCGGAGAAGACCCGGATCGCGTTCCAGGTCCGGATGTCTTTTGCGGTGGTAATGCCGCGTCAGCAGTGGCTTGACGGCCACCTGGTGCTGGCCCGGCGCATCGAGCACTCCCGGTGTCGGCGGGTTGATACCTTCTCGCCACGAAACCACGTGCACGTGTTCAGGCTCACCAGCGCGGAAGAACTCGATGCCCAGTTCCGCGCCTGGCTGAGCGAGGCGTACCGGGTCGGCGCCCAGGAACACCTTCCGCCACCTAGACGGCAGCCGGGCACCGTACCACACTCCCGAGCCTGATCACACCTCGCGCGGTCGCCCGGGTGAGGCATTGACCGCCGTGGCTTCTCGCGGGGCTGGCGTCACCCGGAGTGCCGCGCTAGGCTACAGAATCCATCTCGCTCGCTCGAGGCGCAGGCATGGACTCTCACATTGCCGACCTGCTGATCGTGATATTCTCCGTGTCGATCCCATCCGCGGCCGGGGTTTTCGCTTACTGGCTGCGGCTCAGGGCTCAGCGCCAGACCCGGCAGGAACTCCCCTCCGAGGTCGACGAATTCCGCGCCGAGCTGGAGGCCCTGCGGGCCGACCTCGGGGGCCAGATCGCGGACCTGCACGAGCGGGTTGACTTCACCGAACGGCTCCTCGCGCAGAGCCGCGATCACCAGCAGATCCAGCCTCCCGCATCCACGCCCATCTGACCGGCGGCCGCTCTCCCGACTTGCGTCCTCGCGGAGGCGGGCCGGTGTCTTCACTGGGACTCGAACCCGGCGTCGTTCGCCTCGTGGAGTACGACCCGGAGTGCCGGCACTGTTCCGGGCAGAGTCGGCTCGCCTCACCCTTGCCGTCAGCCCCCTTCCGCTGGTTCTCGAGCACGTTGGCAGCACCGCGGTGCGCGGGCTCGTCGCGAAACCGGTCCTCGATATTCTGGCGGGCTACCGGGATTCCACCCTTCGGCAGGCCTGCATCAGCTCCATCAGCGCGGCGGGTTACCTCTATCGTGGTGAGCAGGGCATCCCGGGCCGCGACTTTTTCCGCCGTGGAGACCCTCGTGCCTATCATCTCCATCTTGCCGAAGTGAATTCGCCCTTCTGGCACGAGCATCTGGCCTTCCGAGACCTGCTCCGTTCCGATCCGGCGGTCCAGGTCGCCTACGGATCCCTCAAACAGCAGCTTGCTCTCCAGTATCCCCTGGACCGCGGTGCGTACATCGAAGCCAAGGGACCGTTCGTGCAGGAGGCCCTGCGCCGCGCTCGGCGGGATTCAACGGGGACACCGACTGGCCGATGAGTGACGGCCTATGAGTAGAGCGACAGCGGCGGATCTGGGCGAACTGCTGCGCTGCTGCGTGCAGCTCCATCCGGCGAGGTCACTCCGCTCGAGATTGCCATGCTCGAGGACCGCGCCATCGGGCCGACATCGCCCGGCACGGCGGAGAAGTTCCCGGCTGATTGGGCCCGGCGCCATCGAGAGATGTTGGCCTGGATTCGACGGGTCGGGTAGCGCGAATGAGCCTGGCGAACCGCCCTGCTCCTCTCGTACCCCGTGGCAAGTCGGTAATCCACCACGGCGCCCATCGAGGGGGACACCAGATTATCTTCAAGTACCCGCCTGCTCACTCGCCGTGGCGGCTCTTCAGGGTCCCCTCACAATGCAGGGCCGCATGGCTGACACGCCTGATTCCACCGACGAGTCCGGGCTCACTCCCACGACCGACGCCCTCGCGGAACGGGTCCGCGATCGGTTGACCCTCGCCGGCACCGCTTTCGACCGGCGCGCGGCCGCTTCGCGCCCGAAGGCTCGCCGCCGGAAGACAACCGCCCCGACCGAGCCGGCAGCGGGGCAAACCGCCGATCCGCTCCACGCTCGGGAACGGGCCTGCCTCCGGGCGGTGTTTCACGAGCTTGGCGACGCGCACCGCGGGTATCGCGCGCGCACGGGTCATACGGTGACGCCCGCACTGCGGGCCGCCACGACCGCCTTCAAACAGGAGCCGAGCCTGCTTTCTCTCGTACCTGTGGCTGCGTTCCTGGACGAGCTCGGCATCCTCGCCTGGTAGCGGCGAAAGGACTTCGCATCATGGACACCTCGACCTCAACGGAGAAACGGCGCCGCGCAGCCGCCTTCCCGACCCTGCCCGGCCCGACCCCGAGCGCGGGCTCGCTCGCGGTCCGCTGGAGCAGCCCCTTCGACCGGTCCTGCTTCCAGGTGTCGGCGCCCGAACTGGCCCGCGGACATCCAGCGCCCTATGGGCAGCTCATGGACCAGCTCACATCCGGGACTGGGTGCACTGAGGAGGAGATCCTGGCACACGGGCAGAAGGTGCGTGCTGCACTCTTCTTCGCCGAGGATCGCCTGGCTCGCACCGGAGCGCTGGCCAGTCTGGTGGGCAGGCAGAAGCACGGGTACGAGCTGGCGGCGGTCATTCCGGCATTCTAGCCGGGCAGCTCCCGCCCCCCATGACCCACCCTGAGATCCATCGCACCGAACACATCGGCTGGCTGCGTGCCGCGGTACTCGGGGCCAACGACGGACTGATCTCGACCAGCAGCCTGGTCGTGGGAGTCGCAGCCGCGCAAGCCGCGCGCGACCCGGTTCTGCTCGCTGCCCTGGCGGGTCTGGTGGCCGGAGCCCTGTCCATGGCCGCCGGGGAGTACGTCTCGGTCAGCTCGCAGGCCGATACCGAGCGGGCGGACCTGCGGCGGGAGCAGGGCGAACTGGCGACTGCCCCCGACGTCGAGCGGGCCGAGCTGGCCGGCATCTACGTCGCCCGCGGCCTCACGCAGGAGCTCGCCAGCCAGGTGGCGGACCAGCTCATGGCGCACGACGCCCTCGGCGCGCATGCCCGGGACGAGCTCGGCATGTCGGAGGTCACCCGCGCCCGGCCGATCCAGGCGGCGCTGGCCTCGGCCGCTGCGTTCGCAACAGGTGCAGCCCTGCCTCTGCTCCTGGTGTTTCTGCTGCCGCTCTCGATCCTCACGAGAGCAGTGGTGGGAGGCTCCCTGCTCCTCCTCGTGATCCTCGGCGCCCTCGCGGCCCGTCTTGGTGGGGCACCGGTGTTTCGCGGCGCGGCGCGGGTCGTCTTCTGGGGAGCGGTGGCGATGGCCTGCACGGCACTCGTCGGGCGCCTGTTCGGAACGGTGGCGGCCTAGCGCGAGCGGTCGCGGGCCCATGCCGGTTTTCTCGAAACGGCACAGTGCACCCGACAACCGATTACCTTCCGGGCACCCCGGAATCCTCAGCTCCTTCCCCCCGAACCCAGGAGTCCCGTGCCCAAGCGTAACTATGGCTTTGAGAAACGGCAGAAGGAGCTCGCCAAGATTCAGAAGCGACAGGAGAAGGCCGAGCGCCGGGCGGATCGGGCCGCCGCGTCGCTCAACGAGCCGGCGCCCGACCCTCCGGTCCCGCCGGACCCGACACCCGAAGAGTGAGCTGCGATCCCTTCGTACCCGATGGGGTGAACGCCCCCTCGTAGAGCATGGCCGATGATCCCGGCTCCTCCACCATCTTGCTGTCCTCCTTCTGTCGGCCTGGCCGGTGTTCCCCCAACCGCCATCTCCGGCGCTATCCCCGAGCCGAGTCCCCCATGTCCGCCTTCAAGCCACAGCAACGCCACCTCACGATCCATGGGCGGGTATTTCACTTCGTCTCCTATGAAGGCCAGCCGGCCAACACGCCCCGGAAGCAGGTGGCACGCCCGGCCATGTGGTATCTGATGGTCGAGGGGAGACGCTGCCCGGCAATGCCTTGCGATCCCACCCAGACCGAGCCTGAGATCGATCGTTTCCTCTCACGCTGGGCGATGGACAACGCCCTCGGCCCCGTGGAGCGGCCGGCCGAGGGCGCCGCGCTCACGGCGAGCCGGGTGCCGGTAAGGCGTCCGCTGAACTGGTGGGGCCCTAACTAATGATGGCCTGGTGCGTGTCCAAATCCCAAGTCATCCGAGTCGGCCTGGCGCTGCATCTGCACGCCTGGCCGTCTTCCACTGAGGACGCATGGACGTGCGTTTCCGCCAGCGTTCACGGGTGTTCCCGACGCAGCAGTAGCGACGCGCGGTCACCCCTTCCCTTTCCGGCGTACCCGGCCGCATTTTCCGAGTTTCCCGATCACGGAGTTCCGCATGCGTCCCCTCGCCTCTGCTGCCGCCGCCCTTCTCCTGCTTGCTCCTGCCCTGAAGGCGCAGAGCACCGCCACCCCTCCGCCGCTGCACTGGGGCCCCGCTCCCGCGGTATTCCCCAAGGGCGCCCAGATGGCGGTGGTGAGCGGAGACCCCGGCAACGCGGGTCGCTTCACCATCCAGCTCTCCATGCCCGGTGGATATCGCATTCCGCCGCACTTCCACCCCACCGACGAACACGTCGAGATCAAGCAGGGCAGCTTCCTGGTAGGCATGGGGGACAAGCTCGACCTCAAGCGGACCAAGGCGATGGCCGTGGGAGACACCGGCACCATCCTGGCGCAGGAGCACCACTTCGCCTCCGCGCGGGGCGCAACGATCGTGGCGGTGACCGCGATGGGTCCCTTTGCCATGACTTACGTCCACCCCGAGGACGACCCGCAGAATGCCAAGCCGGCGGGGTACTAGCCGCCAGGCCCTCGGAGCGCAGCCCGCGCGGGGCCTCCTGAGCGTCCATTTGCTTTTTCCGGGCCGTCTGCCTATCTTCAGCGCGGTCCGTTGTGCCTGTTTACGGCATAACTTCCAGCAATCAACGCAGGGGCTGGCCTGGATGCCGGCCCCTTTCTGTTTCCCTTGAAACCGGGGCTGGCGCCCTGGGGTGTACCGCGGGAATGCCTATCGTGAGGGCCTGAAGATCACGAAAAACCACGTAGTCGGAAGGTACGGGCTTGACCGGACTCCGATTACACCCATACAGGAGTAGGTCAACATGCGTACCACCGGCACAGTGAAGTGGTTCAACGACGCGAAGGGTTTCGGCTTTATCACGCCCGAGAATGGCCAGAAGGACTGCTTCGTGCACCATTCGGCGATCCAGGCGCAGGGGTTCAAGAGCCTCGCCGAGGGCGACAAGGTCGAGTTCGACATGGTCGAGGGCCAGAAGGGTCCGGCCGCTGAGAAGGTCGTCAAGCTCTAGAGTCTGACGAAAGTCGCGACGTGCATGCCGGGCCGGCTTGCCTCAGGGCGGGCCGGCCTTGCCCGTTGAGTAGTCCGGGCCCATACAGCGAGGTAGCTGATGCCAGAAGTCATTCTCTCCGATACCGATCGCATCGAGTTCGCCCTCAAGGCGTTCAAGCGGAAGGTGCAGCGCGCCGGGATCCTCAAGGAGCTCCGGGCACGGCGCCACTATCTGAAGCCCAGCCTTGCGCGCAAGCTCAAGAAGGCCGCGGCGCAGCGGCGCAAGCACAAGGCCCGCAAGTCGAGGCGCGACGAGTAGCCTGACCGCTTGTGTGGGCGGCCGGAGGGCGTTCTATATTAGGAGACAGAGGTTCAACGACTCGTTTTCGTCGCTCCCTCCATCCTCCGGTGCCCCATGGGCATCAGCATGCGGCTGTACATCGCCCCCGACTCGGATCTCCGTGCCTTCACGGGTGCACCGAAAACCCTGCAGAAATGGCTTCGCCAGCGCCGCAGCCTGGCGGACATGTGGCTCGAGGAGCACTGGCGGGATATCGCCGCCCTCCTCGCTGCCGATCCGGCCGCACCCGCGAACTACTCGCCATTGACGCCCGAGGGCGCGGAGTTCACCTACCCCACGGTCGCCGATCACGGGGCCCACGCCCTCACATCGACCCTGACCGAGCTGCTGCTCCACTCCCTCGAACGGATCACCGCCTCTCAGGTCGAGGCCTATGTTCGTCACAGGCCGGTGATCCGCTCGTCCGAGGCCGGATCACCCGTCTCGCCATCGCCCCAGGAGCTGTCCGCGGAAACAGAGGCCCTGTTGGCGCATCTCGCCTGCCTGGAGGAGGCGTGCGCCCTGGCGGTCAGCAAGCGGTACGGTCTGCTCATGGCCCTCTGGCAGCTGTAGGCCCACCGCGCCGGCTCCCTTGAATAGCCCCCCGCCAAACCCCACCCGTCACGATTGATGTCCAAGTCCCTCCGGCAGCCCCCGGCTGAGAAGAAGGCTGCTTCCACGACGTAGTATGACAACGGGCGGGCTCAGCCCGTGCGGCCGTCTCGTGAGCCGCCGATACCGGGAGCTTCGGGAATTCGAGGGGGAGGACCGTCCCATGGCCTGGCAGGTACCAGTCATTTCGCAGAGCACGTTGAACCTGTGCTGGGAAGCGTGTGGGCGTATGCTCTGGGGCTGGCGCAACCAGACCAGCGCGCAGTCCTGGACTTCCTACGTCACCAGGGCCGGCGCGTACGGGCGCATGAACTCCGGGCTCTCGGAGCAGCAGATGGACTCGTTCTATCGGCAGATTGGGATCCGCTCGCTGCAGGCGCCGCAGGGGAAGAACATCAGGCATGCCCTCAAGTGGTCGCCCGTCATCCTCACCTCGGTGAGGCAGGCCCAGGGCCATGCCCTCGTTGTCGTTGGGCACACCAGCGTGAATTACACGGTCATCAACCCGTGCGGAGTCCAGGCGGTGGACTTCGACCAAGCCGGGTCGGACTCGTGCGCCGCGGCCACGATCCAGCTCGCCGCTTCGACCGTCGAGGCGGAGCTGGGTCAGTTCATCTGGTACTGGTAAGTCACCTGCCGGCGTATGCCCGACCCGGATGGACTCGGCTTCTTCCGGAAACCCGAGGGAGCCGCGCTCCGTAGCTGACTTCACCCCCTTCCTGCCCATCTCATGCCAGCCTACGTCATCGTCGACATCCACATTTCGGACCCGGGTGGATACGAGGAATACAAGCGGACCGCCGCGGCCACCCTCCCGCCGTTTGGAGGCCGCTATCTCGTCCGGGGCGGCAACACTAGGGTGCTGGAGGGAGCGTGGACCCCCGGCAGGCTGGTGGTTCTGGCCTTCCCCAGCGGGGCCCAGGCGGAGGCCTGGTGGGGCTCAGCCGAATATGCGCCCATCCGGGCCGTTCGCCACCGCTGCGCGCTCAGCTCGATGATTCTGGTCGAGGGCATCGAGGAAACCGGCTAGCGGGCGCGGGCCGTTCCCGCGGCGGGACGGCGACCGGTGCTCGAAACCTGACCGGCATGCCCGACCCGGGACCGCCACGGTATCTGGCGGAGCGGGACTCCTCGAACCACATTGGGCTGCAGCCTTGTCCGGCCTCTTTTCCAATGGTCGGTCACGTGGGATGGAATGTCGAGCTCGACCCGACCTCCGGTTACGTGCCAGGTTGGCGCACACCTGCGGGTCTTCCTCGATCCGGACGAGGCCCTCGACTGGCTGCTCAAATAGCATCCCGCGAACCCCACCTGCCCGCTTCTTCAGCAGGAACCTCATGCCGCGCCCTGCGATTCTCGTGATCACCGGCGCCTCCGGCTCGGGGAAAACCACCCTCCTTCGGAAGCTGGAGGTAGAGGCCCCGCCGGGAGTTCGCTGCCATTATTTCGACTCGGTCGGCGTGCCTTCCCTGGATCAGATGATCGCGGATCACGGGTCGCCGGACGGATGGCAGGTCGCCACGACCCATCACTGGATCTCGACGCTCGCCTCGGCCACGGATGGCTCGACCCTGGCCCTGCTCGAAGGCCAGGTGCGGCCAACGACCGTCAGGGAAGCGTTCCTGCAGCACCGGGTCAGCGAGGGTAGAATGCTGCTGCTCGACTGCTCGACCGAAGTCCGTGAAGCCCGGCTCAGAGACAGCCGCCATCAGCCCGAGCTGGCGACCGACCGCATGATGGCCTGGGCCGCATACCTCCGTGGTCAGGCCGACGCGCTCCGCATTCCGGTGCTGGATACCACGGACCTGAGCCCGGATCAGGCCCTTGCCCACCTGCGACAGCATGTGAACGGCCTGCTCACTGAAGGGTGACCAGCCCGGGGCGACGGCCATCATTCGCCGTCCTCCTCGACTCGTCATCACTCCTTGCCATCAATGACATCGCCGCCCCAGTGGGAACCCAGGAACCCCGCGTTCGAGAGGGTGGTCCGGGAGAGCTTCGCCCGGCAGACCCTCATGGCAACCCTGGGTGCCACGATAACCCACCTCGCACCGGGAACGGTACAGCTGTCGGCACCGTACGCCCCGCAGTTCGCCCAGCAGAACGGATTCTGGCACGCGGGCGCCATCGCCAGTCTGGCCGACTCGGCCAACGGGTATGCTGCCTTCACCCTCGCTCCTGCCGGGACCGACGTCCTGGCCGTGGAGTTCAAGATCAACCTGCTGGCGCCGGCCCGCGGCGAATCCTTCCTCGCCACCGGCCGGGTCCTGCGTCCCGGGCGAACCCTCTCGGTCTGCCTGGCCGAGGTCTTGGCCCAGGCCGCCGGGTCTCAGAGCCTGATCGCGACCATGCTCTCGACTATCATCATCCGGGGCAGTTCGACAGAAGCCCCAACGAGTTGACTCAACCGGGGGCCGGTCCTCCAGCGCGACATCCGGCGCAGAGGAGACCAGCTCTGCCGCCGCGCCGGGTTGTGGGATGGCGCCCCGATCGACAGTTTTGCCTTGGGCCGACGTGCCGAGCAACGCACTCTGATCTCGTGCCCTTTTCCCGGCTCTGCTGAGGTCGCTCTTCGTCATCCCCTCGTAGGTGCCAGTCGGTGGCCTGATACCCGGTCTCGCATGCCGCTCTGGTTTCGGTCCCTGGTCTTCACCCTCGTCTTTCCAGGCACCGTGGCCGGCCTGGTGCCCTACCTCCTGGGCGCCGGCGCCCACTCGCTGCCGCTTTCCCTGGGCCCAACCCGTTGGCTCGGCCTGCTCATCCTCGGTCTCGGCGTGATCACCTATGCCGCGACAACCTGGCAGTTCGGAACCGTCGGGCGAGGGACGCCGGCCCCGTGGGACGCCCCGCGGGAGCTGGTGCACAGCGGGCTGCACGCGTGGGTCAGAAACCCGATGTATCTCGGTGTTCTGCTCTGCATCCTGGGCGAGGCGACGCTGTGGCAGGCGGGGGTTCTCTTCCTCTACGCGATCATCGTCTGGGGGGTATTTCACCTGCGGGTAGTGACCTACGAGGAGCCGGTGCTCCGCAGGACCTTCGGCGACGCCTTCGACAGCTATGCCGCCCGGGTCCCGCGCTGGCTGCCACGGAGGCCGGGCTCGAACCGGGCGACCGGGACCGCCTGAGCCCACGCTCCCTCCTTCGGCCGGCCGTGCAGAATCACCACGATCACGGTCTGGTTTGCGATCCCTCCTCTTGTCCTCCCGACCCTAGCGTGACGAGTGCAGGGACCACACCTTCTCCCCGCATTCTCGCGTCCCACCGCCGGTCCTTCCAATCCTGGAGACCTCATGCCCACCTACATTTCCCTCCTCAGCTACACCCAACAAGGCATTACCTCCGCCAAGAACGGCCCGGCGCGTCTCGACGCCGCCAAAGAGGCCTACAAGAAGGCCGGCGGCGAGGTGAAGGGGTTCTACCTGACCATGGGACAGTACGACATCGTCCTTATTGCGGAGCTGCCGAACGATGAGACGGTTGCCAAGCTGGCCCTGGGTCTGGGGTCTCAGGGAAACGTCCGGTCGCAGACCTTCCGCGCGTTCACGGAGGCGGAGTACCGGAAGGTCGTGGCCGGTCTGTAGTGAACGGTAGAGAGTGGTGGCTGGGTCTGGGGGTGAGGTGTCGGGTGCAGGGTGTAGGATGTTGGGTGTCGGTTGTCGGGTGTCGCGGAGGAGGAGTGGTTCCCTGACAACTGCCTACCTGACTCCGATACCAGCCGTCTGCGACCCTCACCGTCTATCACACATCCCGCCGACTATCCCAAGCCGCCTCTCCCCCCTCCTGCGGAGCCGCCGTGCGCCAGAGATCACCGGCGTATCTCCTTGCCACAGCCATCGTGCTCGCCTCCGTCGGCCCTCTTGACCGAGGCCGCCGACCGGTCATCTTGAGCAGTCTCCACTCCGCCCTGCAACCATGGCTCTGCTTCCTGCCTCGCTCTACTCCGGACACACGCTGGTCGCCGGCCAGCTCAGCGTGGAGCTCCTGCTCGAAGGAGGGGTGGGCGGGGACTCGCGCTGGAATGGATCCTTCAAGGTGAGGCCCGACGTGAGCGTGTCCATCGGTTTGACCTACGCCCTGATGCTTGCCGATGGCCGCCGCGGGGACATTCTGGTCACCCGGCTCACCTATGGCGGCAGTTCGGACGACGTTAAGGTACAGTTCCGCGGTTCCGGGAAGCTGCAGGAGCGGGGCGCGCCGGACCCCCGCTGACCGCACTCCCAGCAGCCCTCTTCCGACCGGGCCGGAGATCGGCCCCACCATACACCGCAGCGCAGGCAAGTAGAGGAACGCAATGCCGGTGCGACACATCTCCGACACCGCCCGCTGGGTCGCCACCTATCGCGCGATGGAGACGGAACGACTGGACGCCCTCTTCCGCGATCCCTTTGCGGCACGCCTCGCGGGCCCTGAAGGCCCCGCGATCGTCGCGGGCCTGCGCCACGGACGTTCGATGGCCTGGGCCATGATCGTCCGGACGGCGGTGTTCGACGAATTGATCATGACCCAGGTCACCAGCTACCACGCCGATCTGGTGCTCAACCTGGCCGCGGGCCTCGACGCCCGGCCCTGGCGGCTGGCGTTCCCCGCGACGCTGCGCTGGGTCGACGTGGATCTGCCGGAGATCCTGGAGTACAAGGTCAACCAGTTGAAGAACGAGCGGCCGGCCTGCGTCTACGAGGCGATCGCTGCCGACCTGACGCAGGCCGAGGCACTGGCCGACCTGGTGAACCGCCTGGGTCCAACCGCGCGCCGGGTGCTGGTGGTCACCGAGGGCCTCATGATCTACCTCACTCCGGCCGACGCGGCCGCTCTGGCCCGGGCCTTGAGCACCCCGCCTTCCTTCCTCTGGTGGCTGATCGACCTGGCAAGCCCCAAGCTGCTGCAGTACCTGCAGAAGCGCTGGGGAAAAGCTCTGGAGGATGGGCGAGCACCGGTTCGGTTTGCTCCACAGGAAGGAACCGGGTTTTTCCTGCCTCATGGCTGGCATGAGGTGGTATACCGGTCCTCGGCGGAGGAAGCCCATCGACTGGGCCGGGAAATGCGATTCATGTGGCTGTGGCGGCTGATCGCCCGCCTCAGCCCGCCACAACGGCGGGAGGAGTTCCGCCGAATGGCCGGGTATGTCCTCCTCGCACGCCGGCCGGGGCCCGAGGGACTGGCCGGAGCAGCGACCAGCTAACCCCTATCGCAGCTCGATGGCGTATCGCTCCAGATGCTCGAAACCGTCAACATCCTCGGTGAGCGCATACACCGCTCCCCGCCCGAGTGCGATGATTCGCCGACCGGGCGGAGCCACGACCCGGTATAGCTGGTTCCCCCGGGTGTCGAACACATCCCATACCGGCTCACTCCCTTCCGGCACCGATCGCTCTACCCACAAGAGCCCGTCCCGTGAGAGCAGCGGCAGCGCGTCCGTGAAGGGAGGCCGCTCCGCCGCAAAGGTGTTGTCCCGGGCCAGCCGTTCGATGGCGGCCGGCGTCAACATCTCCCCCGGTATCGCGCTCAATCCGGTGGGAGTCTGGTTCGCACCGGCACGTCCTCCGATGCTCGAGTGTTCCATGAAGTGCCGGGTGTAAGCGATCCGGTCCTTCGGTGTCACCGCCAGGACGCGGTAGGCAACCGCCGGCCCCCGCACCGCCCCCTTGCCGGTGAGCCATTCGACGTGATAGTCGCCGGAGCGTGCAACCGCGATTTCTCCCGAGCCGGTCGCGGCCCAGACGTCCTGAGGTGAGAACGGCACATACGGAAGGCCGCGCTTGATCCCTCCCGGTGGTTCCGCCATCAGACGGACCCATGCCACGACGTGCGCCTGGGTGTCCCCCCCGACCACGCGCACGATGGGCACGGAATCCCCGTGTTTCCCGAACGAGGCCGCCGCCCAGCGCGGGACCTGGGCGAGCATCTGTCCCTCCCGGTCGACCGAGCGCGGGACCAGGGTCGTGGGCACCTCTGCGACCCGCAGGGTGAAGGTCCGAGTGATTCGCAGGTCCGGACCGATGACCGCGAGTCGGCCGTTTCCCTCATCCACCAGGAGGACGGAGTCGGCAGCCCACTGCAGGAGCCGGTCGGGGAATCGGTATTCGCCGGGACCCGATCCGGCGCGGCCCACGAGGCTTGTGGCTCCGTCCTTCAGATTGGCCACGACAACCCGCTCCTCACCCCGGTCGCTCACCAGCACGCGCCCGTCGGGAAGCTCTACGGCACCGGCAATACGGGTGAACCCGTCCGGCAGGACATGGCTCCGTCGACCGAGTCGGACCTCCCTGATCGGGGGAGCCTGGGCACTGGCACCCGAGAACCCCAGGAACAGACACAGGATCGAGGCCACCAGGTAGGTCGCCGGCACGGTGCCGCCTTGTTGGGGAGATGGAAACCACGATGCCCAGGCGTCTCAGATCGTCGCGCTCCGTGCGACTCGGCCCTGCGGGCGGCACCGGCCGGCGATCTGGCACGGCATTTCGGTCCGGCTAGGTTAGGACGAGGCCGGCGCCGTCTCTCCCTGCTGTTTCAGGAGGCGAACATCTTACCCCGAGGGCCGCGCTTCGCCGTGGCGGGGTTGAGGTGCATCTGCGGATTGCGTTGCGCTACGGTCTGTCCGAGCTCGGGAAACGTCAGACGATTATTCTGCCATGGTCACACTCGAGCCGGCGCTCGCCCCGCACCATCTCGCTGTCGTTCGCATTCTCTTTCGCGAGTATGCCGAGGCCCTGGGAATCGACCTCGGCTTTCAGGGGTTCGAGCAGGAGTTGCACGGCCTGCCGGGGGCATACGCCCCTCCAAAGGGAGCGCTGTTCCTGGCGCAGGACGGCGCGGTTGTCCTGGGATGTGTCGCCGTCCGGCCACTCGATGCCGAGACCGCCGAGATGAAGCGGCTGTATGTGCGCCCGGCTGCACGCGACCGGGGTCTGGGACGCACCCTGGCGCTCGCCGCCATTGAGCACGCGAAGGACGCCGGATTTCGCAGGATCCGGCTGGACACGCTGCCGCAGATGGGCCGGGCGCGGGCGCTGTACGAGTCTCTCGGATTCCGCGCCATCGCCCCGTATCGGTACAACCCGGTCCCTGGCACCGCCTTCCTCGAGCTGGCCCTGGTCCCGGACACTGGTTGCTGAGTACCAGTCAGCCCCAGTGGGACCCCTCGCCTCTGGCGCGTCGACCCCAAGGAACCCTTGATCCGCAACTTCGGCTGGTGGCGACGGACCTCGGAGAGCCTTCAGGCTCTTGTCTTCGGCGACACCTGGCCCGCCGCGCTGGTCTCCCGGGTGTGGCCCCCACCACCGTTGAGGGTCTGGCATGAACGCATCGAGCTGCAGAAGCCGCTCGGCACCACCGACCGGCTGCGCATCGGGTTCGCCTCTGACTTTCACGCCGGACCGTTTACCCCTCCAGAGTCAATCGAGTCTGCCTGCCGTGCTCTGGTTGACGCCGGCCCCGATCTGGTCCTGCTCGGAGGTGACTTTGTCTCCCTGGCGGCCCGCCATGCCGCGAGGCTGCTGACGCCGCTCCGGAGCGTCACGGCGCCGCTCGGGGTCTTCGCGGTGCTGGGGAATCATGATCACTGGGCGGGAGCCGCGGCGGTTGCCGAGGTTCTGAAACAGGCCGGCGTTCTTCTCCTCACGAATCGCAGCCATCGGCTGACCCCGCCGTATCACAACACCCTGCTGGTGGGGCTCGATGATCACATTTCAGGCGAACCCGATCCCGCCGGACCGGAATGGGACGAGACCAGCGCCACGGTCCTCCTGGTGCACCAGCCGTCGGGTCTGCTCGATGCCGGGAATCGCCCGTTCGATCTTGCGTTCGCCGGCCACACCCACGGCGGACAGATTGTGCTTCCGGGGGGATTCGCGCCGGTGGTGCCCCAGGGGGCCCTCTCCCGGCGCTACCTCGCGGGCCGCTATCGCCTCGACGCGGGCCGCCACCTGCTGGTCAGCGTCGGGCTCGGCAACTCCGGCCTGCCGCTTCGCCTGGGCCCGGTCCCCGAGATCATCATTTGCGACCTGACCTCCCCTTGAACCTGGCGGGATTCCCGACCATGGCCGTCGGCCGAGCGCGGGTTCGCGAACTCCCGCGCCGGACGGCCACGCCCGGCGGGACCCGCGAAATGGAGAGCGCGTGACAATTCCGGTACTGCTGGCGTGGAGCGGTGGAAAGGACAGCTCTCTTGCCCTCGCCAGGCTCCGCGGCGATCCAGAGGTCGAGGTCCTTGGCCTGCTCACCAGCGTGGCTCCGGCCTACGACCGGGTCAGCATCCACGGAGTGCGAAGATCCATTCTGCGGGAGCAGGCCGCCTCGCTCGGTCTGCCGTTGTTCGAGGCACACCTGTCTCCGGGGTCCACCAACGAGTCGTATGATGCGGCCTGGGCATCCGCCGTCAACCAGGCGCGCGACTCGGTCGGGGCGGTGCGGCACATCGCCTATGGAGATCTCTCCCTCGAGGATGTCCGCCGGTTCCGGGAGGAACAGGGCGCGCGACTGGGCTTCATTCCGGCCTTCCCGCTCTGGGGAACAGACACCGCGCGGCTGGCCCGGGAATTCGTCGAAGCGGGCTACGAGGCTTACCTCACCTGCGTCGACACCACGCAGCTGGCTCCGGAGTTCGCCGGTCGCCGGTTCGACGCAACTCTGCTTGAGGAGCTGCCGGCGACAGTGGATCCCTGCGGGGAACGCGGCGAGTTTCACACCTGCGTGGTCGCCGGGCCGCTCTTCAGTGTTCCCATTCCAGTCACGCGAGGGGAGCGGT
This sequence comes from Gemmatimonadota bacterium, assembly GCA_041499215.1. Taxonomy (GTDB): domain Bacteria; phylum Gemmatimonadota; class Gemmatimonadetes; order Gemmatimonadales; family GWC2-71-9; genus JADJOM01. The sequence continues at coordinate 2,022 of JBGQJV010000081.1, read as the reverse complement.
TGCGCCGTGAGGACCGATTCGAGTACTGCGATCTGCTGCCCCTCGATCGCGCGGGGCCGTAGGGCGCGACCCCCGCAGCGCGCGGAGGTCCACGTCCCGCCCTGGGACGCCCCCCATCGTGGAGACTGGAACCGCCATGCCGCGGGCCGTAACCTTCCGAACCCTCGCCCCGAGAGTCACCGATGCCGGAACCGTCCGCCTTCCCCTACCAGACCAACCTGAACATCCTGTGCGGACCGCTCGAGGTCATCGACGTGCCCGGGCTCGTCGCGGCCTGCTCGGTTCCCTGGTACAACCAGACGCTCTGTCGGGTCAATGACTCGGTTGTCCGGCTGGGCGTGGTGCATGGCGAATACCACTGGCACAAGCATGACGACGAGGACGAGTTCTTCTACGTCGTCTCCGGCCGGTTCATCATCGAGCTGGAGGAACGCACGGTGGAGCTCCGACCCGGACACGGCTTTGTCGTGCCCAAGGGTGTCATGCATTTCCCGCGGGCGCCGGAGCGAACCGTGATACTCATGGTCGAGGGAGCCGGCATCGTCCCGACGGGGGACTAGGCGGTGACCATTCGGCTGGCCGGAGGGACGAGTGGGATGGCCTAGTCAGCTGAACGATTCTGACCCAACCGCCCCGGCCCGAGGCACCGTCCGGTACAACCCGGCATATTTCATGAGTCCTTCCGGGTCCCGGTCGGATCCGGCGGCGTGGGCGCACCAGCGGACCATCCCAGAGCTGAGCGTGGCCCCTCGATTGGACGTTTTCACCACAGTACGTAAGCTGCTCGACCGGCTGGAGGCCGAAGGTCCGCTGCTGGACTGGACCAGGCTCGGCTGGTGGGACCGTCGCGCCCTTGCTCGCGGGCTCGGGAAGCTCGAGACCATCCTGGCCGAGCGGCCGGACGATCTCGACGCCCTCTATCTCTCGGGCATCGCTCTGCGTCGGCTGCAGCGGATTCCCGAAGCGCTCGAGCGCTGGCGGCGGTCCACGTGGCCTGCCCTGATGACACCCAGGTAGCGTGGGAGGTGGGGTGGGCGGCCGTCGAAGCGGATGATGTCCGTTTCGCCCTGGCGATCGTGCGATCGGTCCAGAACGACACCAGACCGGATCCTCACCTCGCCTACCTCGAGGGCATTGGACTACTCATCTCCGGGAAGGTGGGAGCCGCGCGACGGGCGTTCTGGTCCAGCTTCGAACTGGGCTTCAACCCGACATTCGCCGGCGCGATGGTAAACCTGTGCGACAGCATCACGGCCGGTCGCTCCCATCCCCCGCGGTCCATCCGGGACCTGGTTCGGCCCGGGTAGCAGCGGCCCGACCCGCTGCACGAAACCGCTGACCCGGCCAGCCGTCGTGGGAAGGAAGACCGCGTCCTCCCTCCTTCGGGTTCCGCATGCCCCACCGATCCCGCTGGATTACCCTGCTGCTGCTCACCACCCTCTCAGCCACGACCGCGGCTCAGCGAAGCGTCGCGCCGGGCGTTGACACCCTCCCCCGCCGGCTCACCGTTGCCGCGGGGATCATTTCCCTGCGGGTCGGAGGACTCTGCGGGGTCCAGCTGGCACCCGCCTTCGCCTATGTCGGCGGTCAGCGATTCGTGCTTCAGGGGGTCGCGGACGCCGAGCAGCACTTCTTGGTCGCCGCCGACTCTACCAGGATGATTCACCAGGCAGTCTGGCTGCAGGCGGAGGAGCTCCTGCCTGACCGTCCAGGCGGCTACGACTACAGCAGCGACAGCAGCGGTACGGTGAGCACGCTGCAGTGGGCCGTCAATCTCAGGTCAAACCGCAGCATCGCACCGCCCGGCTCTGATGGAGCGGCCATGCTCGGGTATCTCACCGCTCGAGGCTACCGCTTCCCCCGGATGGCCCCTCGTCTCAGGCTGGTTTACCTGCCTGAGCCACGGGGCCGGCGGGAGCTCATGGTCGTCTACCTCGAGGCGCTGGAAGTCGCGGCTGCCGACACCACCCTCGATGGCGTTCTTGCCCGGGTACGCCAGGCAATCCAGCTGCGGGCCTGCCG
>JBGQJV010000080.1:0-17542 GCA_041499215.1 Gemmatimonadota bacterium | reverse complement strand
TTTCCCCCATGCCCATCCCGTCGACCGGCCGCATCATCGCCATCGATTGGGGCGAGGTCCGCCTGGGCCTCGCCCTCTGCGATGAGGGCCAGGTGCTCGCCTCACCCCTCGGTACTCTCTCCCGCCGCCAGGGCAAGCGTTTCCCCATGCCGGCGTTCCTCGAGTCGGTCGAGACTCATCATCCCGTCGGGATCGTGGTGGGTCTCCCCCTGACGTCGGAGGGGGAGGAAGGCAACAGCGCCAGGGCCGCCCGAGAGCTGGCGGACCTGGTCGGCCGCCGGACCAGCCTTCCGATGGAGCTCATCGACGAACGAATGACCACCGCCCGGGTGCTGAGCGGCATCCGTGAGCAGGGCGGCAGCACGCGCGGGCGCAGGGCCGAGGTGGATGCCCACGCCGCGGCGGTATTGCTGCAGGGATTCCTCGATATGCGACGGGGAGGCGCAACGTGACCGCCAGGGCGAGTTCGGAGTTCAAGGTTCCGAGTTGCACCACCCGCGCGGAATCCCGCCACTTGGAACTTGGAACTCGGAACTCGGAACGTTCGGCGCTGACGGCGTTACTGCTGGCCGCAGTAGTAGCGTGCTCCGCACCGGAGCGGGCGGGGGAGCCGACAGGCGAGCCCGTGCGAATCACCATCCCGGCCGGGGCCACCTTCCGCCAGGTTACCGACACCCTCGTCGACCGGGGTCTGGTTGGCTCCCGCTTCTGGTTCACCGCCCTGGCCCGGCTCCGTCGGAGTGATCGCGCGGCCAAGGCCGGGGTCTACGATCTGCCTCCGGGCGCCACCGCCTGGGATCTGCTCACCGCGCTCGAACGGGGCCGGGTGGCGATGGTCCGCTTCACCGCCCCTGAAGGCCTCAGCCTCACCGATCTGGCCGAGCTCGCCGAGCTCCGGCTCGGCATTCCCCGGGACTCGGTCCTCGCCGCGGCGCGCGACCGCAGCCGGGTGAACCTGCTGGCGCCCGACGCCCCCAGCCTCGAGGGGTATCTGCTGCCCGAGACCTATCAGCTCCCGGTCCCGGTAACCGCCACCTCGCTGGTGCAGGCGATGGTCGATGAGTTCCAGCACCGCTGGGACCCCGCCTGGGACCTGCGGCTCGACTCGCTCAAGCTGACCCGGACCCAGCTGCTCGCGCTGGCCAGTATCGTCGAGGGCGAGGCGCGGCACGACGACGAGCGCAGCATCATCGCCGCGGTCTATCGCAATCGGCTCCGGCTCGGGATGGCGCTGCAGGCCGATCCCACGGTGCAGTACGCCATCCAGCTCGCCACCGGGGAGCGCAAACCGCGGCTGTATTTCAAGGACTACGACTTCCCCTCACCGTATAACACCTACCTCAACCCGGGACTGCCTCCGGGCCCGGTAAATTCCCCGGGAATCCGGAGCGTCGAGGCCGCGCTCTACCCCGCGGATGTCCCGTGGCTCTATTTCGTCGCCGCGCCGGACGGACATCACGTTTTCTCCCGCACGCTGGTCGAGCACAACCGGGCGATTGGAGAGGTGAGGCAGAAAGGCCGGAATGGGAGGTAGGCTCTGGCGGGATATGGGGCCAGCAGCCAGGCCGCTCATCGACCGCAGGAGCTTCGGGCCAGGGGCGAGGCCGCGGGGGTCCCGGAGGGCGCGTGCGTAGCTGGCCCAACGACGGAGGCGGCCCCGCCGCAAAGCCGAGCGCCCGGAGGGACCCCGCGGACGAGCCCCGCGGCTGTGATGCGCCGGTTAAGTCCCGCTAGAACCCGAGCCTTACTGCGTAGCTTCGCGCCGCCAGCTCCACGTCGTCCGCAGCCAGGATACCCGAGACCACCGCCACACCAACACCGCCCGCTGCGAGCACCTCGGAAACATCCTCCGGGCGCACCGCGCCGATCGCCATGCATGGTCTGCCCTTCGCCAGCGCCACGATCCGCCTGAAGCCGGCGGCGCCGATCGCCGCCCCCGCGTCATTCTTGGTCCCGGTCACCCGCCAGGGGCCGACCCCCCAGTAGTCGGCACCGGTCGCGGGACCGGCCTCGTCCGCAGTACCGACCGAGGCCCCGATGATGGTCCCAGCAGGGAGTATCCGCCGGGCGAACTCGACCGGCAGGTCCTCCGGGCCCAGGTGGACACCGCATCCGGACGCGGCCGCGACGTCGGGTCGGTCGTTCACCAGTACCGGCACCGGCAGGGTCCGTCTGAGCCGCACGGCGAGGTCGGTCAGCTCCCGCGCGCTGGCCTGCTTGAGCCGCAGCTGGACCGAGGTCACCCCGCCCCGCACCGCGCGCATAGCCAGGTCCACCGGGTCCCGGCCGGCCAGCAGCCGGTCGTCGGTGACCAGCATGAGCCGTAGATGTTGCACTAGATTTGTCGCCATGAGCGATGAGTCCTCCTACCGGCTGCAGGGAATCCGCGGCGCAACCACCGTCGATGCGAACGACGCCCAGCAGATTCTCGAAGCGACCGACGAGCTGCTCCGCCGGCTGCACGAGGCCAATGAGCTCCAGCCCGACGACATCGTCAGCGCCCTGTTCACCACGACCAGCGACCTCAACGCCGCCTTCCCCGCCCGCGCGGCAGAGGTGTATGGCTGGAATATCGTCGCCATCCTGCATTCCACCGAAATCCCGGTGCCGGGCTCGCTGCCCCGCTGTATCCGGCTCCTGGTACACGCCTACACCCGCCGCACCCGTCAGGAGATCAGGCACGTGTACCTGCGGGGGGCGACGGTGTTGAGGCCGGACAGAGCCTCGACGGTTTAGGAACCGCTCGTCATCCCGAGCGGAGCGAGGGATCCCTCAAGGTGCGCACCTACAGGGATCCCTCGTCGCTCCGCTCCTCGGGATGACACGACACTCAACCCGACATGACTACCCTCCCTACCGCCCGGGTCTCCCCCAAAGGCGCCGATCGCTGGACCCGGGGCCACCCCTGGATCTATCGCACCGATGTCGCCGACGCCCCGGACGGCGCCGGTCCCTGCCGCGTCCTCGACCGGCGGGGAAAGTTCCTCGGAGTCGCGCTCTTCTCCCCCCGCTCCGAGATCCGGCTCCGCCTGCTCACCCGCCAGGACGTGGTGCCCGATGCCGCCTGGTGGCGGGGCCGGATTGCCACCTGCATCGAGCAGAGGCGGGGGATCGATGCCACTGCCTGCCGACTGGTCCATGCGGAGGGGGATGGACTCCCTTCTCTGGTGGTGGACCGGTACGATCGCTGGCTGGTAGTGCAGCTGCTTTCCGCCGGGCTCGACGCGGTGGCTCCCGTGGTGCTGGACGCGCTGCAGGAAATCTGCCGCCCGGAGGGGATTCTGCTCCGCAACGATGTCGGTGTGCGCCGCCTCGAGGGGTTGCCCGAAGAGGTCGTCCTCGCCCGTGGCTCGGTCCCGAAAGAGGTGGAGATCCGGGAGGGGCCAGTGCGTTACCTGGCGGCTCCCTGGACCGGGCAGAAGACCGGTGCCTTCCTGGACCAGCGGCCCAACCGGCTGCTCGCGGCGGCCCTGACGGTGCCGGGCGGCAACGCGCTCGACTGCTTCACCTACCACGGCAGCTTCGCGCTGCATCTGGCCACGAAGGCGGGGCGGGTCCTGGCGCTCGATACGAGTGCCGAGGCCCTTGGCCGGGGCGCCGAGAACGCCGCCCGCAACGGCCTGACCAATCTGGAGTGGCTCGAGGCCGACGCCTTTGCCGCGCTGCGCCGCTTCGAGCGGGAACGCCGCCGGTTCGATACCATCGTGCTGGACCCGCCGGCCTTTGCCAAGACCAGGTCGGCCGTTCCCCAGGCGATCCGTGGCTACAAGGAAATCAACCTCCGGGCGATGCGCCTGCTCGCGCCCGGCGGCGTGCTGCTTACCGCCTCCTGCTCTTTCCATCTCCGCCGGGAGGCCTTCTTCGAGATGCTCGAGGACGCCGCCGCAGACAGTGGCCGCCGGTTGGTGCTCACCCACATCCTGGGCCAGGGAGAGGACCACCCCGAGGTGCTGACTATTCCGGAGACGGGGTATCTGAAGGGAGCAGTCCTTCGAGCAGAGTAGGCGGGCGGGGCGGAAGGGGCGGAAGGGGCGGGCAACTGCCTCTGCAAGCGAGACCGCCCGCCCCCGCCCCGCCCGCCCGGAACCCTTTGCCCCGTTGACACTTCCCTGGTGACCGGGCGACCTTGGAGACAAGCCCTGCCACGGGCGCCACCCCCTGGCCTTGGGAGGCTCTGCTCCGCGAGTCATGCTGACCGCCCTTCAGCTCCAGCAGCAGCGTCGGCGCCGCACCGTGCCCTCGCTCAAGCAGCAGTATCACGAGTACATACTCCAGCGGATCGAGGCCTACAAGAACAGCCTCTCCCGGCGGGAGCTGCTTGAGCTGGGCAACGAGGCCGTCGTCGAGATGGAAGCGGCCCAGGGCGATCAGTTCCTGCTCACCGAAGTGCTGCTCACCGACTGGGTCGACCGACTCATTCACAAGCGGCTCGGTCTCCAGCCATGTAGCCGTTGGTCCAGGCATTTCAAGCAGCTGCGTGCCGCCCAGCGGGAACCCACCCGCTGGGGGATCGAGCGCAGGAGTCCGGTCATCTGCCTGCTGCCCAGACTCGAGCCGGGCGACACGGCCCTCATCCTGGGCAACGACGCCGCCCCCATCGCGTATCTACTCGCCGCACATGACGTGGAAGTGGTGTTCACCGGGAAGGACATGACCTTCGTCGATCAGGTCGAGTCCCGGGTCGCCGAGGAGGCGCTGGGCCACTACTGCAGCACGTATGTGGCTCCGACCGCCGACTTCCCGTCGGATCTCCCGGCCCAGGTCAACATCGTGGTGATCGACACCGGCACCCTGGGCCACGAGACGTCCACCCGCCGCCGGCAGATTCTGGAGCGGCTGATGGAGCGCACCGCGCCCACCGGGGTCCATCTGATCGTGCCGAGCGAGCACGCCCTCGCCCCGGAGGCGTACCTCTCCCACTACGCCGAATGGACCCGGGAGGACGCGACGGAAAAACGCCGTCCCGCCCGTTCCTTCGGCGTGATGCTCGGGAAACCGCCGGACGCCCCTCCCGCCCGCCCCTCGCTCGAGACCTGCCACATCCCCGCCTGAGCCGTCAGATGCTGCTTAGGAACCTTCGCTATCTCGAGGCGCTGGCGCGCGAGCAGCACTTCGCCCGCGCCGCGCAGGCCTGCCAGGTCACCCAGCCGACCCTCTCCGCCGGGATCAAGCAGCTGGAGGAGGAGCTCGGTTTGCTCCTCGTCCAGCGCGGCCAGCGGTTCCAGGGACTCACGCCAGAGGGCCTCAAGGTGGTCGGGTGGTGCCGCCGAATCCTGGCGGACGTGGAAAGCCTGGAGCAGGAGGCCAGCGAGCTCAAGGCAGGCCTGGTAGGCCGGCTCCGCATCGGCGCCATCCCGGTGGCGCTGCCGATGGTGGCGCTGCTCACCGCCCCCTTCTCCGTCCGGCATCCCCAGGTCACCATCACCGTGACCTCCCTGAGCTCCATCGAGATCCAGCGCGGGCTGGATGATTTCACCCTGGACGCAGGGGTCACCTACCTCGACAATGAGCCGCTGGCCCACGTGCGCACCGTCCCGCTGTACCGGGAACGCCTCTACCTCTTCACCCCGGCCGAGGGCGCTCCTGCATCCGGAGGTGCTGCCAGCTGGGCCGATGCGGCGAGCCTCCCCCTCTGCCTGCTGACCCCGGACATGCAGAACCGGCGGATCCTGAACGGGCTGTTCGCCGCCCACGGGGTGACTCCACGCGCCGGAATCGAGACCAACTCGGTGCTCACCCTGTGGGCCCACCTCCGCACTGGGAGGTGGTCCAGCATCCTGCCGCACCCGTTCCTGTATCTGCTGGGCGTACCCGAGGGACTGCGGGCCATCCCGCTCGACGGCGGGGAGGGACACTTCACCATCGGGGTGGTCGTTCCGGACCGGGAGCCGATGACGCCGTCGGCCCGCGAGCTCCTGCGGGTAGTCGGCGATCTGGATGTAGCGGCGGAGCTGGAACGGAAGGCGGGAGGGGCAGGATAGGCGGGAGGGCGGGAAAGGCGGGACCCTGACCCGCGTCCTTCCCGCCCTTCCGCCCTTTCCGCCGGTTAGTCAGCAACCCTGCGGGGATGCGTGTACACCGTGTGTCGACCGTTCCGGGTGAAGCCGACCAGTGTGAGTCCGGCCTGCTCCGCCACGCGCACCGCCAGCCCCGTCGGTCCCGAAATGGACGCCATCAGCGGGGCCCCGAGCACCGTGGTCTTCTGCACCATCTCGAAGCTGGACCGGCTGGTCACCACCACGAACCCCTCCGCGGCATTCACCCCCGACTTGCACAGGGCCCCGATCAGCTTGTCGAGCGCGTTGTGCCGGCCGACATCCTCCCGGACGGTCGTAACCGAGCCGTCGAGGGCCGCCCATCCGGCCGCATGCACCGCGCCCGCCTGGGCATTGAGCTCCTGCCGGGACGCCAGCTCCTGCATGGCACGGTGAATCACCTCCGGGCGAACCACCGAACCCTCAGGCACGGGATGCAGCTGCTTGAGCACGGCGGCGATGCTGTCGGTGCCGCAGATGCCGCAGCCGGTCCGGCCGGTGAGCCTCCGTGTGCGCGAGGCGATCCCGGCTTCGCAGGCCGCGGCCACCACCGCCTGGATCTCGATACCCTGGCTGTAACGCACCACTTCAACCGACTTGAGATCCTCGGGAGACCCGATCAGTTCTTCGGTGAGACTGAACCCCAGCGCAAAGTCCTCCAGGTTCACCGGCGTCGCCATCATGACCACGTGGGGAATCCCATTGTACACGATTGCAACGGGTATCTCCTCGGCGATCTGCTCGAGACCCTCGCTGGTGGTGCCGTGATCCCACTTCCTCGCCCGGTGCTCCAGCAACGGCTGGGCATAGCCCAGACGAAGCAGCCCAAGCGGGTCACGCATCTGCTGCAGGTCGATAGTCATTCCCTACCCCCGCGCGGATTCCTGTCAGGCCCCGGCGTGGCGGCCGGGCTTCCAAGGACTATACACCCAGCACAGTCGGGCTGCGCCAGCTTGCGAAGCGGGTGTCCGGTCATCGACTCGGCCTATCGGTCCATCGACCGGGTCGATTGGCGCCCGCTCGCGTTGGCTCGAACATTATCTGAACCTCGCGATACTACTGAGGAGAGTGCCTTCTTTCGACCCGCTGCCCCTTAGCGCATCGGCAGCCCAGGCCTATATTCCGCACGGGTTTGTACCCGACTCTCGAGCCGCACTGAAAGCTATGCCGACTATTTCGCTCAATGGTAACACTTACCCCTTCACCCCGGGTCAGACCATTCTGGATGTCGCCCGGGGCCAGAGTATCGATATCCCCACCCTCTGCTGGTATCCCAAACTTCCCACCGTCGCCAACTGCCGGATCTGCCTGGTGTCGGTCCAGGGCCAGGGAAAGCTCCAGCCTGCGTGCTACACCCCGGCCGCCGACGGCATGGTGGTGGAGACCGAATCGAAGGACGCGGTAGAAAGCCGGCGGTCGGTCCTCGGAATGCTGCTGGAGCGCTACCCCGCCGAGAGCCTGGGCAACGGCGGCCGGGCCCAGCCGCGCAACGAGTTCGAGCGTTACGTGGTGCGGTACGACGTCCCGGTCGAGCCCCATCGCGAGCTCAGTCTGCGCACCGGCGATGAGCGGCCCGGCGACGTCATGATTCAGCACGACATGAGCCTGTGCATCCTCTGCACCCGCTGCGTGCGGGCCTGCGAGGATATCCAGGAGGTGGGCGTGCTGGACGTCGGCGAGCGGGGCGCCCACAGCCACATCATCGTGGGAGGCGACGGCGACCCCGAGCACGCCGGCTGCACCTGGTGCGGTGAATGCGTCCGGGTCTGTCCCACCGGTGCCATCTTCGAGTTCATCCCCAAGCAGCGTTTCGGCTCCGAGGCACTCGCCCAGCCGGACCGGGTGGCCCGGTCGGTGTGTCCCTACTGCGGAGTGGGCTGCCAGATCGACCTGCAGGTCAAGGACGACCAGATCATGCGGGTCACCTCACCCTGGATCGAGGAGTACTCGCCCAACCAGGGCTCCACCTGCGTGAAGGGCCGCTTCGGCTACGACTTCCCCCAGCATCGGGACCGGCTCAAGGCGCCGCTCATCCGGAAGGGGTGGATGCACGACGGCGAGAAGTGGGTCTGGACCGGTGAATCGCCCCGCCACCGCGAGGGGCCGTGGCACCTCATCGAGGAGATGGGCCGCAAGCGGAAACCCCGTCCGCCGGAACGGAGCGTCGGCAAGTCACAGACCACCGGCCTGCCGATCGTGGATGACGACGACGTCCGGGACCGGGTCGCCACACCTCCGGGCTGGTACTCGGCCTTTCGCGAGGCGACCTGGGAAGAGGCCCTGAGTCTGGTGTCGCAGGAGATTCTCCGCATCCGCGACACCCAGGGGCCCCGGGCGCTGGCCGCACTCTCCTCGGCCAAGTGCAGCAACGAGGACAATTACGCCTTCATGCGTATGGTGCGCGGCGCCTTCCGTACCAACAGCGTGGACCACTGTACCCGGTTGTGCCACTCGACCAGTGTGGCCGCGATGAGCCGGGCGCTCCACACTTCGGCCGCCTCGGGCTCCATGCGGGAGATCGAGGAAGCGTGCGACGTGATCTTCATTTCCGGTGCGAACACCACCGAGACCCACCCGGTGTTCGGGGCCCTGATCAAGCGGGCGGTGGCGAAGGGCGCCAGGTTGATCGTGGCGGACGTCCGGCGTACCGAGCTCGCGGCGATGGCGGACATCCATCTGCAGCCACTGCCCGGCACCGACGTGGCGCTGTACAACGGAATGCTGCACCACATCATCAAGGCCTGCCTGAGCAACCGGGATTTCATCGCCACCCGCACCCGCGAATTCGATGCCCTCAAGGCCGCGGTGGAACCCTACACCCCGGAGCTGGCGAGCAAGATCACCGGTATCCCCGCCGAGACCATTCGGCGGGCGGCGGAGATGTATGCCCGGGGCCCCAACACCTCGACCTTGTGGGCGATGGGCCTCACCCAGCATTCCACCGGCACCGATATCGTGGCGAGCCTGCTCAATCTGATGCTCGCCTGCGGCATGATCGGGCGCTGGGGTGCGGCGATGATTCCCATCCGCGGCCAGAACAACGTGCAGGGTGCGTCGGACGTGGGCGCGATTCCCTTCGCCTACACCGACTACCGCCCGGTCACCGATCCCGCCAACCGGGCGGAGTACGCCCTGGCCTGGGGGTTACCCGAGGAGGCACTCTCGCTCGAGCCCGGCATGATGGTCACCGAGATGGTGCAGGCCGACAGCCCCATCCGCGGTGTGTACATCATGGGGGAGAATCCGGTCATCTCCGATCCGAACATCGCCCACGCGGAGCACTGGGTCCGCGGCCTCGAGTTCCTGGCGGTGCAGGATCTCTTCCTGACCGAGACCGCGCGCTGGGCGGACGTCGTGCTGCCGGGCTCTTCCTTTGCCGAAAAGCAGGGCACCTACGTCAACACCGATCGGCACATCCAGCTCAGCGACGCCGCCCTCGAGCCGCCGGGCCAGGCCCGGCGGGATCTCGATATCCTGGTCGACCTGAGCAATCGCCTGGGCCTTCCGACACCCTGGCAGGGACCCGCGGAGGTGATGCAGGAGATCGCGTCGGTGACGCCCAACTGGCGCGGGGTGAGCTACGAGATGCTGCGTCGCCGTCGCTCGATTCAGTACCCCGTACCGACCCCCGACTCGGATGGCTCCGCCTTCCTGTTCGCGGACGGCTTCCCCTCACCCGACGGCCGCGCCCTCTTCGTTCCGGTCGAGTTCCTGCCGCCCAACGAGCTGCCGGACGAGGACTACCCGCTGTTCCTCAATACCGGCCGACAGATGGTGCACTGGCATACCGGGACCATGACCCGCCGTTCCGAGGGGCTCGACTCGAGAGAGCCGGTCCCGGTTATGGAGATCAACGCCGCAGATGCCGTCGACCTGGGTCTGGCCGACGGCGATACTGCGCGGGTCACCTCCCGCCGGGGGGAGATCCTCATCGGCGTCCGGGTGTCGGATCGCCAGGCCAGAGGGCAGGTCTTCATTCCGATGCACTTCCGCGAAGCGGCGGCGAACATTCTGACCAACCCGGCCCTCGATCCCTACGCCAAGATCGCGTCCTTCAAGGTGAGCGCCGTCCGGGTCGAGCCGGCTCGGCAGGGCGCACTCGTCTGAACCGCCTGATTCCTCCCGCGCGCCCTGTGGAGCCCCCGCTCGCTCGGGGGGCGCGCTTCCTTTCGAGCGCCTGATGTCTCCCCCACCACCGGGCTTCCCCGACCTCCGTGCTTTCATAGCCGCCCTCGAGCGGCGGGGCGACCTCCGCCGGGTCCGTGCCGAGGTCGACCCTTACCTCGAGGTCTCCGAGATCGTGCAGCGGGTCATCCGGGAAAATGGCCCGGCGCTGATCTTCGAGCGGCCGAAGGGGAGCGGCTTCCCGCTGGTCATGAACCTCTTCGGGGCCGCGCGACGGGTGGAACTGGCGCTCGGGCGTGAGCCGCGGGCCATCGGCGTCGAGCTGGTGGAGGCGATCCAGCGGCTCAACCCGCCGTCGCTCGGCGCCCTGTGGCGATCCCGCGAGTTCCTCGCCCGGGCACGGCACCTCCGACCCCGAGTGGTGCGGCGGGCCCCGGTGCAGCAGGTGGTCGAGCCGCCTGCCCTGGACCGCCTGCCCAACCTCACCAGCTGGCCGCGCGACGGCGGTCCGTTTATCACCTTCGGACCGACCCTCACCCAGGACCCCGTCACCGGACGGCGCAACTTCGGACTCTATCGCCTCCAGGTGTTTGGACCGGCCGAGACCGGCATGCACTGGCAGAGCCTCAAGGGCGGGCGGGGACATCACTACGAAGCGGAGCGGCTGGGGCGGAAGCTCCCCACCGCGGTGGTGCTGGGAGGCGACCCCCTCACCATGCTCTCGTCCATCCTGCCACTCCCCGAGGACGTCGACGAGCTCGCCTTTGCCGGCTTCCTCCGCGGCGCCCGGACCGACCTGGTCCGGAGCGTTGCGGGTGACCTCCTGGTGCCTGCCAATGCCGAGTTCATCCTCGAGGGCTATGTGGCGGCGGGCGAGCGGCGGATGGAAGGCCCGTTCGGCGATCACTTCGGCCACTACTCCGAGGCGGCCGAATTCCCCGTTTTCCATGTCGAGCGCGTCACCCGGAGGCGGGACGCGATGTACCCCGCGTCCGTGGTGGGCAAGCCGCCGCAGGAGGACAAGTTCATGGGGATCGCGGTCGGCGAGATGGTCGGCCCGCTGATCCGGCTGGTGAACCCCAACATCATCGACTTGTACGCCTACGACGCGGCCAGCTTCCACAACCTGCTCGCTGTGGCGCTCAAGGAGCGCCACCCCAAGGAAGCGCTCAAGACCGCGCTGGCCCTGCTCGGCACCGGGCAACTCGCCCTGACCAAGGTGGCGGTCATGCTGCGGGAGCATATCGACCCGCGCGACTTCTCCGCCCTGCTCCGGGAGTTGTGGTACCGGTTCGAGCCGGAGGAGCGGATGCTGCTCCTGCCCATTGCTCCGCTCGACACCCTGGACTACACCTCCTACGTGATGCACGTCGGCAGCAAGCTGGTGCTGGACGCCACCGGCGAGCCGGTTACCGACCAACCCCCGCCCACCGCGATTCCCGACCCCGCCGCCGCCGACCGCCGGGTGGTGGCCCACCGGCTGCTCGACGGAGGTTTCCTCGTCGTGATGGTCGACCGCGACCCGCGAGAAGTCCTGACGGAGCTCTTCCGCTGGCCCGGACTCGGATCCGTGAAGTTCGTCACCGCGGTCAGCCGGGATGTCGACCTGGCGGACGAGACCAGCCTGCTGTGGGGGATCTTCACCCGGTTCGACCCCGCACGCGACATGCTGTTCGGGGGACAACGCTTCGTCGGGGCCAGGCCGGTCTACTCCGGGCCCATCGGAATCGATGCCACGTGGAAGGAGGGGTACCCGCTGCCGGTCGAGATGCCGGAGGAGATCGTGCGGAAGGTGGACGCCCGGTGGAGTGAGTACTGGAAATAGCGCCAGAACCGGGCAGGCAAGGCCGACATGCACTTCGAAGTTCAAAGTTCGAAGTACGGACGTGTGTACTTTGAACTTTGAACTCGGAACTCGGAACTTGGTGTTCAGATATAGGCAGCGAGCACCGCGTCCGGGTCGTAGTTCACCAGATGATTGCCGCCGAACATCCGATCCAGCGCCTTCCAGAAATTCGCGAGCCAGATGGCCGAGGCAGTGGGAGTTCCCAGGTCCAGCTCGTCGTTCAGGAACTTCACCCAGGAGGCTTCCTTCCACGCTACGAACTGGGCAATCGCCTTTTCGCCCTCGCGGCCCGGTTGAGGCAGGGCCTGTGGCATCGGGTTGAACATTGCCTTGAGCAGGATGTTGACCCCCGCCCCAGCGCAGATAGTGTGAGTGTAGACGTTGCACTTCTCCTTCTGGTCGTAGAGGGAGACCAGCGCGATGATCGTCCCCTCGGCTACCTCCGTGACCGTAGTGGAGAACACCACGCGCACCAGGTCGTTCTCCAGGAGCTTGAACAGCCGGGGCTCCGGCCCGACCTGGTAACCACCGCGGGCAATGTACCGGACCTCGGCCTTGAAGTTCTCGCTGTCCGTCACGGCTCGAATGACGGTGGTCCTGTCAGCCATGGACTCCTCCATAATGTCTTGGGAACGCGACTGTCCTTCATGTTTGACGAGCGAGCCGCAAACTTCCGTTGGCCACGTGAGGATAGCATGAAGCCCGCCGGAGAGAACCCCGATGGCCAGGTGCTTCCCGGTGAATCGCTCGCGGTCCGCTACCTCAACCTGGTCAAGTTCCCCCACACCCTGTTCGCCCTGCCGTTCGCGCTGATCGGGGTGGTGGCCGCGTCCCGTCAGGCTGCCGTGACCCCGGTTGTGGTCGGGCTCGCCGTCCTGGCGTTCACGGCGGCCCGGTGGGTGGCCCTCGGCTTCAATATGCTCGCCGACCTCCCTTTCGATAGACTCAACCCCCGGCACCAGCGACGGGAGCTGCCCCGGGGTGGGCTGACTGTCGGTCAGGCGTGGGCGTCCGTTCTGGCTGCCGCGGTGGTCTTCCTGGTCGCTTCCGCCGCCATTAACCCGCTCTGCGGATGGCTGGCGCCGGTGGCGTTGGCCTGGGTGATGGGCTACAGCTACGCCAAGCGGTTTACCGACTGGCCCCATCTCTGGCTGGGCGCCAGTCTCGCCCTGGCCCCCATCGGTGGTTGGCTTGCCATCACCGGCCGATGGAGTGACCCCTGGTGGGGCCTCGTTGCCATCGGACTGGCCGTGGCCACCTGGGTCGCCGGCTTCGACATCTTCTACGCGCTTCCCGACGGAGATTTCGACCGCCGGCACGGACTGCACAGCGTGGTGGCCCGGTTCGGCATCCGCCGCAGCATCATGATAGCCCGGTTGCTCCATGCCGTGACCATCCCTGCCCTGGTCGCCTTCGGCCTCGGCACGGGGGCGGGACGATGGTTCTTCACTGGGGTCGCGGTCGCCACCGGCCTCCTGGTCTACGAGCACCGCCTGGTCCGGCCCGATGATCTCTCGAAACTCGACGCCGCCTTCTTCACCATGAACGCCGTCATGTCCTCGACCGTGTTCGCCTTTGCCCTCCTCGACAGGATCCTCGGGTGAGCCGGGCGTCTGCCCCCGCATGGCCGGGCTATGCCCCGTGGGCACCCGTGGTTCGCGCCTGTGTCACGGAGTTCACCGCGGTCGCACGCAGCTTCTGGCTCATCCCGGAGCTGATACCACCCGTGGCGCGGGAGGACGTCGCGCTGCTCTACTGCTTCTGCCGCCGGCTGGATGACGCCATAGACGAGAGCGCGGACCGGGAGTCTGGAGCCGAGGCGCTGGCCCGGGTTCGCGCCGAGCTGGGGGGGCAGGCCGAGCCCAGACCCCTGATCGCCGCGTTCCTTGCCGGCGCAGCCCGCAGCGGGCTTCCCCTCTCCTGCGCGGAGTATCTGCTTGACGGCATGGCCGGTGACCTGGGTCCGGTGCGCCTCTCGGACGACGACGACCTGCTCCGCTATTCCTACCGTGTCAGCTCCGCCGTCGGACTGATGCTGGCTCCGCTGCTCGGAATCCGGGATCCGGAAGCGCTGCCGCGGATCGTGGATCTGGGACTCGGACTGCAGATCAGCAACATCCTCCTCGGTGTCACCACGGACGCAGGGCGGGACCGGGTGTATATCCCGGCCACCCGTCTGGCCCGCGCGGGCCTGACGCCAGACGACGTGCTGCGGGCAACCGCCGGATCCGGGTTGGGCGAGGTATTGTCTGGCCTCGCGGATCTGGCCGACGAGTTCTATGCGAGCGCCGAGCTGGGAGCGCCACTGGTGCCCCTGCGCTACCGCCACGGCGTGCTGCTCCTGGGCCGGGTATACGGCGAGTTGGGGCACCGGGCGGCGCGGGGCACCACCTTCAGGCACCCCGCCGAGCTGCCGCCCACAGCCAGGATCCGGCACCTCGCCCGCCTGCTCCTCTTCGTCGCGACTCCCACCATTCGAGGACGGGACCGCCGGCGAGGGCGCAGCCCTCTGTCTCACCCTGCCCTCCTCGGGTGGCCCGGAACCGGCACCCGGAGCCCCAGCGCTTCCAGCGACGGCTGCCAGGCCGTCCCCTAGCGCCGGGGCCGTGCCAGGCCCCTTCGCCCGGAGCACTGGACCGCTGACTCCAACCGACCCACGAATACCTCCGCCGACTGGCGGCCCCGCCTTCCCGGAGTAGCTTACCCCGTCGGCCGAATGGCCCCCAGTTGCGGCTTTCCCCCGGGATGGCCAGACTCGCCGGCGTCGGCCAGGGACATCATGAACGTTCGTTATCGTTGCCTCCTCCTTGTACTGCCGGCTCTGGCGCTCGCCTGCGGTGGAGACTCCGGCCCGCGGTTGACCGGCCAGGAGCAGCTCATTGTCGCGCCAAATCCGGCGAGCATTTCTGTGGGAGGCACTCAGCAATTCAGCGCGAGCAGGAGGCTGAGCGACGGTACCACGGATCCCAATCCCAGTGTCAGCTGGAGTGCCACCGGGGGAACGATCACCGGCGCGGGACTGTACACCGCGGGGGGCACTCCCGGCGGCTTCCGTGTGATCGCGGCCCTGACTGGCGGCGGGATCCTGGCGGACACGGCCAGTGTGGTCGTCACCGCGGCAGGTGGCCACAACTACAGCTCCAGCTTCCCACTCACCGAGAACCCCATCTCGGAGGGCGGTAATTGGATCAATGGCTTCGCGACCGGCCTCGACTGGTCAGATGTGGCCACGAAGCCCGGCTTGGCGTACGGCCCACAACGGTCGGGGTTCTTCAACGACCCGACGGCGCTGCTGACCGGGACCTGGGGTCCCGACCAGCGGGTGACGGCGGTGATCGCGGGCACCGCGAATGGCTCGTGTGGCGAAGAAGTGGAGCTGCGCCTTCGGAGCACGATCAGTGGCCACAACAACCGCGGCTACGAGGTCACGTTCAAGAATTCCACCGACCCGAACAACACCTACCTGATCATCGTCAAGTGGAACGGGGCGTTCAGCGACTTCACCTACATCTTCGATCAGCGCGGCGATCCCAAGTTCTTCATCCAGCCGGGAGACGTGATCAGCGCCACCATCGTGGGCAACTTGATCTCGGCCTACAAGAATGGGACCCTCGTCGGGCAGGTGACGGACAACACCTTCACCACCGGCCAGCCCGGCATTGGCTTCTCGTTCGATACCTCCGCTCCCGGCTGCTCCGGTGCCGGCTCCCAGTTCGGGTTCTCATCCGTCAGCGCCACGGACGCCCCCTGACTCGGAGTTCGAGCTCTGTGCATCGTCAGCCCCGGGCCCCAAATGTCTATGTCGCCCGACGTAGTGTTCCAACATCATGGCCGACATTGACTTAGTACTCAGGTAGCCCGGCTCACTGTTCTTCGACCGGGTTCCGGTATGGTCGTGCGTCACCTGGCTGGCAGATCCGTCACTCTTGAATCAACTCACGCCTGGAGCGCCGCGGCCACTGTCGGCCGAGGGTTTGGGCCGCCCTCAGCGTGGCAACGTTTCGACTATTAGCCTCTCCGAAGCAACAGCAGGCGAGAAACTGGCTCCCATGTGCACTCTCACGTTCGGTACCGCCTCTCTCTGCTCTGCCGTGATCGGCTTGCTGCTCGCGGGAGGGTGCGCCGCGGGAACCGCGAAGGAGAGCGGAGGCCTGGGTCCGGCGCGGACAACAGTAAGTGCCATCACGGTTGAGCCGGACAGTGCCGATCTCGGCTTTGGGGAGTCGCTCAGCTTCACCGCCCAGGCGCATCTGAGTGACGGCAGTACCACCGCCGCGAGTGTGGTCTGGACCGCGACCGGAGGAAGCGTCAGCCCTGCCGGGGTTTACACTGCCGGGAACAGCTCGGGAAACTACCATGTGATCGCGGTGGACACTTCGGGATTGGCGGACACCAGCATTGTCACGGTTCTGCCCACGTCGCCGACCCTGGCTGCGATCCAGGTGACCCCGACCAGCGCTGCCCTCCAGCCAGGCGAGACCCAGCAGTTCACGGCCGCCGGATTGCTGAGTGACGGAAGCTCGAGCGCCGTGTCGGTAAACTGGAGCGCGACTGGTGGCACGGTTACCGCGGGGGGGCTGTACACCGCCGGTGCCTCCATCGGATCCTTCCAGGTGATTGCCGCCCAGCAGGGAGGGCTCCTGGCGGATACGGCGCTCGTGACCATCACCATCCCGCCCCCGACCCTGACCGCCGTGCTGCTGACGCCCCCGACGGCGAACCTGCAGTTTCGCCAGTCTCAGCAGTTCAGCGCAGTAGGGCAGTTGAGTGACGGAAGCACGACGGCCCTGCCATTGACCTGGACGGCGACCGGCGGCACGGTGTCGGCAACTGGCCGGTACACCGCCGGGAACACGGCGGGCACCTTCCGGGTCATCGCCGCGGCGGCGGGCGGGTTGGCGGACACCAGTACGATCACGATCACCGCGCCCACGATCACCGCGGTGGTAGTGACGCCGGCAACCGCCAGCCTGGTGAGCGGGGCCAGGCAGCAGTTCACCGCCACCGCCACGCTGAGCAACGGAACCACGCAACCCAATCCCAGCGTCACCTGGACCGCCACCGGCGGGAGCATCAGTACGGCGGGGCTCTATACCGCCGGCAGCACGGCGGGCAACTTCCGGGTCATCGCGGCGAGTGCCAACGGCAAGGCCGACACCAGCACCGTCACCATCACGACCCAGACGCCGACCATCACGACCGTGGCGGTAACGCCGGCGACCGCCAGCCTGGCGAGCGGGGCGACGCAGCAGTTCACTGCCACCGCCACGCTGAGCAACGGGACCACGCAACCCAATCCCAGCGTCACCTGGAGCGCCACCGGCGGAACGATCAATACGGCGGGGCTGTACACTGCGGGCGGCACCGCGGGGAGTTTTCGGGTCATTGCCGCGCTCAGCACAGGCGGGAGCCTGGCCGACACCGCCGACGTCAGCATCACCCCGGCCGGCGCCCGCACCTACAGCACCAGTTTCCCGCTGACGGAGAACCCGGTCAGCGAGGGCGGGAACTGGATTAACGGGGGCACGACCGGCCT
>JBGQJV010000079.1:0-17637 GCA_041499215.1 Gemmatimonadota bacterium | reverse complement strand
CAGCCGCTGGACAATGGCGGCGAAGGCCCCGCTCTTGTCCTCGCCTTCGACGTCGTGGTGGATGCCGCCGGCCTCGAGCAGTTTCGAGAGCGGCGGAACCTGCTCCGGCGACCGTTGGGCTTCCTCGAGCAGGCTCCGCGACGCCGGCACGCCGTGCTCGACTGCCCATTCCCAGACTTCGATGGCGTTCAAGTGGAGGCGCTCATTGACCCGGTGGACCGGCAGGGCGCGCTCCTTGATCCAGCGCCGGAGAGTGGACTCGTTGACGCCCAGATAGGTCGCGGCCTGCCGCACTGTGATCTGCATGGGGTTATTACGCCGGTGGAACGGGGTCGGTGAAGAGGATCGCCTCGGCCTTGCGCACCAGGCCGACCACCTCTTGCCCGGAGGCCGCGGCCCGGACGGCATCGAGGAGACCGGGTTGGCGGCACAGCCGTGCCGCCTTGGCCAGGAGGAGAAGGTGCTGGCGGGTGTCCCTGGCCAGAACCAGGAGCAGGACGTCGGTGCGGTCCCCGTCCAGCGCGCCGAAATCGACCGCAGCCGGCAGCCGGCCGATGGCAAAGAGGTCGTGCCGGTGCATCGCGCGCCCATCCCAGCGCGCCGTGTGGAGGAAGGCTACCCCACCTTCGGTCGCGGTGCTGGCGAGCTGCTCCCGTTCCCAGACCCGCGACTGCAGTAACTCGGCGTCCACCGGCTCGGGAAACGTCACGGCCTCAATAAACTGGCGGACGAGGTCACGTGGGGATCCCCCGGCAAGCGGAAGCAGTGCGTTCTCCACCGCCAGGGCATCGCTGAGGCAGAGCGCCGACGAGCGCCACTCCTGATCCATCTCCCTGAGCTCGGCCGGGCTCATGCGCCCCATCCGCAAGTCCAGCCAGTAGTCCACCACGGATCGCCGGAACCGCCAGTGACCACCGACCTTGAACCCCGGCAGCTGGCCACGACCGAGCAGGCGGTAGATCGTCCGCTCCGAGAGCTGCAGGTGCTCGGCCAGCTGTCTCAGGGTCAGGACATCGGGCATGGATGGAAATCGATACTGTTGAACCAGCGTTCAACGTATCGGGACTGCCAGAACCTGTCAATTATTGCCAGGCTTGGGCACCACGGGCTCTCCGGCAACCCCACGTGGAGCCTGTTGGTGGCACCGTATCGTCGGCCGGGCACCAGCCCCCGCACTAGCCACCGATTCCGACTCCTGACCGCACCTGAATGGTCCCCAGGAAGACGTCGGACTCATCGCTGCGGGGAGGATCTGACCGCGGGCTTCGTGACATCCATCACAACGCTGGCCGGGCCGAATTCCGCCGCTCCCGCAGGGCCGGAACAATCCTTATGTTGTCTCTACTCAGCACCACAACAGGCCGGACGCCAATTCCGCCCGGCCCAGCCAGCCGGCATTCGGCTGCACCACCCGTCCAGGGGTGCGGCCCGGATCGCCGCTCGTGCGCGTCACGACCGCCGCGGACTTGCCCCCGTGACGGGCATCGCGGCGAACGACCGACAGGATGGCTATGACTGCATTGCCGAAGGCATCCAGTCGGGGAGATATCGTGGTTCTGACGCTGTGGTCGGTGGTGCTGTTCGCTGGCAGCGGCTGCGCCGCACCGGTGGCCGAGACGGTGAGCGCGCCGCTCTGCGATTCACTGATCCCGGTGGCCACCAGCGGCCGCCCGGGCCGGTTCCCACCGGTCACCCGGTCCGCGGCCCCCCTGCTGGCGTCCGCCTCGCGGCTGTTGTCGGCCCCGAGCCAGGCCCGAAGCGCCGACGATTTTGTCAACTCCATCGGCACCAATCTGCATCTCAGCTACTTCCGCACGGCCTACGGGACCGGCTGGGCCACCATCATCAAGCCCAAGTTGCTGGCGCTCGGCGTGCGGCATGTGCGCGACGGGGGCAGCGTGGTCGACGACGACCGCTGGATGGAGACGGTCTACGGCAGGATGAAGGATTTGGCCGATCAGGGAATCCGGTTCGACCTGATCGTCGGGCCGCCACGGGGAAGCGAGGACTACAGCAGCCTCTCCCAGTTCAGCCGGCTGGTGCAGTACGCCCAGCCCGTGGTCGAGAGCTTCGAGGGCCTGAACGAACACGATCTGTCGCGCCGGCCGGACTGGGTCAGCGAGGTGAGGAACTGTCAACAGGCGCTCTACACCGCAGTGAAGGCGGATCCGCGTACCGCCAGTCTGCCGGTCTACGGGCCCAGTATCGGTCACCAGAACAACGCCGCCCAGGTCGGCGACATCAGCCAGTGGATGGACTACGGCACGATCCACCCGTACCCCGGCGGCCTGCCGCCCCTCGCCAGCCTGGCCGACCACGAGAACAAGCTGCGGGCAATCACCGGAAGCCGGCCGCTGGTGGCCACGGAGACTGGCTACCACACGGCGATGAGCTGGCCCGGAGAACATCCGCCGGTCTCCGAGCAGGCGATGGCGCGTTACGTGCCCCGGCTGTTTCTGCAGTATTTCGATGCCGGCATCAACCGGACCTATCTCTACGAACTCATCGACGAGGGGACCAGCCACGCCGACCGGGAACAGAACTTCGGACTGCTGCGGGCCGATGGCAGCGAGAAACCGGCCTATAGCGCGCTGCGCAACCTGATCGCGGTGCTGCGCGATCCAGGCCCGACGTTCACGCCGGGCCAGCTCGACTACTCTCTGAGTGGGGACACGACGGGCGTGGAGAGCACATTGCTGCAGAAGCGGGACGGGCGATTCTACCTGGTACTTTGGCAGGAGACCAGCAGCTACGACCTGGCCCGGAAACTCGAGACGCGGGTGGCCGACCGACCGCTCACCCTGCGACTCACCCGCGCGGCCCAGGTCCGGCTTTTTCTCCCGCTGACCTCCCCCAATCCCACTCGGGATTCGCCGGGCATTACCAGCCTGACGCTGAGTGTCCCGGACAGTCCGCTCATCGTCGAAATCCGCCCCTGAACTGCCGCTAGGCCGTGGCGGGCAGCGCCTTGGGCAGCAGCTCCCTCGCCCGGCCGCCGAGGGCGTTCCGCACGACCTCCAGAATCCGCTTCCGGAAGATCTCCTCGCGAAAGCCCTCCGCGTGGCGGCGCAGCACCCCGCTTCGCCACACCCGTGAATCGCACTCCACGACCGCCTGGCAGAGTGCATTCACCGTCTGGCTCTGGAAGAACACCCCGGTCTGACCCGCGACCACCGTGTCGAGTGCACCGCCCGCCTGGTAGGCGATGACCGGCCGGCCCGCGGCGTTGGCCTCCAGCGGGACGAGGCCGAAGTCTTCTTCACCCGGGAAGACCACGCCCCGGCAGCCGGCGTAGTAGCGGGCCACTTCCGGATCGGGCAACCGCCCCAGAAACCGCACTGAGGGACCGGCCATGCGCTCCAGCGGCGGACGCGCCGGCCCGTCGCCGATGACCAGCAGCGGCCGTCCGAGCCGGGTGAATGCCTCGACCGCCAGGTCAACGCGCTTGTACCCCACCAGCCGCGAGACGATCAGGAAGTAGTCGCCCGGAGGGCCGGAGGGACGCACCCGGTCCACCTCGACCGGAGGATGCACCACCCGGGCCGGCCGGCCGTAGCAGCGGGCAATGCGGGCCGCGACCACCGACGAATTGGCGAGGTAGAGGCCCGGTCGCCCGGACGTCGCGATGTCCCAGCGCCGCAGTCGCTCGGTGAGCAGCGGCAGGAGCCGGCGCACCACCGGCCCCCAGGCCTCGCGTGCGGCATAAGCCTCGGCGTTCCAGCCGAACCGCATCGGCGTGTGACAGTAGCAGATGTGACAGGTCTCGGGATCGGTCACGGCACCCTTGGCAAAGGCGCTGCTCGAGCTGAGCACCAGGTCGTAGCCCGAGAGGTCCAGGCTCTCGATGGCGG
This sequence comes from Gemmatimonadota bacterium, assembly GCA_041499215.1. Lineage (GTDB taxonomy): Bacteria > Gemmatimonadota > Gemmatimonadetes > Gemmatimonadales > GWC2-71-9 > JADJOM01. The sequence continues at coordinate 13,786 of JBGQJV010000079.1, read as the reverse complement.
CGGGATAGAGCAGCGCGTACTTCCGGAAATGCCGCCGGAGACCGGGGAGGCGCTGCATCCACGAAGTGCGGATCTCCGCGCCCGGCAGGAGCGATCCCACGACTTCGGGATCGGCGATGGTGGTGAAGACCGGCGCCTCCGGAAAGAGCCGGTGCAGCGCCGCAACCACCCGCTCTGCCCCGCCCGCCTGGATCAGGTAGTCATGCACCAACGCGATTTTCATGCGCGGGCCACCTCTTCCATGCTCCGGGTCATCGATTCCACCATGGCTTCGACCGTAAAGCGGGCCTCCGCGTCGGCCCGGCCCGCGGCGGCCATGCGCTCCGCGCCGGCCGGATCCGCCAGCAGACCCTCCACCGCCCTTGCCAGGCGACCCGGATCCCCCGGCGGCACCAGCACCCCGGTCACACCGTCCGTGACGATCTCTCCCACTCCACCCGCGCGGGTGGCCACCACCGGCCGGCGCGCCAGCATCCCCTCGACGATGACCCGGCCAAACGGCTCCGGCGCGGTGGAGGTATGCAGCACGGCGCGCACCAGTCGCATGAGTCGCGGGACGTCGGTCCGGAATCCGAGGAAGTGCACCCGTTCCCCGATCCCCAGGTCGACAACCTGCCGGCGGAGCGATTCGGCATACGCCTGTTCACCGAAGAGCGCGTCGCCCACCAGGAGCAGGTGCACCCCGGGGAGCTCCGCCAACGCGGTGAGGGCGATGTGCTGCCCCTTCCACTCCGCCAGGCGGCCGAAGACGCCGAGGATCGGCCCGCCGTTGAGGCCCAGCTCATGCCGCACCGCCGCGATGTCGGCGTCGGTGATGGCGTCGAACGGGGTGGGATCCAGACCGTTGTAGACCACCTGCACCTTCGCCGCCCTGCCGCCCTGTGCAATCAGGGTGTCGGCTGAAGCCCGCGAGTTGGCGATGACCCGCACCGCGAGGTGATTGGCGAGGACCACGTCCAGGACGATGTTGGTCCGGCTGAAATGTTCCGGCAGCAGCAGGTCGTTGAGGTCCCAGATGACCGGACGGCGCGCCATCAGCCCGGCGAGGCAGGCCACGACGAACGCCTTCTGCGAGTTGGCGTGGATGGCGTCGTGCCGCCGCGCCCGGCGGGCCACTTGCCACGCGAGCGCGATGACACGGGAAGCCGCGCCGACGCCCGGCCAGCGGGTCTCCCGCCGCACCCCATGCAGGGATCTTCCGCCCTCGAGGATCTCCACCCGCACGCCGACGGCGGTGAGCCGCTCCCGGAACGGGCCATCCGAGAACAGCATGAAGGTGGAGGTCTCGCGATAGGCCCGCGCGACGTCCAGCAGCGCCAGCTCCGCCCCGCCGAGTGCCCCCACGTGATCGAGAAACAGGATGCGCGACCTCATGTCAGGGCCTCCGCGTACGCGGTGCGGACCTGTTCCGCGATGACCGGCCAGTCGAACCGCCGCCGGGCATGCTGCACGCAGTCCGCCGCCGTCGGCAGCGCCAGGGTGCCGCGCAGAACGGCGGCCAGCGCCGCGGCGATCCCCTGCGGTCCCCGCTCCCGCACCACGCACGCCTCCGACAGCCCCGCCACCGTTTCGGGCAGACCACCCACGTCGGTGACCAGTACCGGGGTCCCCGCCGCCAATGACTCCGCCACGATGAGCCCGAACCCCTCGAGCGCGACTGAGGGCACTACCGACAGGTCGGCCGCCCGGAAGGCGCGCGGCAAGTCCTCATCGGGGAGGTAGCCCGCGAACCGCACGTGCCGGGCGACCGGACCCTCGGCTCGTCGCTCCAGCTCTGCCGCGAGGGGACCCGTGCCGGCGATCACCAGCAGCAGGTCCGGCACCGCGCTCCGCGCCAGCTCCACCGCGGCGATCAGATCCTCGAGGCCCATCCTCCGCACCAGCCTCCGCACTGCCAGCGCGATGGGCCGGTCCTGCGGCCAGCCGAGCCGGCTCCTCGCGCTCGCCCGGCTCTCCGAGGGAGCGAACCGGGCGGTGTCGACCCCGCCGGGAATCACCCGGATGCGGTCGGTCGGGACCCCATGCCGCTCGGCGAGCAGCCGGCCGAAGGCCTGCGACAGCACGACGAATCGGGCACCACGGCGGTAGACCGCATCCTCCACCCAGTACTTGAGTCCGGCCGCAAGCGTGCCGGCTCCCTCCGTCAGACTCTCCGCGGACCAGGGGCCGTGGAAGTGCACCACCACGGGATGGTCGCCGAGCAGGTCGAGACAGGGCGCCGCATAGAGCGCAAAGTGGGTGACGAACAGGCTGGCGGGATGCTCGTGCAACTCCGTCCGTACCAGCCGGCGAACCCGACCGAGCCTGGCGGGCAGGCTGGCGCGGCTGGGGGCAAAGGGGCGGACCACCCCGCCTGACTGCGCCGCCACCTGGGCGGACCCGGCCACCAGCCCGGTGACCTCCACGCCCGCCGCGGGAAGATGCCTCAGCAGCTCGTGATAGTACCGGTTGAGCCCACCGGACTGCTCGGGGAACCACCCCTTCCCCACTTGAAGCGTGTGGAGCTGCCGGGTGCCGGTCATAACGACACCGCTTCGCGGCCATCGGGGGCGGCTGCATCGGCCTGCCGGTCCCGCCGATATTCCCGCCACGCATCCAGCCTCCCGCGCCAGGCGGCGGAATAGAACTCGGGATCGGCACGGCCACCGGCGAACACCGCGCGGAGCCACTGCAGGAGCCCCGGAGCGCGCCGGGTCCCGACAGTCACCGCGAAACCCAGGTATGCAGCCCGCCGGAGCGGCGGAAGATATTCCAGGAGGATCAGGGTCTCGTTGTAGACGACACCATACACATCGGACGGCGTCAGCAGCTCGCGCTCGTCTCCGGCGTGGCGCTGCCCGAGGAAGTGGTCCACCCGGATGGCCGGGTCATACACTACCTGCCACCCGGTGCGCTTCACCGCGAGCGAAAACGCCGCGTCGTTGAACCACTGGGCCCCGCTACCCTTGAGCCGGCCGTCGAACCACACTCCCTCGATGGCGGCCCGGCGGAAGCTCATGTTGCAGCCCTTGAGCAGATCCACTTCCCGCGGCGGTCCCATGCCGCGATGCGCCTGTCCGATCCAGCGGCCGTACCAGCTGACCCGGCCGACCCGCGAGGTCTCGGCGCCGGCCGGAAACCCCTCGGCCCGGATCATGTCTCTCCCACCGAGGCCACCGAGCCGCGGAGCCCGGGCGAAGTGATCCTCGATCCGGTCCAGCCAGTCGGGCCACGGGGCGGTGTCGTCATCCAGGATGGCGACGACGTCGCCCCGGGCCGCCCGGAGCCCGGCGTTGAGTGCGGCGACCTGTCCCGGCTGGCGGGTGTGGACGATCTCCAGTGGCAGGCCCAGGGGCGGACGGCTGGTCAGCGATCCGTGGGTCTCGTCGTCATCGCGCCGGGTGACGACGACCAGCTGGTCCGGCCGGCGCTGCTGCTGCTCCAGCGCGGCGAGACAGCGACGGAGATCGGCGGCCCGCCGATAGGTCGGGACCAGCACCGTGAGCTTCACGCCGCCTCCTCGAGCTGCTGCCGGCGGCCATCCTGCCACTGGTGCGACGCGACCACCAGCCCCGCAAACCCCCACAGCACCGCCGCGGACACCCCCTCGAACACGTTCGCGCCAACGGCCAGGATCAGACTGGTCACCGCCACCGCCCGCGCGGCCTTGGCGGTCACGTCCTCGATCGGTTCGCGCCGGGGCATCCCCAGCAGGATGACGCTCAGCGCGGCGGCCAGGAACGCCCCGCCGGCCACCCAGCCGAGACAGTAGAGCACGGCGAGGATGCCGTTGTCGAAGTCGCGGATGCCGTCGCCCCCGCCCAGGGTGGAGGAGACGCCGGTGGACCCGAGCCCGTGGCCCAGCGGCTCCTCGACCACCACGCGGGCGATGTCATCGAGAAAGCTCGCCCGGTCCTTGAAGCTGACGTCGTGGGAAATGTCCTTGAACGTGAGCAACCGGTCGCGGACGATGACGACCGTCGGGCCGGCGATGTCATCCGGTACCGCGAGCGAGACCAGGCCGATGGCGCCGAGGGTGAGCATGCCGGCAGCGATGAGCGGCCGGGCCGCGCGGCTGGGCAGCGCCGCCAGGTACACCAGCAGCCCGATGAGACCCGCCAGCCACACCGACCGCACCAGACTCAACAGCAGCGCGATCGAACCGAGGGTCAGCGAAGCTACCCGCCAGAGCCCGTGCCCGGACAAGGCGATGAACAGCCCCGCCACGAGGATCGTGGCGAAGGGGAGCGGCGCGTTGACCAGGCTGAACACCCGGACCTCGTAGGGGAACGCCCTCCCCACGGAGTACATGCCCGAGCTCACCATCCAGATCCGGTCCCACGCGGGCGGATCCACGAACTGGGCGATGCCATAGACCGCGAGCACCAGACTGCCGATCAGGAACGCCCGCCGCATTGCGGCCTGGGCCTCATGGTACTGCCGCCAGTTCACGGCGATGTACAGCCCGAAGGCGAGCGGCACCAGCCAGGTGATGAGCGCATGAGTCGCCGGCATCGGGCCGACCCGCAGCAGACCCAGGAAATAGCCGTACAGCACCGCGACCGCCGCCACACCCCAGGGTAGGAACCGGAGCCGCCGGAGTTCCGGCAGGCGGCGCAACACTCCCGCGAGCGCCAGGGCGCTCACCAGGAAGGGAGTGAGGGACATCGGGTTTTGCGGGTCCCAGCCGCCCAGCTGGTAGTCCACGATCCGGCGCACGCCGGGCGAGAAGTGCCACAGCCACCAGGTGAATTCCATGTACCCGCCGGGACCGCGGAGATAGAGCCAGGTCCCGATGGCCAGCGCCCCGGCCGGATAGGCCAGTCTCACGATTCCCGGCCTGTCGGCCAGGAGCAGCACGGCGATGACCACGGCGAACATCACGATCACCGGCCACGCCGGGGTGACCCTGGCCTCCCGCTCCCGCGGGGCCAGCTCGGCTCCAACGACCGGGGTCCCGGAGACGGCGAGGGTCACGCGCGCCCTCCCGCGGACCACGGCTCCGTCTGACCGGTAAGACCGAGATCCCGGAGCCGGAGCGGTGACAACTCGGATACCAGTTCCTGGTAGAGGGACTCGTACTGCCGCGCCATGCGGGTCCAGGTAAGCTGACAGGCACTGGCACGGGCGGCGGCGCCGATGCGCCGACGGAGATCGGGGTCGCGCTCCAGGATCTCGAGCAGCCAGGCGGCGCGCTCCTTGTCTTCGGTGGAACGGAGCCGGAACCCGTTGACCCCGTGGTCGACGAACGGTGCGTTGCCCACGCCAGGAGTGCAGATCACCGGCAACCCGGTGGCCATCCCTTCGAGCAGAACCAGGGAAGCGGGCTCATAGCGCGACACACACAGCAGCGCATCGGCGTCCCGCAGGCACTCCGCCACATCCCTGCGGGCGCCGAGGAAGTGAGTCCGGCCGCCCACCCCGAGCGTGGAGGCGAGCGCCGGATAGGGACCACCACGGTGCTCGCCGATCACCACCAGTCGGAAGCGCGGGTCCAGCCGGGCGAGCGTCGCGAGGGCGAGGTCCAGGTTCTTGCGGGGAGACCGGGCGTCACCCACGAAGAGGATGACGAACGCGGACGCGGGCAGGCCCAGGCTCTCCCGCAGTGGCCGAGGATCACTCGGTTCGCGCGGCCGGAACTCGGTTGGGTCGACCCCGGTGTAGATGACCCGGAGGGGCCCGCGCGGCAGCTTCACGTCCTCCCGGAGCGCCTGGCCCACCGCCTCCGAGACCGCGACCACCCGCCGCGCGGTGCGATAGGCCTGCCGCTCGGTCCAGATACAGACGGCGGTGACCAGTCGCTGCCAGGCGTCGACCGGCGGCGGGCCCTCGCGGCGCCAGCCGGCGTGCACGAAGTGGCAGGTATTCAGGTCGGCCTGAATCGGGGCGATGGCACCGTGCAGATGCACGATGTCGTACCGGGTCAGCGCCCGCGGCCCCAGACGAAGGCGTGCCAGCACGGCGAACACCAGCCACTTGACCGGCTCGGGGGCTCGACTCGGCACCGGAATGCGAATCCAGCGGATAGCCTCGGAGCGCGCCAGGGCCGGCTCCACGGCGCTTGCGACCAGGGTCACCTCGTGGCCCCGGCCCATCAGGTAGCGGGCCAGCTCGTAGTTCACCCGGCCCTGGCCATCCCAGGGCGCCACGATGTGAGTAACGATGCAGATGCGGGACATGGATCAGGTCCGGTCCGGTTGTGCCGCCTCGCCAGTAACCCGGCGGGCAACCACCAGTTCGAGATTGGGCGTCTCAGCCAGCAGCCGCAGGAGAAGCCGCTCGGCAGGCAGTTGAACGGCCGCGACCGCGGCCGCGATTGCGCGATGCAGCCACGGCCTTCCCGCGGCCATCCGGATGAGCTTCGTCAGCCCCTTCCACTGCACCCGCGCGAGCTGTCCCAGCCACTGATGGCTGCCGCAGGTGATCGGGTCGTCCATCAGCACGAACACCGGCACCCGCCGGACGATCTCGAAGCCGTGCGCGGCCAGGACGGACCGCCAGATCTCCAGCGACCGGCGGCGCACGTGCCGCATCGGTTGCCAGGTCCCATGGAGGGGAAACTTGTCCGATGCCACGAACACGCCCCTCTCTCCGACCAGCGACAGCAGGTTCGAGAGCGCCGCGGTCCAGGCCAGGTCGTCCACTATGTGGTAGAGCACGTCGATCGCCGTGACGACATCGAAACGGCCGAAGCCGGTGAGATCGTCCGGCGAGGAGAGGTCGCCCTGACGGAGATCGAAGCTCGGGTGCCGGTCCCTGGCCGACAGCACCGCCCGGGGGGAGAAGTCGACCCCGCTTACTACCGTTGCGCCGCGCCGGAGCCAGTAGTTCAGGTAGACCCCTTCGCCGAACCCGCCGTCAAACACCTGGCAGGCCGCCGGGACCAGCCCGGCCACGGCGCGGGAGAGCGCCACCAGCCGCAGCGGGTAGGCGTGCCGATTGTAGTGCCCGAGGGCGACGTGGCCCACATTGGCCAGCGAGCCGTCGCCGGTGACCCGCTCGCTCCAATACTCACGTGGCTGAAAGGCGGAGGCAGTGGTGGTCATGGATTCCTCCGGAGTCAGGGGGTCGCCGCGGGCGCGCTGGCATCGGGAACCGTCCGGCTCTCGCCGGCGGGCCGGGCCGTCGTCCTGGCCTTCCGCCAGGTGCGCCAGCCGGCCAGGCGACCGCGCCATACCAGGCGACAGCGCTGCAGCGCGTCGGTGCGCCGTCGCGTGGCGAGCAGATACCCCGCCATGAGCGCGCCGGGCAGGAGTCGCGTTCCCACCGCGAAAGCCCACAGCAGAAACCCCGCCCGGCGGAGCGGCGGCAGGTAGCCGAGCAGGACGAACGTCTCGTTGTGGCTGGCATCCTCCAGGCTCACCGGATCGGTGAGCGCGCGGTGGTCGCTGCCGCCGGGCAGCACGCCGGGAAAGTGATCCACGGCGACCGCTGGGTCGTAGACCAGCTTCCAGCGGGCGGAGACAACCTCGAGCGACACGGCAAAGTCCTCGCCGAACTGGGCCGCCTCGCCCCGGAGCAGCCGCCCGAAGCGGACAGACCGCAGCGCCTCCCGCCGGAAGCTCATGTTGGCGCCCTTGAGCCATTCCACCGGCAGGGCCTGGCGCGACCCTCGATGGTGGTTCCCCAGACGACGGCCCCACCACTGTACCCGCCCCACCACGGTGGCCCGCGCCTCGGGCTCCGCTTCCCGACCGCCGATCCAGTCGGGGCCGCCCAACCCGCCGAGGGCAGGATCGGCCGCGAAGCGCTCGTGGATCCGGCCCAGCCATTCCGGGCGGGGGACGGTGTCGTCGTCGGTCATGACGAGCAGGTCGCCCACTGCCCGGTCGAGGCAGCGGTTGCGGGCCTCGGAGGCGCCGAGCTGGTCCGCGCCCACCAGCCGGAGGGGGAGCCGGCCTCCGTCCCAGGCGACCAGCGCGGCCCAGGTGGCGAGGTCGTCGTCGCGCACCGCGACCAGTACCTCATCCGGTGGCAGCTCCTGGCGCTTCAGCGCCTCCAGGCAGCGCAGCAGGTTGGCCGGCCGCCGGAAGGTGGGTACCACGACCGAGATCCTCACGGCTTCACCCCGACGACCGCGACCGCGAGCCAGGGGAGGCGCAACAGCTTCGTCACCGGCCGGTCGAGCCACGCAAGCAGGCGAAGCGGCGCCGTGAGCACCCAGGCGGCGTGCGGCCCCAGGTCCCGGGCCAGGAGGCGGCTCGCGTTGGTGATGCTCTGGGTCACGATTCCGCTCAGATACTCCTGCGAGATCAGCTCCAGCCCGGCTCCGGCCAGCAGCTCTCCCAGCCGGGCCGCGGAGTATCCCCACCGCACATGTCCGCCGTCCTCCGTCGCCGACAGGCTCTCCCCGACCAGCGGTCGATGCTCCGCCGACGGGGTGGTGAGCAGCAGCCGCCCCCCCGGCCGCAGCAGCGCCGCGAGGGCAGCGACCAGTTTGGCGTCGTCGGCCAGGTGCTCGATGGTCTCGAGACAGAGGATCTGGTCGAAGGCGCCCAGCTGGTGTGCGATGACATCGAGCTGGCGGAGGTCGGCCTTCCGGAAGCCCACCCGGCGCACTCCGAGGAGTGCCGCCCGGCGTGCCGCCCGGGCGTTGGCCGCCTCATCGATCGAGAGGCCCAGGACCACGTTTCCCCGCTCCGCCGCGTAGATCGCGAACGCCCCCGATCCCGAGCCGGCGTCGAGCGTGCGCAGTGAGCCGGACCGGAGCTGGGAACGGAGCCAGCGCCACCGGTCCCAGGTGGGCGGATCCTGCTGAACCACCAGCGCCGGCCAGCCCATCAGGTAGATCAGCGCGTCGCGCGCGGCTTCGCGGAAACCGCCGGTGGCCATCCGTGCCGCAGTGGATGCCATGCGCATCACGCGCTCCTCACCCCGCGCGCGTCCCACATCCGTACCAGGGCACGGGGCAGATCCGCCACGACCGCGAACAGCACCGCGGCCGCGACCGCCGTCGGGACCGGCGGCCAGGCGAGGACCTGTCCCAGAGTGGTGAGCCCGACCACCACGGTCAGTGCCAGCAGCAACCGGGTCACCTGGGTGTGCCACCGGGGACGAAGCCCCGGATCGGTGATGCGCCACAGCGCCCCGACCTGCGCCAGGTACATCGGCAGGATGACCCAGCCTATGCTCGGGATCCCGGCGACCTTCAGCACCAGAAAACCGAGCCAGCCGACCAGCATCGGAGTCAACTGCTCGGCAACGACCACGGAGGCGCCGCGCCGCGCAACCGCGGCCGGCACGAGGCTGGCGGAGGCCAGGCCGCCGAGGCCGAAGCCCAGCAGGTACAGCTGACCCACCGGGACGGCCGGCTCCCACCGGGGCCATAGCAGCGGCACGGCGGGCAGCGCCGCGTACATCGCCGCAATGACCGGGACGGTGAGCCGGGCGGCACCGAGCAGGGAGTCCTCTACCAGTCGGCGCAGTTTCTCCTCCGACCGACTGAGCAGCGCCGCCGCCGGCACCGCCGCGCGACGGAAGCCCTCGAACGCCACCTGCAGGACGTTCCCCAGCCGCACCGCGAAGGACCACAACCCGGCCACCGGCAGGCCGAACAGGTTGGCTACGACGATTGGGGTGGCCGAGGTGAACAGCAGGTAGCACCCGTGCCCGGCCGAGAAACCGGCGAACTCGCCGGCCAGGCGGCGCCAGCGCCTCGGCCGGAAACTGGGCATGGGGCCCGGCGACCAGATCCACAGGAGCAGATTCGAATAGAGGATGACCCCGCCGGTCGCGAGGAAGACGCCCAGCGCGAACTTCCGGGCCCAGGCGAAGCCCAGCAGAGCGAGGTTGAACAGCAGCACCGAGGACATGTCGTAGAAGGCGATGCGGCGATAGTCGAGCTGTCGCTCAATCCGGATCTTGGCGCTGGTCCCGAACGGAACGGTGAGCGTCGTGGCCAGCACGCCGACCACCCACCAGCGCCACTCCGGGGCGACCACGGTTACCCGCGCGAGCCAGCCCGGCTCCGCCACGGCGATCAGCAGCAGCCCGAGGACGATCGACAGCTGGATTCCGGCCAGCGCGGCGTACTCCCGCCGGGTGGGTGTCTCCTGGCGTCGCAACAGCGCCCAGGCAAAGCCCAAGTCGGTGGTGTTGCCGGCGAGGACGGTGAGCCCGCGTACCACCGCCAGCAAGCCGAGGTCCGCCGGCGTCACCAGCGCCAGCAGGGCCAGATTGGAGGCGACGCTGATCAGTCGCATGCCCACGCCGCGCGCGGTAAGCAGCCGGGCGCCCGCCGAGGCGCGCTGCACCACTTGCTCGTCGGGGTCGTCGGGGCGGATCGGTGCGGGTGCGGTTGCGAGCACCGTCATCCGGCCACCCCGGCGGTCTCCTCCAGCCGCGCGCTTCGAGGCGGCGGTGGCAGCGCGCGTTCGGAGAGCATCGCGACGTAGTCCCCGAGCAGCGCCGGCCAGCCGAACCGCTGGCGCACCGCGTGGTGGCGTCGGGCCCGGAGTGCACCGCTGTCCTCCAGGGAGAGGGCGAACCGGATGGTGGCGGCCAAGGCACCCCGCTCGCGCAGATCCGCCAGCAGCCCCTCCTCACCCAGCACGAAGCGCGTGACTGCCTGGTCGTGCGCCACACACGGAAGCCCGTGGGCCATCGCCTCGACATAGGCCAGGCCGAACGCCTCCCGCAGCGAGGCGAGCGCAAAGACGTCGGCGGCGCGGTAGTAGTCGTCCATCTGCTCCCGGGGCACCGTGCGCATGGCGAACCCTTCCGGACCAAGTAGCAGCTCCGCGGTGGCCCGCACCGCGGCGGTCTCGCTCTCCGACTCCCCCAGCATGGCGAGGAACGGCCGGGCTTCACCCAGGGACGCGATCTCGGCGATCAGGTAGTCCATCCGCTTGTGTCCGCGATTGAGCGCGCCGACACTCAGCACCACGGGCCGCTCGATGGGGAGGCCGAGTGCCCGGCGACGACTGAAGCGCTCGCCCATGGACAGCGGACGCGGCACCGGCCCGAAATGGAAGCCACAGGGAAGCAGTGTCTGCCGCTCAGGCGTCTCGCCGGCCCCGAGCGCTTCGGCCATCGCGGTGGGAGTGAGCTGATGGACATGGTCGCACCAGCGGAATGGCGGAGGATGGGGGCCGCCATTGTGCATGATCAGCCGGAACGAGGCCCCCGTCAGCTTGCGCCAGTGCCAGAGGAGCCGGCCGACGCTGGGGTCGCAGTAGTACACCAGCCGGGGACGGACGCGGCGGAGGTGCGGCAGCAGGCTGGCCGTCAGGGTCGCCTGTTCCACGACGTAGGGCCCCCGCCGGGTCAGCTCGCCGGCGAGCCTCGCGGTGAAGCCCGCCCGGCGCAGGTGCGGGAGCGGGATCTGTCGCGCGGTGCGATCGCCCGCCCCCTTGAACAGCCAGACGTCGAGCGACGGCTCCCCGCTCAGCGCGGTGAACAGGCTCTGGGCAAAGGCTTCGTATCCCCGCCTCACGTTGCCGAGGCCGGAGCAGACCAGCGCGACGGTGGTGCTCATACCGGGACCGCTGTCCCGCCACCAGCCGCCGTGGCGTACGTGCCCGCCTGGTCGAGGTACCGATACCCCTGGTCGTAGCTCGAGTCCCGCTTGAGGTCGATATCGTTGAGCAGCACACCGAGCAGGGGCGCGTCCGCCTCGCGAAGATGCTGGGCGGCCTCGGCCAGTGCCCCAGCCTCGGTCACACCCGCCCGCGCCACCAGGATCACGCCATCCACCATGCCGGCCAACACCAGCGGGTCGCTGACCAGATTGACCGGCGCAGAGTCGATGATGATCAGGTCATAGCCGCCCGTCAGCTTCGCCAGCAGGTCGCGGAGCGCGTCCGAGCGGAAGGCCGAGGCGGGATGGCCCGCGGTCTCCCCGCGGGGCAGCACGTGCACCTCGCTGCCCTCACCCAGCGGGACGCACCGGATCGCCTGCGGCAGGGGCACCCGGCCGTCGAGCACATCCGCCAGCCCGCGTTCCTGAGAGATCCCGAACAGGTGATGAATCATCCCCCGCCGGAGATCGGCGTCGATCAACAGCACCTTCTTCCCGCGTCTGGCGACCGAGAGAGCCAGGTTGGCCGCGTTGATGGTCTTCCCTTCGCGGGAGAGCGCGCTGGTGAAGGCCACGGTGCGTGGCGCGTCCGCCGGTCGGGTGAGCGCCAGGCTGGTCTCCAGCCAGGCGTACGCTTCGAGGGCAGCCCCGGAGCGGTCCTTGCCGCCGAGCAGCAGGGCCCGGTGGGAATGCTCGGCGCGCCGGCGGCTGGCCCGGGCACCGAACCCCCGGGGCGCGCCAGCGAGCAGCCCTCTGGGCGGGGCGGCGTGCGACTTGGGCCGCAGCATGCGGATCCGGGGAATGAGACCCAGGAGTGGCGCGCCGGTGGCGCGGATCACATCCGCGCGGCTGTGTACCGACCCGTCCAGTCCCTCGCGCATCCAGGCGAGGGCGCCGCCCCCGAGGACGCCCACCATGAGCGCCACCAGCAGCACCAGGTTGGCCCGGGGCCACACCGGACGGGTGGGCAGCTCGGCCCGGTCGACCATTCTGACTCCCGGATCGGTGGCACTCTCGGCGATGCGGGCTTCCTGCAGCCGCGTCTGCACCATGGCGTAGACGTCGCCCAGCAGGCGCGGCTTCCGGGCCAGCCGCTCCTCGTCCATGGTCTTGGTCGGGATCCGGACGGCCGCCGCCGCCTGGGTCCGGAGCGAATTGTCCAGCGAGCCGATCTGGTTGTTGAGGCCTTCGAGGTAGGCGTTGGTGAGGCCGCGCAGCTGGGCGTCGACGTCACCGATCCGCCGGTCGAGCATCTGGACGTCGGGGTCCTGCGGCGTCCGCCGCTGCAGCAGCTGAGCCCGCTGGTCTTCGAGGTCGCTCAGGGTGTGCAGCTGCCCCGTCACCACCGGGTTGTTGATCAGGGTTGGAAAACCCGTCAGCCTGCGGTAGGGCGAGCCCTCGGAGGAACCCTTGCCGGCGGTGTCGGCGTCGGCGATGAGCTGCTTGAGGGCGGAGTGTTCCGCCTCCAGCATCATCCGCTTGGTGCCGACTTCGGCGCCCTGAGTCACCTGGGTGGTGGCTTCGGTCGGGAGATCCACGATCCCCTGCCGCTGGCGGTAGTCCCGCAACTCCTGTTCGGCGGCGAGCAGCTGACTCTGCAGGGTGTCCGCCTGGCCCCTCAGAAATCCGACCGCGGTCACGATCTTGGACCGGGAATGTTCCACCCGGCTTTCGAGGTAGTGGGTGGCCAGCAGATCTGGGACCTTCATGGCGAGCACTGGATCGGGGCTGCGATAGCGGATCCAGAGCACATCCACGTCACGGTCCGCGCGGGTCATGCGGACCTCCTGCCGGAGTCCTTCGACCGCCCCGGCCAGCGTGCCGACCTCGATGCGGATCCTCGGGTAGTCCGTGGCCTCCGGGGCCAGCGTGAACGTCACCCCCCCGATCGTGGCCGGGGTGCCGACCGGGAGGGAATCGATGACCTCGCCGGTCCCCACTTCGAGCGCCCAGAAGCGGCCATCCTCGAGCCGGGTGAGCATCACCCGTCCGGTATCGGCGCTGTCGCCCACGGCGATGGCCGAGAACAATCGGGAACGCGGCACCGGCCTGGGGATTCTCGCGATCCCGTCGCCCAGACCGCCGGGCAGCGGGGGGCTCGCGTACGCCGTGGTGCTCACCCGCAGCGCCAGCTCCCGCGCCACCCGCTCCGCCAGTCCCGTGCTCTTCAGCACCTCGAGCTGGGTGTTGACATCACTCTCGTTCGACAGGCGCTTGGTCATCTCCGGCAGGTCGTACTGCTCGTTCTCCACCAGCAGCGAGGCGCCGGCCTCGTAGGTCGGCGGGGTG
>JBGQJV010000078.1:0-17785 GCA_041499215.1 Gemmatimonadota bacterium | reverse complement strand
GCGATCGAGCGGATCATCCAGCGCGCCACGGAACTGCAGACCGGCGAGCGGGACATCGCCGACGGGCTCTCGCCGGAGGAGGTGATCTCCCTCGGCAAGGAAGTCGGAATCCCGGAGCGGTATCTGCAGCAGGCGATGCTGGAGGAGCGAAGCCGCGCACTGTCACCGGCGCCAAGCGGCTGGCTCGACCGGGCCATCGGCCCAGGAGCAGTGCGGGTGGAGCGCGTGGTGCGTGGAGAGCAGGACGACCTGGAACAACGCCTGCTCCAGTACATGGACAACCACGAGCTGTTCACCCTGCAGCGGCAGCAGCCGGGTCGGATCACCTGGGAGCCCGTGGGCGGGGTGCAGGGAGCGCTGCGGCGCTCCTCGGCGGTGTTTCAGGGCAACCGCCCGTTCATGCTGAGCAAGGCCAGCCTGGTGAGTGCGACCGTCATGGCTCTGGAGCCGGGCTTCTGTCACGTTTCGCTCACCGCGGAGCTGCGGCAGAGCCGCGGGAGCTTCATTGGCGGAGCGGCGGCCCTCGGGGCGACCGCAGTCGCCGGCGGGGCGGCGCTCTTCGTGATGAGCCCTTACCTCTGGCTTGCGCTGACGCCGCTCCCCTTCTGCCTTGGCGCCGGCTGGGGTATCCTGCGCCAGTACCGGCCGGTGGTGGACCGGGTTGGCCTGGGACTGGAGCGGGCGTTGGATCACCTCGAGCGCGGCGAGGCGAAACCCAGCCATGCCCTCCCGCCCCGCGCGGGGAGCGTCGTCGGCGCGATCCTCGAGGAAGTGCGGAAGGCGATTCAGTCGTGAAGCCGTCAGCCATCAGCCGTTGGCCGTTGGCCGTTGGCCGAGTATGCTGCCGGCTGGCTCATAGACTAAGCCCATAACCCATAGCCCATGCCAACCATCGAAACCGTAGGCGTGCTCGGCTGCGGGCTCATGGGCAGCGGCATTGCGCAGGTAGCCGCCCAGGCGGGGTATCGGGTCCTGGTCCGGGACACAGCCGCGAGCCAGCTCGAAAAGGGTCGCGCCACGATCGGGAAATCGACCGCGAAGCTGGTCGAGAAGGGCAAGCTGAGCGCCGGCGACCGCGAGGCGGCCCTGGGACGGCTGGCCTTTGTCATCGACCTGGCCGACCTTACCGCATGCGACCTGATCATCGAAGCCGTCACCGAAGATCCGGTGATCAAGCGTGAGCTCTGGTCCGAGCTCGACCGACTCTGCCCGCCCCGCACGATCTTCACCTCCAACACCTCGAGCCTGACGATCGCGTCGATGTCCGCGGGTACCACCCGTCCGGATCGCTTTGCGGGCCTGCACTTCTTCAACCCGGTGCCGCTGATGCCCCTGGTGGAAGTGGTGCGCAGCATCGGCACCAGCCAGCAGACGGTCGACCAGCTGTTTGGCTTCGTACGCCGGGTAGGAAAGGAGCCGGTCGCCGCGCGGGACAGCTCCGGCTTCATCGTGAACCTGCTGCTGGTGCCGTTCATCCTGGACGCGATCCGGGCGGTGGAGCGCGGCGTCGCCTCGGTGACCGACCTCGACACCGCCATGCGCCTCGGTGCGAGTCATCCGATGGGCCCGCTCGCACTGGCTGACTTCGTCGGGCTCGATACCCTCGCCCGGATCGGCGACATCATGTTCGAGGAGTATCGCGAGACCCGCTACGCCCCGCCTCCCCTGCTCCGCCGGATGGTCGTTGCCGGGCTGTACGGCCGGAAGAACGGACGAGGCTTTTACGACTATGCCAAGGATCCGCCGGTGCCGGTGGAGCTCGGGCTCTAGGAGTGAGAAGTGAGAAGTGAGGAGTGAGAAGTGAGCGGTTGGGCGGTGAACTGAGACCTCGGAACTCGGAACTCGGAACTTGAAACCGGTCCCTAGGCATTGGATCCTCGTCGTCCTGGCCCTCGTCGTCGGATGCAAGGCGACCAGCACCAGGCCCTACTTCCCTCCGGTCACTGGCGCGCCCCAGACCGAGATCGAACTGGGTGTGCGGCAGGCGACCGAGGCCCTGGCCGATGTGCTCAAGGATGACAGCCTGCCCCTGACCCGGGTCGAGCCCAGGGATGGCGTGGTGGAGACCGCCTGGTTCAACGTGCGTGACAAGCGGATCTCGCACGGCCGACGGTTGGGACCCGACGTGGTGCAGGTCCGCGCCTGGGTGGACCCTTCGCGCCCCGGGCACAGCCGGGTGGTGATCGAGACTGTATTCCGCCCGCTGGCCGACCCGAGTCTCTCCCCCAGGGCCCTCGATCGCCAGGTCCCGCCGGATCACCCGATCGGCAAGCGGATGACCGAGATCATCACCGAGCTCGCCAAACTCTACTCCACGGAGCCCGCCACGGAACCTGCCAAACCGTGACCCCGTACGAGAGACCGCCGGATCCTCCTCTCGCACCCGGAGTCCTCATGAGAAGCTGCGTTGTGCAACGCCAGGCTGCCGTTCTGCTCGCACTCCTGTCCCTCACGTCCGTCCTCAACGCCCAGCAGCACGTCGATGTCCCCACCGTCAGCGCCAGTGCACAGGACGTCGGGTCGCTGGACGGAATCAGGCGCGCCTTCTACGAGGTCGTCTCCGGGGCGGCGGGACAGCCGCGCCAATGGAGCAGAGACCGGACGCTCTACATCCCGGAGATTCGCTTCGTCTCGGTGAACGTCGGCAAGGACGGCAAGACCAGTGCAGCCACGATGACGCACCAGCAGTTCGTGGACGGTGCTAATGGGGGGATGGTCAAGCAGGGGTTCTTCGAGACCGAGCTGCGCCGGGCTACCCGGTGCTTCGGCAACGTGACCCAGGTGTTCAGCAGCTACGAAATGCGCCAGCGCCAGGACGGGCCGGTGATCGGCCGGGGCGTCAACAGCATCCAGCTGTTCAATGATGGGTCGCGCTGGTGGATCGCATCGGTGGTGTGGGATGACGAAAGAGCAGGGAATCCTGTTCCCAAGGAACTGCTTCCGTAGGTTCCGGACGGACGGGACGGACCCGGCGGTCGGCGGTGAGGCGGATATGTCCGTCTCGACCGTCCTGACCGTCGCGACCGTCTAGCTCACGTACGCCCTGACCCACTCCTCCAGCTGCACCAGATCCACGCCAGCATCCTTGCACGGCCCGGCGGGCAGAGTCATCGTGAGACCAAGCACGGGAATCTTGCCTGCGACGTCGTGCAGTCCGCTCACCATGTCGCGTTCGCAGGCCACCGCCACCACCGCCCGGGGACGACGCTCGCGGATCACCCGGCGAGCCAGTTGACCGCGGGTAGCGACGAACACCGGCACCTCGTATCTGCCGGCGATCGCCAGGACGCCGTCCAGCGCGGCGCGTGAGAGGCAGCGGGGGATCAGCAGCAGCAACTCGCCCTTCCCGACCTTGCGCCCCCGATCCAGCGCCAGGGCATCGTACACCTTCACCGCCGCGTTCTCGACCCAGTCCCGCCGCCCGAAGCGATCGGCCACTCGTGAGGTGAGCCGCATGAGTCGGAGGTAGGGACCCCTCTCGGCCAGGCGTTCGGGAAGAAGCGGGCGGCGTAGGAGGTAGGAGAGGAGGAGGAGTCCCCACCAGACCCAGGCTAGCCCGGCGAGGCCGCCCAGGGTGAGCCAGAGCACTCCCGGGATCGGGCCCGCCACCAGGGCCAGGCGGGGTGCCAGCAGGTAAAGCGCGAGCGCCACGACACCGAGCAGCGCGCCGATGGCGGCGGCCGACCAGCCGAAGAACAGCATTGGAGGACTGTCGTAGTTGCCCGCGTTCGGCAACGGGTTGCCGTCCCACTCGTCCCATTCATGGCCGAGGCGGCGATCGACGTCAATGTGAATCAGCTGCGCCCGCTGGATATCCGACATGTTCGCTAAGACTTTCCCGGCCGCCATTCCTTGTCAAGGGACGGCGGCCTACGTTTCCGCCATGCCTCACCCGAAGTCCGATCCTCCTTTGATTCAGACCGATCCTCGGATTCTGGCCGCGTATGCGGAGGGAGCCGGGATTTACCGGATTGTGCCTGCGGGCGTTGCCACGCCCACCTCTTTGGCCGATCTTCGGGACCTCATTCGGTGGGCCGGGGAACATCGCATTGGATTGACCGCGCGTGGGGCCGGCAGCGGCATTCCAGGAAGTGCGGTCGGCAGCGGGGTAATCGTCGACCTGCGTGAGCGAATGCCGCGACGCCTCGAGCTGAACCCGGGCGCGCGTACCGCGATCACCAGCGCCAACATCACCCAGGCCGAGCTGACCCGGGCCGCGTTGCAACACGGACTCCGCCTTCCGCCCGATCCTTCGAGCAGCGGTTGGGCGACTCTGGGCGGCATGGTGGCCACCAATGCCGCGGGTCCCCGTACCGTTCGCTTCGGACCGGTGCGGCCGTGGGTGGAGGCGCTCGAGTTGGTGACGGCCGATGGTGAAGTGGGGTGGCTCCGCCGAGGCGGCGGGAAGGGCGGAAGTGGAGCAAAAGGCGGAAACGTGGAGGGACATCTCCCGCCCTCTCCGCCGCCCCTCGCGGCGATCCGGCGCCTGCACCAGGACGCCCTTCCCGCCATCGAAGCGGCGCGCTCGACCATAGCCGGGCGCTTCCCCCGGACCCGGAAGAACACGGCGGGCTACGCGCTCGACCAGTGGCTTTCATCCGGCGACGACCTCGATCTCGTGATCGGCGCGGAAGGGACCCTGGGGTTCATCACGACGATCCAGTGGCGACTCGATCCCATCCCCCCGGCGCGCTCGGGGCTCAGGATCGCCCTCGCCTCATTAGAAGACCTCGAAGCGGCGGTGCGGGCACTGGTGGTCCTCGATCCATCCGCCGTGGAGCTGTTGGACCGCACCTTTCTGGACCTGATCAGGGGAACGGAGAGCGGGGACGCTGGGGCCGGCTTGCCCGCCTCCGCCGAGGCGGTGCTGCTGGTCGAGTTCGAGCGAAACGATGCAATGGCGGCCCGGGGGGTGGCTGGCGATGCAGTGCGGGCGCTCAAGCACATCGCACTGGACGTGGCGACCGCGCTCACACCTGCGGAGGAGCAGCGCCTGTGGGCCCTCCGGCACGCGGCGAGCCCCATCCTCGCCGGGCTTCCGCCCGACCGCCGGTCGATGCAGATCATCGAGGATGGCTGCGTTCCGCTGCCCAGGCTCGGTGAGTACGTGGCAGCAGTGCGAAACGCGGCTCGGCGCCAGGACCTGACCGTCGTCATCTTCGGCCATGCCGGTGACGGCAATGTGCATGTCAACGTCCTGCCCGAGCTGGCCCGGGCCGACTGGCCGGAGCGGATCGAGGCGCTGTTCCGGGAGGTCAGCGAAGCGGCGATACGGCTGGAGGGGACCGTAAGCGGGGAACACGGGGACGGCCGCTTGCGCGCGCCCCTGCTGGAGGGGCTGTATGGTGCCGAGATCATGGGTCTCTTCCACCAGGTCAAGACGGCCTTTGACCCCCTGGGTATCTTCAACCCCGGCGTGAAACTGGACCTGGGCGGGTCGCCCCTGCAGCACCTCAAGATGGGCGCTGCCGCAGCCCCCATTCCGGACGACATTGCCCGCGCGCTGCGAGAGATCGAGCGGACGGGTGGGTACGCCAGGAGTCGGATGGAGATCGCCAAAGAGGCGCCAGGCGTCAGGCGTGAGTTGTGAGCCTCGCGATCACCATTCCGATCGGAGCGGCTGTCATCCCGAGCGCAGCGAGGGATCTCCGACTTGCCCGAAGCCCGAGGTCAGGACGCTCGGAGATCCCTCGTGCCTGCGGCCCTCGGGATGACACCGAGCCCGCTCAACGACCGGCACACGCTATCCGACACCCTGACGCCTGATGCCTAAACACCCAACCGAAGCGCTCATGGAAATCCTCCGAACCCCTCGCCTTTCCCTCCTCGCCCGGCCACAGTTCACCGAGCCGGTTCATCTGCCGGTCCAGTGGAAAGGCCCCGCCTCGGATGGCGAGCGGCTGGCCGAGTTCGCTGGGCGCATCTGCTATATGAGCCAGGGTAACCCCGCCGGACGCACCACGGCGGAGTACCTGACCAACATCCTGAAGCAAGGACACGGGTCGGTGTTCGAGCACGCGGTGTACGTGGTCCTGATCGAGGGGATCAGCCGGTCATGCAGCCATGAGCTGGTGCGCCACCGGGCGGGATTCGGCTATTCCCAGCTGTCGCAGCGCTATGTCGACGAGTCCCAAGCGGCTTTCGTGATGCCACCCGCCATCCAGGGGGATGCCCGGATGGAGGCGGAGTGGACCGCCCAGGTTGAAGCTGCGCAGCAGGCGTACGTCCAGGCGGTGGGCCGGCTGATGGAGAAGTACGAGTGGGTGACCGACAAGGTCCACCGGCGGAAAATGGCCCGCGAGGCCGCCCGCAGCGTGCTCCCCAACGCCACTGAGGTAAAGATCGTGGTCAGTGCAAATATCCGGGCCTGGCGGACGATGCTGGAGCTCCGGCTGGGAGAGGGCGCCGAGCTGGAGATCCGCCGGATGGCGGTCGCTACCCTGCGGCTGCTTCAGGGGGAGGCCCCCGCGTTCTTTGCGGATTTCGAGATCTATCAGACCGGCGAGGGGTCAGAGGCGGGTCGGGTGGGGTATCACAAGGTTTAGCCGTTCGCCGTTCGCCGTTGGCCTATAGCCCACAGCCGACATCGCAGCCCGACCCTCTCTACCTACTGCAGAGAGGGTCGTTTTCTTGCGAAATGCGCGACGAAGGACCATTCGACGCACGCTGCTGAGCCCGCCGCGAGTGCATCGCATCGGCTGTAAGGCTCCCGCTGAAGGGCCAAGAGCTATGAGTCGCGTCGAAATCAGCGATCGATTCCTCCTCTGACGCACTGCCAATGGCTAACGGCCAATGGCTAACGGCCAAAGAAAGTCGACGAAATCACTGAAAAACTATTGTGCGTTTCAATGCTGTTTCTTATTTTAGGTCTGGATCCTGCACTACACCGCTTTGGCCTGCTCTACTTGGGCGGCCTTTTTTGCAGATCAGACCGCGGTGACCAGACTCGAAGAGGACCCGTTTGGCAGTTCGGATCGGACTTGCCTATAACCTGAAACCAGCGGCGCCGGCCACTCCCGCCGGGGCGAGCTTCGACTCCCCCGCCGACTCCGAGCACTCCTCCAGGGCCCTCCGGTACGACCTCGAGCAACCCGACCTGTACGCCGAGTGGGATGAACCCGCCACGATCGACGCGGTGGAGCGGGCGCTGCGTCCGCTGGGCGAGGTGATTCGGATCGAGGCGATCGAGGACTTCCCCACCCGACTGGCAGCGGCCCGACCCGACTTCGTGTTCAACGTTGCCGAGGGGCTGTACGGCCGGAACCGGGAAGGCCACGTCCCGGCGATCTGCGAGTTCCTCGGTGTGCCGTACTCCGCCTCCGACCCGCTTACGCTCTCGCTCGCCCTCCACAAGGGGCGCGCGAAGGAGGTCCTGCAGCTGCGCGGCGTCCCCACCGCGCCGTTCATCCTGGCCGAGAGCGCGGCGGATGCCCGGGCCTGCAGCCTGCCCTTCCCGCTGTTCGCCAAGCCGGCCTTCGAAGGCTCGGGCAAGGGTGTAAGCGTCAAGAGCCTCTGCAACACCCGCAAGGAGCTGGTCAAGCAGGTGGACTACCTGCTGGCCACCTACCGCGAGCCCGTCCTGGTGGAAGCCTATCTCCCCGGGGCCGAGTTCACCGTGGGGATCATGGGGAACGGCAAGGACGCCCATTGCCTCCCTATCGTAGGGATGCGGTTCGACGAGCTTCCCTCGGGCGCTCCCCCGATCTATGGCTACGAGGCCAAATGGATCTGGGACGACCCTTCTGATCCGCTGGAGATGTTCGAGTGCCCGGCCAAGATCCCGGCCAGACTGGCGACCGCCATACGGGCGGCCGCACTGGGCGCCTACCACGCCCTCGAATGCCGGGACTGGTGCCGGGTCGACATCCGCTGTGACGGCAATTCGGTGCCGAACGTGGTGGAGTTGAATCCTCTCCCGGGGATCCTGCCCGACCCCCGGGACAACTCCTGCCTCCCGAAGGCCGCCCGCGCCGCCGGCATGAGCTATGACGAGCTCATCCGTACCGTCGCCGACATCGCGTGGCGACGCATCAGCGGGCGATCCCTCCTTGCCGAGGCGGCTGCGTGAAGGTTTCGATCCTGTACGATGGCGGCTGGGAGACCTGGGACGCGAAGGACGTGGCGTCGGTTGTCGACAGCGTGAAGGAAGTCCAGGTGGCCCTGAGGGCGAGGGGTCACGAGACCACGCTGGTGGCGGTCCGCCGGCCGGACGACTTCGGCTGGCTCAGCCGGGTGCGCCGGACCGACCTGGTCTTCAACCTCTGCGAGGGGATCGGCGGCAATTCCCGCTACGAGGACTTCGTGGTCGGGACCCTCGAGTTGACCGGGATCCCCTACACCGGCTGCAAGCCGTGGGCAGTTTCGGTCGCCCACCGGAAGCACGTCGCCAATACCCTGCTCGCCCGGAGCGGGGTCTCCATTCCCCGATTTCTGCTGGCGGCGGGCAACAAAGTGCCCAATGACATGACCCTCCCGGTCATCGTGAAGCCGGCCGCCGAAGACGCCAGTGTCGGGATCGATATCGGCTCCGTCTGCACCACCAAGCGCGCCCTCAAGAAACGCCTGGCGGAGATGGCCGAGCAGTGGGAGGAGGTCCTGGTCCAGGAGTACGTGGCGGGCCGGGAGTTCAACGTGGGCTTTGTCGGAGACCAGGTGCTCCCGATCGCCGAGCTCTGCTTTGACAATATGCCAGAGGGCAGCTGGCCCATCCTCACCTACGCCGCCAAGTGGGACGTGGGGAGCCCGGAGGACCTCGGGTCGGTGCCCGTCTGCCCAGCCGACCTCACGCCTGAGGTGCAGAAGCGTATCGTCACGGTCGCCCGGCAGGGGTGGGACGAGCTGTGCGGCGGCGAGGGCTATGGCCGGGTAGACCTCCGGGTGGACGCGACCGGACAGCCGTTCATTCTGGAAGTGAACCCGAATCCGGACATCTCCGACTCGGCCGGTCTCTCCCGGATGGCCAAGGCGTGCGACTGGGAATACGAGGAACTGATCGCCCGGATCGTGGACGAGGCCTTGAGCCGGTCCACCTCCCGCCAGGCCGCGGCGGCCCTGGCCGTCGGCGCGGCCGCCACCGCCACATGACCACCCGCGTCCAGCCTCGTCTTCGGGATCTGACGACCGCTGACGCAGCCCGCATCGCCCAACTCACCCGCGCCACCGGAGTATTCCGCGAGGAAGAGCTGGGCATTGCCGCGGAGGTGTTCGCGGACGCGATTGAGGCGGCGGGAGGGGCGGAAGCGGCGGGAAATTCTTCCGCCTCTCCCGCCTTTTCCGCCCCTCCCGCCGCGCCCGCCGCGCCCGAGCTCCCGTACTACACCCTCGGCGCCGAGCTGGACGGCGCGCTCATGGGCTGGATCTGCTGGGGCGCCACCCCCTGCACCGATGGCACCTGGGATCTCTACTGGCTGGCGGTCGATCCCGCTGCCCAGGGGTGCGGGGTGGGCACTGCCCTGGTCGAAGAAATGGAGTCCCGGCTCAAGGGCCGGGCCCGGCTCATTTCAGTGGATACATCGGGACGCCCCGACTACACCCCGACGCGGCGGTTCTACGAGACCCGAGGCTACCGGGCCGTGGCCGTGGTGCCTGACTTCTACGCACCGGGCGACGATCAGGTAATTCTCACCAAGAGCCTGGCCCCGTAGAGGACCCGCTCCTTCCCTCCCGGCCTTTCTCCGTCCGCCCCAGCGCCGCGTACAACCCGCGAGTAAGCCGCTCGGCGTGATCCCGCTTGGCTTCGATCTCACCCCATTGCTCCGGCTGTACCACCTCGAGACGCTGTACCAGTTCCCAGGTGGAATCCACCCGGGCCAGCTTGCCAAGGGCGACACTCAGGTGTCTGCGGAAACCCCTGGCATCCGTCTCCATTGAACCGAGTACGATGGCGGTAGCCGCGGCAGTGGCTGAAGTGCGCAGCTCATCAGCCAGCACCTGCCGGTGTTCCTCGAGCCAGGAGAAGGTCTCGCGGTAGATCGCCAGGGTAAGATCATGGACCGCCTGCCAGGCCGTCAGGCGTTCGTAGCGGGGCTGGCGCGGGGCGGGCGGGCGTTTGGTCTTGGGCATGCGAGACGATAGGCGCGCTCCCGGCGGTCCCGTGTACCACGACCATGCGCCCGGATGCGAAAAAACCCAGTCGCGGCCGGCGAGCACAGCAGGCTGCAGTAGGCATCCGGCAGCCCGTCGTACGCCCGGGACTTGCCGGCACGATCGCGGTAGAAGTTGGCCTTCCGGATGCCATCGTACAGCATCTTCAGCAGCGCATCGGCGACCGGCTTCCTCAGGTGGACCAGGTCGGCGATCGCGGCCGCGGCCTGGGGGGGGTCCGGCAGCTCGATCCGGTTCGGCTGGTAGAAGTACTGGACATAGCCGACCATCGCCGGATTGTGGCTCACCTGGATATAGCCGTTGTCGATCGCCAGGGCGACATTGGCGAAGTCTCCGGACCGTCGCTGCGCCTTGCACCATCCGGGCGCATTGACCCGCGCCATGTAACCAGTCCGCGGCCGGGGCCGTCGGTGGAGACACCCGGGCACAGACCCTTGTGTTCCCGCGCTGTTTCGGGTATTAACGACAGGCAGTCCTCAGAGTTCGCGCCGCACCAACGCGACGCCAGACCGATCCTGTCACTTCCTGCATCGGCAACCCCGCGACGGGGCGCATCTTCTCCCCCGGCCTCATGGCCACGAGACGACTGAACCGCAGTATCCAATCTGCTGGGAGCATCGCATGATCCCTGAACCGGCTGGTAAGAGCATCCGGGTTAGCGCGGTCGTTCTGCTGCTCGTCATGGGGGCCAGTGGCGCCGCCATGGCACAGGCGGGCCGCATTACCGGCAAGATCACCGACCAGTCCAATGGAGCGCCGCTGGAGAGTGCCCGGGTACTGGTCACGGGCACGTCGATTATCGAAACGACCGACCAGGAGGGGCGGTACACCGTCCGGAGCGTGCAGCCGGGCCGCTACCAGATCCGCGCCCTCCGCATCGGCTACCAGCCGCGGGTGGACTCGGTGACGGTCGGACCGAGCGAAACCGCGGTGCTCGACTTCGCGCTGGCGCAGGCGCCGGTGCAGCTGGACGAGATCGTGACCACCGCCACCGGCGAGCAGCGGAAGCTGGAAGTGGGCAACGCGGTCTCCACGATCGATGCCGCATCGGTAGCCGAGACCCAGCCGATCACCGAATTCGGCAACCTCATCTCCGGGCGGGCGGCGGGGGTGCAGGTGCTCAAGAGCGGCGGCACGGTGGGAACCGGTACTCGAATCCGGATCCGGGGGTCCAACAGCATTTCGCTCTCCAACGAGCCACTCTACTACATCGACGGCATCCGGATGGAGAGCGGTTCGAATTCGCTCTCGATCGACCTGGCCGGCCAGTCGGTGTCGCGGATCAACGACCTCAACCCGGACGAGATCGAAGACATCGAGATCGTGAAGGGCCCGGCGGCCGCCACGCTGTACGGCATCCAGGCGGCCAACGGGGTGGTGCGGATCACCACCAAGCGGGGCCGTGCGGGCCGGCCCCGCTGGAATGCCTGGTCGGAGATGGGCGCCAACACCGACCCGCATACCTACCCGCTCAACTACTTCGGCCGGGACACCACCGCGGCCACCGGGGCGGACTTCGACGGGTTCTGCACGATCCAGGCGAACCTTGACGGCCTCTGCACCCAGACCAGCGTAGAGAAGTACACGCCGCTGCAGGACTCCAAGCAGCGGCCGTTCAAGGCGGGACTGCACCAGCAGTACGGGGTGAATGTCTCGGGCGGGGGCGACCTGCTGACCTACTTCCTGTCGACCGAGTATACCAGCGAAGACGGGGTCTATCGCCTGCCCCAGGTCTACGAGGACTCCATCAACGCGCTCCGGGGCAGCACGCCGCAGAACCAGCTCCGTCCCAACGCGACGCAGCGCACCAGTCTGCGCGCCAATATCACGGCCAACGTGTCGCGCAACGCCGACGTCACCGCCACCGTGGGCTATGTCTCCAGCGACACCCGCCTGGTGGAGAACGACAACAGCTTCCTGACGATCGTCGGCAGCGGGGAGTCGAGCAACTTCCTGCCCACCTTCAACAACGGCTGGTTCTTCACGCCCTCCGAACTGTTCGCGGAGCTGGTCAACCAGGGAGTGGAACGGTTCACCGGCGGGCTTACCGCCAACTGGCGCCCGACCGGCTGGCTCACGACCCGGGCGACCGTCGGCTACGACGTGACCAACCGGACCGACGTGCAGTTCTTCCCCACCGGGCAGGTGGCCGATTTCGGGGAGAACCGGCGGGGCCTCAAGCAGAACAACCGGGCCCAGATCAGTCAGACCTCGGTGGACCTGGCCGCCACCGGCCGGTTCAACCTGAGCCCGGCGTGGACCAGCAAGACCTCGATCGGCGGCCAGTTCTACCGTGACCTGACCGAGGCGAACTTCGCCCAGGGGCGGATTCTCCCGGCCGGCTCCGGCACCATCGGGGGCGCGGGGATCACCGAGGCCTCCGACCAGACCATCGAGTCCCGCTCGGTGGGCTCCTATGTGGAACAGGAAATGGGACTGAAGCAGCGGCTGTTCCTGACCGGGGCGCTCCGATTCGACGACAACAGCGCCTTCGGCAAGAACTTCAACGCCGTCACCTATCCCAAGGCCAGCCTGTCCTACCTGCTGTCGGAGGAGCCGTTCTTCCACTCCTCGTGGATCAAGACCCTGCGGATCCGCGGCGCGTTCGGTTCCTCGGGCCAGCAGCCGGGCACCAACGATGCCCGCGAGTTCTTCGTCGCGGTCGCCTCCAAGAAGGACGGCACCCCCGATGTCGGGGTAGAGCTCGGCAACCTCGGCAACCCCGACCTCAAGCCGGAACGTTCGCGGGAGCTCGAGCTGGGCCTGGACGCTTCGCTGTTCGAGAGCCGGGTCGGGATCGAGTTCACCTTCTACCACAAGCAGACCCGCGATGCGCTGGTCCAGCGCAACGTGGACCCGTCCGCGGGCACCACCGCCTCGCAGTTCTTCAACCTGGGCAAGCTGCGCAACTACGGCTTCGAGCTGGCGGTCGATACCCGGATCATCGACCGGCCCGGACTCACCTGGGATCTGCAGGTGAGCGGTTCCACTACCAGCAACAAGGTGCTGGACCTCGGCAAGGGGGTGAAGCCGATCCTGGTGGGCTTCTACCAGCGCCACGTCAAGGGCTACCCCGCCGGCGGGCTGTGGTCGCCCACGGTGATCTACAGTGATGCCAACAAGGACGGGATCATCGACATCGGCGAAGTGTCGCTCGGGCCCGACAAGTTCCAGGGGAGCGCCCTGCCGACCAAGGAGGCCTCGCTCAACACGACCGTGGGCCTGCTCAAGGGCCGGCTCCGGATCGGTACCCAGTTCGACTACCGCGGCGGCTTCAAGGTGGACAACTCGATCGAGCAGTTCCGCTGCTTCTCGGTGGGCAACTGCCGCGGCCTGTACGACCGCACCGCACCGCTCCGGGAGCAGGCCTTTGCCCAGGCGCTCTCCCTGCCGGGAGCAGGCAACGCGCTGGGCTTCTTCGAGGACGGCTGGTTCATCAAGCTGCGCGAGCTGTCGGTGACGGTCAGCGCCCCCGACCAGTGGGCCCATCTGGTCGGGGCCGACCGCCTGAGCCTCACCCTGGCCGGCCGGAACCTGTGGACCATCACCGACTACTCGGGGGTGGACCCGGAGGTGAACTCCTTCGGCCAGTCCAATTTCTTCACCAGCGATTTCGAGGCCCAACCGCCTACCCGGTTCTGGGTCGCTCGCATCAACGCCAGCTTCTGAGGAAACCGACCATGCGACCGCTTCACGTTGCGAGCTTGCTGGCCGCCGCGCTCCTCACGCCGGCCTGCGGCCTGCTCGACACCAACCAGCCCGACACGGTGAACCCGGGAGACCTGAACACCCCCGAAGGGGCGCAGAGCCGCCGGCTCGGCGCGATCTCCCAGTTCACCTTCGCCAAGGACGGAGACGGCATCAACACCGATGGCGAGATCCTGCTCACCGGATTGATGGCGGACGAGTTCATCTTCGCCACCACCCCGCCCTCCGAACAGGAGATCGACCAGCGCGGCGCCACCGACCTCAACCCCAATCTCGACGCGCAGTACCTGGCGCTCCACCGGGCGCGTGCTTCGTCCGAGGACGCGGCGGAGGCGCTGCTCAAGTACTCGGTCGATGGCGACAGCGATCCCGGCATCCCGGAGATGCTGGCGCTCGCCGGGTTCACCTACGTGTACTTCGCGGAGGATTTCTGCCCGGCGGTGCCGTACAGCAAGAGCGTGAACGGCAAGATCACCTATGGCACCCCGGTGAGCCAGGACAGCAGTCTCAAGATCGCGATCACCCGGTTCGATTCGGCCCTCGCCTCCCCGGGGCTGACTTCGGACATCGAGGCCCTCGCCCGGATCGGCAAGGCCCGGGCCTACCTCAACCGGGACAGCGCCGCCGTCGCGGATACCATCGTGGCCGCCGTGCCGAGCGATTTTGCCTATCTCTCGGAGCACGCGGAGTCTCCCGCCCGGCTGCAGAACCAGCCCTTCGTCTTCGGGCGGGACGGGTTGTGGTCCGTGGCCAATCTCGAGGGGGGGAACGGACTCGGATTCCGTGACGCCGCGGACCCGAGGGTCCCGTTCGATTCGACCGGCACCACCGGCCTCGACACCCAGACCGACCTCTTCAGCCTGCTCAAGTATCCGGATGCGAGCACATCGATCCCGGTGGCGGACGGCATCGAGGCCCGCCTCATCCAGGCGGAGGCCCGGCTCCGGACCAACGCCTTCGCGGCAATGAATACCATCCTGAACACCCTGCGGGCCTCGATCGGACTGGGCAACCTGGCGGTCCCCGGCAACGCCGCCGCGGCCCGGACCCAGCTCTTCCGCGAGCGGGCGCTGTGGCTGTACGCCACGGGCCACCGGCTGGGCGACCTGCGCCGCCTGGTACGGCAGTATGGGCTGGCGGTCAATACGGTGTTTCCGGAGGGGAACTACCACAAGTCCGGCGGGATCTACAGCAACCAGGTCTCGCTCACCATTCCGCAGTCGGTGGAAAACAACCCCAACTACAGCCCGTCGGATTGCGATCCGACGACGCCCTGAGTCAGTAGACCGCGTAGTACGACATGCTCAGCCGGGGAGTGAGGGTCCAACGGACCACGCTCCCCGGACTGACCTGCAGGTCGCTGGTTACCACCCGCTCAGACGAACCGATGACTTCGCCCCGAAGCCGGGGCGACCCGCCATCACCGAACGTCCGCCACGGCACCACAAAGGAACGACTCTCCTGGAAGTGGATCTCGCCAAGACGGGTGGAGTTGCCGCTCGCGTCGAGGTACACGGTCACCATCCCCGCATACTGGCTCTCCACGATCACTGCAACCTCGGCCGGGTCCCGCGCCGTCACCGGCCCCACCGGTGGCCGGCGGGAGCAGCCGGCGAGGGCGAGGACCAGCAGCAAAGCGTAGCGGGGCCCGGCCGATGCGCTGTGATCTATTGAGTGGCTCATTGTCATCCCGAGCGAAGCGAGGGATCTCCGAGCATCCCGGTCACGAGATCGGGGATTGAGCGCTGTCGCCGGTCGCCTAACGCCCCGCCAACGGCTTCACCACGGCACCGCCCTTCATCACGAACGCCACCGACCGAAACCGCCCCACATCCTTGAGCACGTCGCCCTGGACCGCGACCAGGTCCGCGTACTTGCCCGGAGCCAGCGAGCCAATCTGGCCATCCCACCCCATCATCCGGGCGGCGTTGATGGTGGCCGACTGGATGGCCTGCATCGGCGTCATGCCGTACTTGACCATGTACGGCAGCTGGTTGGCGTTGAGGCCGTGGGGATAGACCCCGCTGTCGGTACCGTAGGCCAGGTTCACGCCCAGGGCAACCGCCTTTCGAAACGCGGTCCGCTGGGTCTCGGTGGTCTCTCGGTTCTTCCGCAGGATCTCTTCGGACCAGTGGTCACGTGTCCCGACGGAGTCGATATAGTCCCCGTTCCAGATGTCCGCTACCAGCCAGGTGCCGTGCTCCTTCATCAGCCGCAGCGCCTCGTCGTCCGCCAGGGAGCCATGCTCGATCGAGCGCACTCCGGCCCGCACCGCCCGCTTGATCCCCTCGGCGCCGTGCGCATGGGCGGCGACGAACGTGCCATAGTTCGCGGCCTCCTCCACCGCCGCCCGGATCTCCTCCTCGGTGTACTCCGGCGCGCCCGGCAGGGTGCCGGGGGTCAGCACCGCACCGGTTGCGATGATCTTGATGAAGTCCGCCCCGCCGTTGAGCAGCTCTCGTACCCGCTGCCGCACCTCCGGTACCGAGTTGGCCACCCCCCGGCGGAAGTCCGGTGGCAGGACCACATCGGGGGCAAGGCCGGTGACCTCCCCACCCCCCGAAGATACCGTGATATACGCCCCGGCAACCTTCATCCGGGGGCCGATCACCGTACCGTCGTTGATCGCGTCGCGCAGGGCGACATCCACGAAGGCGCGGTAGGTACCCACATCCCGCACCGCGGTAAACCCGGCGAGGAGGGTGGCCCGGGCCTGCCGGGCTCCGGTGAAGGCGTTCTGGGCGGCGGAGTGGGTGAGCGGATCTGCCGAGCTGGAGGTTTCGATCGGATCGGCGATGTGGGTGTGGCAGTCGATCAGCCCGGGCGACACGGTATACCCCGAGAGATCGATCACGGTCGCGCCCCTGGGGAGCGGGACACTCGCGGGCTGGATCGCTTCGATCCGCTCGCCCCGGACCAGGATCACCTGGTTGGAGCGAACCTCACCCCGCTCCACATCAATAAGCTGTCCCGCCTTGATGGCGGTGAGATCCTGGGCCATGGCCGGCCCGGCGATCAGGGCCATCGCCACGAGCAGCGGGGTCGAGCGCATCGGCTGGCGGGTCGCGGCTGGAGGGTGATCGGGCTGAACGGCGGTCGGGCATAAGCTACCCCGCAAGTCGATCCCCAGCCAATCGAGGGTAGCCCTCCCAAGAGCCTGTGCCCGACCTGGTCCTCCCCTGTGATCTCTTACCTTGCCCGGCCCGGGAGCATTGCTGTACACTGTGTCCGGGTGTGAGGTGCCTTGTCGCGAAGTGGAGTCCGCGCTTCGAGAGGCGTGTCTCGGCCGAGGAACCCATGGTCGTGGCGCACCTTTGCCACCTGCTGGAGTGTCGGCCGCGCGTCGGGCCTCCAACACCGAGGAAGCGGCCATTTCACCGGGGCATCGACCCTGACGACCATGGGGGCAGCAATGCAACTGAAGAGCATCAAGTCGTTCGAGCAGCGCTGGAGCGAAATGCGTAAGCTGGCAAAGGCTCAGCTCAAGGACTTCGAGAAAGACCGTCGGGCGATCGCCAAGGCCATCAAGCAGCACCGCCTCGCGGCTGACGTCGCGGCCGTGAAGAAGGCGGCGACCCACCAGAAGCGCGTCGTCGAGGTGATCAAGGGCACCAAGGCGCTGCTTCGCACCAGGGACATGGTCGTGAAGGAAGGAAAACGGCGGGGCAAGCTGCTCCGACGCGCTCTGACCTAGGAGACACCTTCCGACGCGGTGCTCCTGCCCCCGGCAGGAGCACGCACGGGCTCGCTGTTCGTGGCTGCTCGCGCGACGACGGCCAGTCTCGGCCGGTCAGACGGGGCGCCGGCCCTCGATGATGCGGACCAGCACGATCACGATCGCCACCACCAGCAGAATGTGGATCAGGCCGCCGATCGTGTAGCTGCTCACGACTCCCAGCAGCCACAACACGATCAGGATGGCCGCAATAGTCATCAACATGACATGCCCCTCGTTCTGAAGCGTCCGACGGCT
>JBGQJV010000077.1:0-17790 GCA_041499215.1 Gemmatimonadota bacterium | reverse complement strand
CTGGGAGCGGACGGCTCCGGTGGCCGGCCCGCCCGGTGCTCGAGTCGGCCTATGCCCTGGTCGACCGGGCTGGAGCAGTGAGCCAGGACGACGCCGAGCGCCTGGCACTGCTCGGGGTAAGACCCGACCGGATCACCGTCGAGGGAGATCCGCGCTACGATGGCGTGCTGGAACGCCTGTCCGGTCGCGGCCCGGTTGACGCGGAAGAACCGCGTCTGGTGGCGGGATCCACCTGGAGCCCCGACGACACGGTGCTGCTCGCGGCGTTCGCGGACGTCCGGGCCCGGTGGCCGCGGGCACGCCTGCTGATTGCTCCCCACGAGCCCACTCGGGCCGGGCTGACGCGGCTGTCGGAACTGGCCCGCCGGCTGGCCCTGCCCCCTCCGGTGCCCTGGGGAGGTCCGGAGACCGCTGACGCCCCACTGACGGTGCTGCAGACCGTCGGAGGCCTTGCCCCGCTGTACCGGTTCGGGCAGCTGGCGTACGTCGGTGGCGGGTTCGGCAGGGGACTCCACTCTGTCCTCGAGCCGGCGGCGCTGGCGCTGCCCGTGATCGTCGGCCCGCGATGGCGGGAGAGCCGGGATGCGACGGCCCTTCGCAACGCGGGTGCCCTGGTTCCGCTCGAGGGCCAGGAGCCAACGGCACTGCTCACCCGCCAATGGCTGGAGTGGCTCGGGAACGCGACGGCCCGGCGACGGGCCGGTGCCGCCGCCAGGGAGGTGGTGCTCGCCGGTTGCGGAGCGGCGGACCGATGTGCCGCGCTGCTGCTCGGGCTGGTCGCAACGGAACAGGGCCGGGAATAATCCCGGCCCTGCAGGCGTTCAATTCGTCCGTGATGTCCTGCTATTTCTCCACGACCACGCCCTCCACCGTCACCGCGCGCGGCACCACCAGGCCGAGTGTGAGCGCGGTGATCAGCACATCGCTGAACTTGCTGCGCACCTTGATGCGGACGTCCGCTATTTCCTTCCCCCCAACCAGCTGTGACGCCAGGGTCTTCCGGATGGACGGCTCGGAGAACTTGACGACACCCCACAGGCCGTAGATGGCCCGGCTGGTGACGCTGAATCGGGTGCCTTCGACCGGGGCTGCTGCGGATGAAGCCAGCGTCGTGGGGACGCCGAGCCTGGTCGCGTCGAAGGTGTTGGCGCAGCCGCCGGCGAGAAGCACCAGCACGGGAAGCAGCGAGCGCCACCGGGGTCGGATCACGGAATGGTCCGCGGAAGAGACGTGAATGAGGTCACAATACCCCTGATCGCCTGAACGAAGCGAGGGATTTCCGAGCCGACCGTGGTGCGCGGCGACTCCGGAGATCCCTCACTCCGCTCAGGCTGCTAGCCTTCGGCGGCTCAGAGACCGGGAATCTTGATGGTGTAGTTCACCCCGGCGCTGAACACCGAGGGGTTCACGCTCTTGTCGAACCAGGTGCGATCGTAGGCGACTCCAAAGCCGAGCCCGCCGAGTAGGCTGAGATCGACGCCGCCGCTGATGCCGAAATTGGTCTCGGTCTTGCTGGACACTCCAGACCCTGAGGCGCGGAGGATATCGAGCCGTGGAGCGATCCACGGCTTGATGGCCAGCGCCGGATTCGGGATCCTGAGGGCGATACCGAGACCGATCGGGGCGTGCAGCAGCTTGGTGCCGTTGTTGTTGACGTACTCCGCGCCACCTTGCAGCGTCACCGAGAACGGGACCAGCGGTCCACCGAAGACCTTCAGGTTCAGGTAGCCCCCGACGCCGGACTGGGCATCGGCCGGCCCCTTGGGGTTCCAGCGCGACACCACGGCGCTTACGCCGAAAGGCCCGAGGCCAAGCGCCGCCCGCGCGCCGAATGCTGTGCCTTTGCCGTAGTCCGCGTTGGGGAACCCGACCTCACCGCCGATGGTGAGGCCGCTGCTGAGCCCGCTGTTGCGCACGGGGAGCCCGGTGACCTGGGCCGCCAGCGTGGTGGCGGCACCACCGCCGAGGAGGGCGGTGAGGAGCAGAACGCGGGCGAAACGCTGATGCATGGAACCTCCCATTCGAGCAGCCGGCCATGAAGCGCCGCAAGCTACTGTCGGGTTGAGGGATAAGTCAATTGGGCCGGGCAGCCATCAGCCGTCAGCCATCAGCCATCAGCAGGCTGGTTGTAAGGCGACCCTCCCCGGACGCAACAGGGAGGGTCGCTTTCAGCTCGAAACGCTGACGGCTGTCGACTGTCGGCTGACGGCTACCTATGCCACGCCAGCCCGACGCCGATGCCGTCGATGTCACCCAGCGCGCCGCTCAGACGCGCATCCCAGGTGCGGGAGAGGTTGATGTCGACCCCCAGACCCAGACCGAACTGCACGTCGTTGAAGGCATCCCCGAAGGCGGGGGCGATCACCGGATGCACCCAAGGGACAAAGCTCACGCTGGAATTCTCCAGCAGGACCTGCCGGCCCAGCGTTACCCCCAGAGGCACCAGGAAGCCGTTGTTGCCATTGGAGAAGAGCGCCCCGAAGCCGGCGGTGATCGCGGCGTCGAGCGGGAAGTCCGCCGAGTGCCGGGCGATCCCGGCGCGCACGTCGGCGCCGATGGCGAAGATGCCGTTGCCGCCGCTCCCCGAGGGATCGGCGTAGCCGAACTGAATGCCCCAGTCGAACTGTCCCTTCCGCTGCGCCCGGCGGTACTCGCCCTCGAGAGCGAGGCTGATCCCGTCACCCGGATCGGAGATGTAGGCCCCCAGCTCGCTCTGTTTGAACGCGCGATAGGGGCCCATGAAGATCGGGGTCCCGAGGGTCTGGGCCGAGGCAACTCCGGTGCCGCCGAGTACCAGCGCAACCACCGCCAGCCACAGCTTACGACGCATGCGTGTCTCCTTTCACCTGTTCCGCGACCACACGGACAGTGTTGTTGACCGTCTGAAGGAACCCCCCGTCGACCACGAACCGGTGGCTCACCCCGCCGGCGCGCACCACCAGCGGTCCACGGCCCAGGAGCGTCATGAATGGCGCGTGACGGGGCAGAATGCCCACCTGGCCGTCGAAGGCAGGCGCGGTGACCGCGTCGGCCTCGCCGTCGAAAATGGCGGCTTCGGGGGAGATAACCGTGACCCGCATCACGAACTCGCCAGCTTCTTGGCCTTCTCCACGGCCTCGTCGATGCCGCCGACCATGTAGAACGCCTGTTCTGGAAGGTCGTCGAACTCGCCCGCCAGGACCCGCTCGAAGCTCTCGATGGTGTCCGAGAGCTTGACCAGCTTCCCGTCGAAACCGGTAAACTGCTGCGCGACGAAGAAGGGTTGCGACAGAAAACGCTGAATGCGGCGGGCCCGTGCCACGACCAGCTTGTCTTCTTCGCTCAGTTCATCCATGCCCAGAATGGCGATGATGTCCTGCAGGCTCTTGTACTTCTGCAGGGTGCGCTGCACCCCGATGGCGACGTTGTAGTGTCTGGCGCCGATGTACTGTGCGTCCAGGATCCGGCTGGAGCTGTCCAGCGGATCCACCGCCGGATAGATGCCCAGCTCGGAAATGGCCCGGGAAAGCACCACGGTCGCGTCCAGGTGGGCGAAGGCGGTGGCCGGCGCGGGGTCGGTCAGGTCGTCGGCCGGCACGTAGATCGCCTGCACCGAGGTGATCGAACCCTTCTTGGTGGAAGTGATCCGCTCCTGCAGATCGCCCATCTCGGTCGCCAGGGTCGGCTGGTAGCCGACCGCGCTCGGCATCCGGCCCAGCAGAGCCGACACCTCCGAGCCCGCCTGGGTGAACCGGAAGATGTTGTCGATGAACAGGAGCACGTCCTGGCCTTCGATGTCGCGGAAGTACTCCGCCACCGTGAGGCCCGACAGGCCCACCCGGAGCCGCGCCCCGGGCGGTTCGTTCATCTGGCCGTAGATCAGGGCGCAGCTCTTGATGACGCCGCTCTCCTCCATCTCCAGGTACAGGTCGTTGCCCTCGCGGGTGCGCTCCCCCACCCCGCAGAACACCGACTTGCCGCCGTGAGCCTTGGCGACGTTGTTGATCAATTCCATGATCACCACCGTCTTGCCTACCCCGGCACCGCCGAACAGACCGATCTTGCCGCCCTTCACGAAGGGCGCGATCAGGTCGATGACCTTGATGCCGGTCTCGAAGATCTCAGTCTTGGGCTCGAGGTCGACGAACTTGGGTGTCTCGCGGTGGATGGGCCAGCGCTCGTTGGAGGCCGGGATCGGGGCGCCGCCGTCTACCGGCTCGCCCAGCACGTTGAGGATCCGGCCCAGCGCCGCCGAGCCGACCGGCACCGCGATGGCGGCGCCGGTATCGGTCACCGTCATCCCACGGACCACGCCGTCGGTGGTGGACATCGCCACCGCCCGGATCTGGTTCTGGCCGATATGCTGCTGCACCTCGGCGGTCAGCCGGATCGGCAGCGGGCCGGTGCTGTCCTCCAGCACCAGGGCGTTGTAGATCTCGGGCAGGTGCTCCGGCTCGAACTCGACGTCGAGGACCGGGCCGATGATCTGGACGACTCTGCCGATGTTGTGGGTCGCGGTAGCGGTTGCCATTGTCTCTCTCTGTTGGCGCGCACAGCTGTGCGCGCGTACCGGGAAAATCAGCCTTCGAGCGCCGCAGCGCCGCCCACGATCTCCGCGATCTCCTGCGTGATCGCCGCCTGGCGCTGCCGGTTGTAGGTCCGCTTGAGGATCTCGTAGATCTCGCCGGCGTTGTCGGTCGCGTTCTTCATCGCGGTCCGCCGGGCGCCATGCTCCGCTGCCGCGGTTTCGACCAGACCGCGGTAGATCTGATTCCGCACGTACAGCGGCAGCAGCTGCTCCAGGATCTGGTCGGCGCCGGGCTTGAGGATGTAATCGGCCTGCACCCCGCCCCGCTTCCTGGGGGGAGGCTCAACCGGCAGCACCCGCAGCGTCGTGGGAGGAGTAGAGAGCGGGCTGATGAACTTGGCGCAGACCACCTCGAGGCTGGCCAGCCGGCCGGCCGCGTAGTCCTGGATCAGCCCCGCGACCAGCTCGGCCGCGTGCGCCGCGGTCGGCTTGTCGCCGATATCGATCCGCTGACTGGCGATGGCCCGGCCCACGTACTTGAAGAAGCCGATCCCCTTCCGGCCCACCAGGTGCAGGTCCACCGTGTAGCCCTGGGACGCCAGGGCCTCGATCCGCCGGCGGGCCTCCTTGATCAGATTCGAATTGAATCCGCCGCACAACCCGCGGTTGGAGGTCACCAGCAGGAGGGCGGCCCGGCTCGGCCCGCCCTTGGCCGGCGGCGCCGGACGGCGGAGCAGCGGAAAGCGCTCGGCCAGATCCGGGGTCACCAGGTCGGCGATGACCTCCGCCAGGGCGGCCGCGTAGGGCCGGGCCGAGACCACCCGATCCTGGGCCCGCTTGAGCTTGGACGTGGACACCAGCTCCATCGTCCGGGTGATCTTCCGGGTGTTCTGGACGGAGCGCATCCGTCCGCGCAGTGCGCGTGACGCCTTGGCCATTACTGGGCCCGGAACAGCGGCTTGAACGCGGCGATCGCCGCCTTGAGCTTGCCCGTCAGATCGTCGTCCAGCGTGCGCTTGGTGCGGATCCCCTCCAGCACCGCGGCGTGGGAGGCCTCGAGATAGCTGATGAAGTCGGCTTCCCACTTGCGGATGTGCGCCACTTCGACGTCATCCAGGTAGCCGTTGACCACCGCGTAGATGATGGCCACCTGCTTCTCGACCGGCACCGGGGCATACTGCGGCTGCTTGAGCACCTCCACCGTGCGCGCGCCGCGGGCCAGCTGCCGCTGGGTGGCCGCGTCCAGCTCGGACCCGAACTGGGCGAACGCCTCGAGCTCGCGGTACTGGGCCAGCGACAACCGCAGCGGGCCGGCCACCTGCTTCATCGCCTTGATCTGGGCGTTGCCACCCACCCGGCTCACGCTGATGCCCGCGTCAACCGCCGGCCGCACGTTGGAGTAGAACAGGTCGGTGGTGAGGAAGATCTGACCGTCGGTGATCGAAATGACGTTGGTCGGGATGTAGGCCGAGACATCGCCGGCCTGGGTCTCGATGATCGGCAGCGCGGTGAGCGAGCCGCCCGGCTTCTTGATGCGAGCATCCAGCTTCACCACGTCGGCGTTCTCGGAGATCTTGGCGGCCCGCTCGAGCAGGCGGCTGTGCAGGTAGAACACGTCCCCCGGGTAGGCCTCGCGGCCCGGCGGACGGCGCAGGATCAGCGACAGCTGCCGGTAGGCCGCGGCCTGCTTGGACAGGTCGTCGTACACACACAGCGTCGCCCTGCCCTCTTCGTACATGAAGTACTCGGCGATGGCGCAGCCGGCGTAGGGCGCGATGTACTGCAGCGGGGCCGGGTCGGAGGCGCTGGCCACGACCACGATGGTGTAGTCCATCGCGCCGCGTTCCTTGAGCTTCTCCACCACGGTCGCGACGGTCGAGCGCTTCTGCCCGATCGCCACGTACACGCAGACGACCCCGGTGCCCTTCTGGTTGATGATTGTGTCGACCGCGATGGCGGTCTTGCCGGTGCCCCGGTCACCGATGATCAGCTCCCGCTGGCCCCGCCCGATCGGAATCATGGCGTCGATCGCCTTGATGCCGGTCTGCAGCGGCTCCTTCACCGGTTGCCGCACGATGATGCCCGGCGCCACCATCTCCACCGCACGGGCTCCGGTCGCGGCAATCGGGCCTCGGCCGTCCACCGGCTGGCCCAGGGCGTCCACCACCCGGCCGAGCATCGCGGCACCCACCGGCACCTCCAGCAGGCGGCCGGTGCAGCGAACCTCGTCGCCTTCCTTGAGCTTGAGGTAGTCGCCCATCACCACCGCGCCGACGTTGTCCTCCTCCAGGTTCAACGCCAGACCGGTCACCACGTCGCCGGACTCGGTGGCGGTGAACTCCAGCATCTCACCGGAGATCGCCTTGTTGAGACCGTAAATCCGGGCAACACCGTCACGCACCTCGAGTACCGTACCGACCTCGTTGACGTCCACCGAGGCCAGATCGGCCTTCTCGATTTCGCGGAGGAGGACGTCCTTGAGCTCGCCCGGACGGAGAACGGATTCGGTCGCCATAGGTCTCGCGGTTGGATGTTTGGAACGGGTCCCAGCCCAGCTTGTGAAAAGTATCACAAGCCTTTTCTGAAGGCAACCACGGCCCTGTGATATAGTCCGGTTGCCGCCATGGGCAAGTCGGGCGAGAGGGGCGGGGAGGCGGGAAGGCGGGAGGGCGGGACACACACGGGGTCGCCACCAGCCCCCCCTGGCTCTGCCCGCCTTTCCCCACCCCTCCGGCCCTAGACCCGGCTCCTGGTCTTGCCGCGGGCGAAATTCGCAAGCACCCCACGGGGCCCGAGGTCGGCCAGGCCGAGGGTCGGGACCCCCGCAATCCGGCGAGCGGTGGCGTTGAGGTGGCTGGCAGTTGCGAAGCGGAGGATCCCGGCCACGGTGGCGACGGCGTAGCCTGGATTTCTGAGCAGTGCGGCGGCACAGGCCACCCGGGTGAGATCGATCACCCGTTTGAGATTGGGCGCCCCGCCGGCACCAAACTGGCGCGAGAGGTGTTCCCGCGAGCACCCCACCCGGAGGGCGATCTCACCGGTGCGGATCGGCTGGTCCACCCGGTCGAGCAGATCGGACCAGACCCGCCGCTGCAACGGCTCCGAGAGCCGCAGCACCCGGACCGCGTCGCCCAGCGCACGCCGACGTTCGGCGGCAGCGGACGCCCGCACGACGAGGTCGCCGGCCACCGCGTTGTCGACCCCCTCCACCAGGACCAGGGAGACCCCGGCCCCGCGGCACTCCAGCAGCAGCTGACCGTCGTCGGGTTTGAATGGGGCAAGGGCGATCCAGGGTATGCCGGGGAACCCGGCGGAGAGCAGTGCCAGACTCGACGGGGGAGTGGTCGCCGGAGTGAAGACCACCGCGTCGACCAGCCGGGTCGCGAGGACGCGGCGGAGCGCGGCGGGGCTCCTGCAACTGGCCAGGGTCCACGGTCCCCCGGCAGGCAGGGTCCGCCGCAGCGTCTGGGTGGCCTCGGTGCCGGAGGCGAGAGCGGCGACCACCGGCATGCTACGACTCCGCGGTCTCCGACAGCGCGGGAGCGCCGGGCCCCTCACCCTGGGAAGCCGGGGCCGGTTCAGCGGCCTCACTCGGGGCCGGGGCCGGGGCTTGGTGTGAGTGACGCCGGGAACGGCCCGATCCCACAGCCACCAGGGTCCTGGCCATTTCACCGGCGCGCTTGAGGACACCGCGGGCGTTGTCGTAGGACAGCAGCTTGAGCGCCTCATCCAGCGACAGCCAGCGGAAATCGGTGATCCCCTCGTCCAGCTGGGGCACCACGTCCGCGCCCGGGCTCTCCAACAGGAAGAAGTGGCAGAATTTGTGGATGTAGCGCCCGCGGAAACGGAAGTGCCAGTCGATGATCCGAATGGGTCCGTGCAACGCGACGTCGGTGAGGCCGGTCTCCTCCGCCGACTCCCTGAGGGCGGCCTCCGCCGGGGTCTCCTCGCCTTCGAGGTGACCCTTGGGGAATCCCCAGTGCTCGTAGGGATCCCGGATCAGCAGGAACCAGGCGCTCCGGTCCGGCTGGCGGCGGAAGATGATGCCGCCGGCGGAGACTTCACGCTCGGCTTTGGATTTCTTCTTAGCCATGGCTATGCGACGTCGGCGGAAAGGGCGGACAAGGCGGACAGGGCGGACAACTCATCGTGAGGGTCGGCCAGCCGAATGGACGGCGCGTGAGTGTCGCACCGTCCGCCGTGTCCGCCTCGTCCGCCCTGTCCGCCCTGTCGGCCGTTCATCAGAACACACTGAACTTGAAGTACTTCCTCGGATTCATCTGAATATCCGCGATCAGCCGCCGCAGCTCCTGCATGGTCTCGATGGTTTCGTTGTAGAGCGCGGGGTCCTTCGACAGCAGTCCCAGCGTACCCTGCCCCGCCTGCAGCCGGGTAAGCGCCGAGTCGGCCGCGAGGAGAATGTGGACGATGCTGCTATCCTGACCCTTCACCGTGGCGATCACACCCTTGAGATCGGCGGAGGCCTGACGCAGGTCGCCCG
Organism: Gemmatimonadota bacterium; assembly: GCA_041499215.1. Classification (GTDB taxonomy): domain Bacteria; phylum Gemmatimonadota; class Gemmatimonadetes; order Gemmatimonadales; family GWC2-71-9; genus JADJOM01. Next base: position 8,782 of record JBGQJV010000077.1, on the reverse strand, counting down.
AGCCGGTGCGGGCGTTTTCCAGGATCTGCTGCAGCTGGCCGTCGCGGGTGGCGGAGTCCACCCGCGCCAGGGTAGTGCGCAGGTCCTGGGATGCGCCGAGGACCGCGTCGGAGGTGCGCTCGACGTTCCCGGTGACCTGGTTGAGCCGGCCGGTTTGATTCTCGGTGAACTTGACCAGCTTGTCCGCGATCTCGCCGAAGTCCTTGATGCTGCGGCGAAGCTCGGCCACGGCGCTGGAGTCGAACGCCTCCTGCACCCGGTTGGCCACCGAGGCGATGTCAGTGGCGATGCGTCCGGCCTGGGCGGTCAGCTGACCGACGTCGGGAAGCGTGGCCCCCGGCCAGCGATCGCCGCCGGGTCTCGAGGTCTCGGCCAGCATCTGCCGCACGTTGGGGTCGTCCTGCGGCTGGTCACGCGAGACGATCGTGGCGCTCCACTCCCCGAACAGACTCTGCGACGCGGCGATCACCGCCGGCCGGGCCGGGAGCTCCACGCCCTGGAACACCCGCAGGTCGGCTTCTACGAATTCGTCCGCCAGCCGGATCGCCTGTACCCGGCCAACCCGCACGCCGCGGAAGGTCACCGGTGCGCCCGGGGTCAGGCCGCCGACCGTGCGGAACCGGGCCACGTGGTCGGACTCGCGCCGGCCCACGTTGGCCTCCGACAACCACAGAGCGCCCACGACCACCACGGCGAGCCCGAGCAGCAGCACCAGCCCCACCAGGAACTCGTTGCGCCGCTTCATGCCTGGGCTCCCTGGGCGGCGAGCCGATCGGGGTCGAACGGCCGGCCTTCGATGAAATTGCGCACCACCGGGTCATCGGTATGGCGGACTTCGTCGATCGTCCCGACCTGACGAATCCGGCCCTGGTACAGCATCGCGATACGGTCGCCCACAGTGTAGGCGCTTCGCATGTCGTGGGTGACCACCACCCCGGTGACACCCAGCTCCTGCCGGGTGCGGACCATGAGCTCATCGATGACGGCGGAGGTCACGGGATCGAGCCCCGTGGTCGGCTCGTCGTACAGAATGTAGCGCGGCCGGAGAGCGATGGCCCGCGCGATCCCGACCCGTTTGCGCATGCCGCCGGAGAGCTCCGCCGGCTTGCGGTCCTCCGAACCCGGCAGATCCACCAGCGCCAGGCTCTCCCGCACCCGGGTGTGCATGGTCTCCTCATCGAGGCCGCGGCGCCTGAGGCCGAGCAGGATGTTGTCCGCCACGCTCATCGAGTCGAACAGCGCGGCGAACTGGAAGACGTAGCCCACCTGCCCGCGGAGCGAGTCGAGTCCATCCCGATCCAGATCAGCGACGAATTGTCCATCGACCTCCACGGTCCCCGTGTCGGGTGCGAGCAGCCCCACGATGTGCTTGAGGGCAACGCTCTTCCCCGTGCCGGAGAAGCCGATGATCACGGTGGTCTCGCCGTCCGGGATGTCGAGCGTGAGACCGTCCAGGACCACCTTGGGTCCGAAGGCCTTGTGGACGTCGGTGAAGCGGATCATAGACGGACGGGCGGACGGGCGGACGGGCGGACGGTGTTCCGACGAGAGGCGACGAGTCGTCCTGTGTCGCGTCCATCGGTCCGCCTGTCCGCCCGTCCGCCCGTCCGCCTCATAGCAGCACCAGCGCCCAGAACGCGTCCAGCACCAGGATCGCCTCGCAACCGAGCACTACGGCCCGGGTGGTGTTCCGGCCCACGCCCTCGGCGCCGCCGCGGGTGGCCAGTCCCATGAGGCAGCCCGACAGCGCCACCGCACCGCCGAAGCTGGCGGATTTGAGCAGGCCGAACCAGATGTCCTTGAAGCGATAGAACAGCCGGAGCCCCTTGACGAACTCGAGGGTGGAGAGGTCGAGGAGATTGATGGCGGTGACCCAGCCGGCCACCACGCCGAGGGCCACGGCCAGCGCGGTGACGACGGGGAACATCAGAATGGCGGCCAGCACCCGCGGCATCACCAGATAGCTGTGCGGGTTGTAGGCCAGGGTCTCGAGGGCATCCACCTGCTCCGTGACCCGCATGGTGCCGATCTCGGCGGCGATGTTGGCGCCGACCCGGCCGGCGAGCGCGAGCCCGGTGAGCACCGGCCCGAGCTCCATCATGATGGTCTTCCCCACCAGCGCCCCGACGAAGTACAGGGGGACGGCGCCGGTGAAGATGTACTTGGAGAGCAGCGAGAGGACGATGCCGGTGAAGGTCGCGATGAACAGGGCGATGGGAATCGAATCGACCCCGAGCCGGCGCATCTGGGGAATGACGTGCGGCGCCCAGGTCCGCACATCCGACACCGCCCGGCCCGTCTCGAGACCCCATCGCCCCACCCGCATGACCGCCCGCGGCAGCGGGGCTCCGGGAGAGGCTATAACCTGTTGCACGGAATGAAGGTACGGCGAGGGGGGCGGAGTGTAAAGCGGCGTCAGCCAACAGCCTTCAGCCATCAGCCATCAGCTGTCGGACAGTGCCGGACCCTAGAAAACAGGACGACCCTCCGTGTTCCGCTCGGAGGGTCGGCCCTTCCTCGGACAGGCTGACGGCTGAGGGCTGACGGCTGACGGCTCCTACGCCGCAAAGCTGGCCAGCGCCCGCCCCACGTCGCCTTCGCGCAGGCGCTTGAGCGCCCGGTCGCGCAGCTGGCGGACCCGTTCGCGGGTGACGCCGAGCATGCCGCCAATCTCCTCGAGCGTATGTTCCCGGCCCCCGTCGAGGCCGAAATACAGGCGCAGGACCTTGGCGTCTCTGGGGGGGAGAGTGTTGAGGGCGTTCTCGATCTCGTCGGTGAGGAAGCGGTCCATCGCCTGCTCTTCCGCGTCGGACTGGTCGTCCACGATGAAGCGCTCGATCAGCGACCGGTCGCCCTCGGGATCCAGCGGCGCGTCCAGCCGCACCTCGCTGGTGTTGAGGGCCGCGAGCGACTGCACCACCTCAACCGAGAGACCGGTCGACTTGGCGATCTCCTCGGGGGTCGGCTCGCGGCGCAGCTCCTGGCGCAGCGCTTCGGCGGTGCGGACGATGCGGGAGAGGTCGGCGGTACGGTTGAGCGGCACCCGCACCGTGCGGCCCTGGCGGGCCAGTGAGGCGAGGATGGCCTGGCGGATCCACCACACGGCGTAGGAAATGAACTTCACGCCCTGGTCGGGATCGAACTTGCGGGCCGCCGTCAGCAGGCCGACGTTGCCTTCGCCGATCAGGTCGGTGAGCGGCAGTCCGCGATTCTGATATTTCTTGGCGACGGAGATGACGAAGCGGAGATTTCGTTTCACCAGTTCCTGCATCGCCTCGGGGTCGCCCAGGCGGACCAGCTTGGCGATGGCGATCTCCTGCGGCGTAGTCAGCAGGGGAGTCTGGCTGACTTCATAGAGATACTGGTCGAGAATGTCCCGATCCGAGTCATACACGCCGAGCGTCTTGCTGGTCTCGCGCCGGCCCTTGCGACCCTTCTTGGGCTGATTGTTCGCCAGAATCTCCTGTACCGGCGAGAGCTTTCGCTCCTTCTTCTCAACCGCGGGGCGCTCGGCCGTGCCGGCTTTCGCGCTCTTCCCCTTGGCGGGATGCTTGGCTTCCGGCCCTTTCCCGGCCGACCCCGAGCGCTTCTTCATGACCAGACTCTACCCTCCACGACGTCGGGAAAGTTGGCTCCCCTGCTTGACATGCGAGCATCAAGCCGAGTAGCTTGTCGTGCTCTTGCGGACCGCAGGAGCGCCGGCGGGGCGCGCAAATATAACGGGGGCGTAGCTCAGTTGGGAGAGCGCGTGAATGGCATTCACGAGGTCAGGGGTTCGATCCCCCTCGCCTCCACTCCCAGGCCCCGCGGGTGATGTCGGCGCGCACCGCTGTGCGCTTGTATGGTACAGGTTGGCAGGGTTGGTAGCGCCGCGCATGCGTCGGCGCCACAGGAACCGGAGAGTTGCGCAGTCGGGTGCCGGCCAGTAGAATCCGGCCACTCGCGGGAATAGCTCAGTTGGTAGAGCACAACCTTGCCAAGGTTGGGGTCGCGGGTTCGAGTCCCGTTTCCCGCTCTCGGCGGCAGAGCTGAAGCTCTGACTCACCATCAGGGGCGGCTGAAGCCACCGGAGCCAATCTCAGGCAGCAGTGCTGAAGAAATCGTCGCGGGGTGGAGCAGTCTGGTAGCTCGCCGGGCTCATAACCCGGAGGTCGTGGGTTCAAATCCCACCCCCGCTATTGCGGATCGACGGACGGGCGGACGGGCGGACGGTGAGTCGGAGTGATGCGCGCTTCAGGTCTGTCGCGCTAGGCGGGGCGACAGCGACGGAAGCCTGACTCCGCAAACCCGACCGCCTTACCGCCCGTCCGCCTGTCCGTGTCGGGGCGGTTAGCTCAGTTGGTTAGAGCGCCACGTTGACATCGTGGAGGTCACAAGTTCGAGCCTTGTACCGCCCATCGGGCCCTTAGCTCAATTGGATAGAGCATTTGACTACGGATCAAAAGGTTGTGGGTTCGAGTCCCTCAGGGCCCGCCTGAGTCGCCGCACCGCGGTGCGGCATCCAGTACGGGGCGTAGCGCAGCCCGGTTAGCGCGCCTGCTTCGGGAGCAGGAGGTCCCGGGTTCAAATCCCGGCGCCCCGATATCCCATGATCGAGCCCTGCAGCGTCCTCTGCTGCAGGGCTTTGTCGTGGCCTTCGGGGGGCGGGCGTCAAGGCCCCGTCACGACCGCGGCGCCGGCGCGGCTTGGCGACCGCGACTGAGGGCAGCCTACCCCTGTAACGCCCGCTCGCTGAACGCGCGCACCAGCTTCGGCGCGAAGCTCGCCATCGCGACGGTGGCTTTGGCAGGAGACTCGGCGAGGATCGCGCCCAGCTCGCGGCCCAGATCCGGGCGCGACTCACCGCACAGCCGGGCCACGAAGGGAGCTGGGTCAACCCGGAAGTGCTGCATGTCCCGGAGCGCCTGGGTGAAGAGCACGTTGTGGGGCCCCTCCCAGGTTTCCATCACGATCGAATCCCGCCACAGTCTCGGGAGCGGTGAGAACCGCTCCTCGATCCCGTTCCCGCCGAGCACCATGATCGCGTCGTGCAGCCGATCGGTGGCCAGCCGGGTCAGCACCGGCTTGCACAGGCTCAGCATGTAGCGGAAGTCGAGCGCTGCCGTCGAGGTCTCGCTCGCGCTGTCCTCCGCCGCCCGCCACATCCGCAGCAGCTCGAACAGCGCGGCCAGGGTCTGTTCCCGTGCGGCTGAGAGTTCCTGTACGGCCCCGGATACGAGGGGGAAGTCGATCAGCCTCCGGCCGAAGGCCTGCCGGAATGCGGCATACGCCCCGGCGACACGTTCGGCCCGTCGCAAGAAGGAAGCGGCGACGCCCACACACGCCATGCGCGAGGTGACCAGCACGATCGACACGACGTTGGCCAGACCGCGATCCAGCGGACCCACCGGATGGGCCTCCGCGCCGGCAAACGTCAGCTCGGCCGTGGCCAGCTCGCAGGTGCCCAGCTTGTCCTTCAGGCGATCGATGGCATATCCGTTGCGAATGGTGCGGGCGCCGTCCCGCCAGGCGGGCACCAGGAAGAGACCGACGCCCTCACCGCGTGGTGGTGCGTCCGTGGGACGAGCCGTCACCAGGAAGTAATCGGCGTTGATGTTCGAGCAAAACCACTTCTGGCCGTGCAGGGTCCAGTGCTCGCCGTCGCGCCGCGCCTCGAGCACGTTCGCCGCGGCATCGGAGCCGCCCTGAATCTCGGTCACGAACTGGGCCCCGTGGGTGTAGCGCTCGAAAGTCGATTCCCGCACCTCGCGCACCACGGCGGCGTGGATGGGTTTGTCCCCCAGGCGCGACAGTGCCCGGACCATGCCGTCGGTGCAGGCGAGCGAGCAGCCGACACCGGCCTCGCCGTTCTGATTGCAGAGATACCACTGGGCGGTGAAGACAAACGGATCGCCCTGGAGGGCCCCGAGCCGGTGGCGGCCTTCCACGATCTGGAGCGCCCGCCGGGTTGACGCGGGGAGGATGACCTCGTCCACCCGCCGGCCGTAAGCATCGAAGGGGCGAAGCGCCGGGCGGTTCTCGAGACGGGCTGATTGCTCCGCCAGCTCGCGCAGGTCGCCGGCGCAGAGAGCCCCCCAGTGACGCAGCTCTGGAGTCCCGTCCGTTCCGGCCAGCCGAGCCAGCAGGCGGCGAAGCAGCGGGTCGTCCTCGTACCAGTTCGCGTCCAGGGCGTTGAGAAACTCGTCAAAGGAGTAGGACATCGTGGAACTCCCGAAAGCGGGTGTAGCGGTCACTCAACACGGCCTGAGACGATCCAGCGGCTGGGCCATGGGGCGGTCTTTCTCAGTACCGCAGGTTCATCACCCAGATGTCGCTTTCGTACTGCCCCACGGAGAGACAGAGACGGTCGGGGCCCAGGCTGAGGGGCCGGATATCGACCGCGGGGTCGTCGGTCACGACGACCGGGCGCGGCGCGCCCCCCGCCACCGGGATCGCCCAGACTCCGGCCCGACCGTCTCGGTGCCTTCCCGAGACATAGATCGTCCTGCCGTCCCGCCCGTAGCGCGCGACAAAGATGGCGGTCAGCCTGCCTGTCGGGATGAGGTTGCGGCGCCAGAGCACGCGCCCCTGAGGCGAGACCAGGACCAGGTCACTCACCCCGTCGTCGCAGAACACGCCGCTGCCGTCCGGCGCCCAGTCCCACGGGCCGTACGCGCAATCGGCGAACGGTCCAGATTCGTGCCAGGCCCCGCCCACGCTGTCGCGCGAGAGGAGCCAGATCCGCATTGACCCCGTTCGATTGGAGTGAAAGGCGATCTCAAGCCCGCTCGGCGACCAGACGGGATACGAGTTGACGCCCGGGCTGTTGGTGAGAGCGGCAGGCGGACCTCCCTCTGCCGGCATCACCATGATCTGGGCCACGGCCGGGGAACCGGGGGCGGACTCATGGAACGCGATCTCTCTTCCGTCCGGCGACCAGCGCGGGTCCTGCTCGTCCCCCGGCAGGGTGGTCAGCGGTACGGCGTCACCGCCCCCGAGGGGGATCTTGTAGAGGTCCTGTTTCCCGCGGCGGTTGCTGTCGAAGACGAGCCACCGGCCGTCCGGAGATACATCGGAGAGCTCGATCACTTGACTGCCGCTCGTCACCGGCTGACCGTCCCTGATCGACATGGCGGTCCCGCGGCCGAGTGGATAGGCCCAGATGTTCTGGCGCAGCGTGAGCTTCGCGTACGCCAATCTTCTTGCGTTGATCGAGTACGAGATCGAGTGTGGGTCGGCCACGCCGGGGATGGCGCGCGGTTCCCCGCGATTCCCTTGCGGCCCCACCTCGACGACATACACGCCGCGTGGCCCGTCCCGGTCGGACACGAAGAGCAGGTGTCGGGCATCGAGCCACGCCGGGCTGACGTTGAGGTCATCGTCCGTGGTCACCCGTTGCGGCTCGCCTCCCTGGGCGCGCACGACCCAGATGGACGATGAGGCTACGTTGCCTGAGCGCCTCCAAGAGCCATTGCCGTTCACGTACGCGATCAGCTTCCCGTCCGGCGACCACGCCAGAGAGTGCAGCCCCCTGAATTTCGGGCGGTGGACCGTGACGCGGCGCGGGGTGGTGTCGCCTGCCGAGGAGGCGAAGATCGTGTCAGCGATTACGAAGGCGACCTGGGCACCGTCGGGAGCCCACGCGACGCCCGTCAACGCGTGCCGCGGCAACTGGGCCAGACGCGCCGCCCCACCCAGTTTGCCGGCCTCGCTCCACACGCACCCAGCGGCACGGCAGGCCAGGAACCGGACGAAATCGCCTTCGGAACTCCACGCTGGATACCATTCTCTGAGAAGTGACGTGTCGGCCAGCCGGACCTCACCGCTGCCGACGACGTTGGCGGTGCTCCGAATCACGAGATGCGGAGCGCCGATGGCCCCCGCCACGTACGCGACCTCCCTCCCGTCCGGCGAAATCGCCGGCTGGAACTCGACGCCCGGCTCCGTCGTGACGGGCGTGATGTCCGAGATCGTGATGTTGAGCGACCTAGGCAGCACGAACCACGTCGCCAGCAACCCCACCGCGATCACCGCGATCGCTACTCCGGCCCCCACCAGCACACGGCGCCGTATGGGGGCTGAGGGTATGGCCCTCACTGGCCGCGTTTCCGTCGGAGTGATGCCGCCCGACAGCCTACCCTCCAGCGCCGCCGCAAACGCTTCGCCACCGGGGAACCGGTCGGCCGGCACCTTCGACAGGGCTCGGGTAATGGCTTCCTCGACCGGCTGCGGCACGCTGGGCCGCACCACCCGCACCGAGGGCACCGGTGCCGTCATGTGCTGCCGTGCGATGCTCGCTGCCGTCGGCCCGGTGAATGGCGGCTGACCCGTCAACAGCTCGTAGACCACGCAGCCCAGGCTGTAGACATCGGTCCGGCCGTCCAGCGCCTGCTCCCCCGCCGCTTGCTCCGGGCTCATGTACACCGGTGTCCCTACCGCGACACCGGTGGTGGTCAGCCGGTCGCCCCCCGCCGCATCGATGGCCCGCGCGATTCCGAAGTCGGCCACCACCGCGTGCCGGCCCTCGAGCAGGATGTTCTCCGGCTTGATGTCTCGATGGATCACCCCCTGGTGGTGGGCATAGCTCAGGGCGTCCGCCACCTCGCGCGCGAGCTGCAGGGCGTCGTCCACCGGCAGCTGCTTCTCGCGGGTCAGGCGGCTACGGAGGGTCTCGCCCTCCACGTATGGCATCACATAATAGAGGAAACCGGCGGCGTTGCCCGAGTCGAGCAGTGGCAGGATGTGGGGATGGGTGAGCCGGGCGGTGAGCTCGATCTCACGCAGGAACCGATCGGCGCCGAGG
>JBGQJV010000076.1:0-17936 GCA_041499215.1 Gemmatimonadota bacterium | reverse complement strand
CTCACCGGGCTCGGCGGTGTCGTGGCCGGCCATCCCTTTGCGATTTAGAAAACGGGCTGGCCCGCGCAGCCCGTCGCTCGTCATCCGGTTCTCACCCTGAACTTTGGCGATCTTGTGGGAGAGTGACTTCAGGAGTTCACCCGACTCCGCCCTGGTGCGGATCTGGAAGGATGGCGAGCCGTACGCGGGGGACGGGACTCCCCGGCCGGCACTCACTCCTGGCGGGAGGTGCTGGCCCGCCGGCGGCGCTAGGCCTGGAAATCCAGGTGCCCGGCGGCCTGAGGGTTGCGGCCGCCCGTCCACGCAAGGACAGGGAGGCGGGCCGGGCCGCTTCCCCGTGAGGGCCGCCCAGACGTTATTGACGCAGGCGGTAGGGGCTCTTTCTGAGCCCTTCCGCGGCCGGTGTTCGGGGGCGTGCACCTCGGGCGCCGGCAGGTGGTCAGCGACAGCGCGGGAGGGTATTCTATTGGAGGTTCTCAAGAGCTGAAGGGGAATGGTTACCGAAGCAGCCGGATGCACCCGCTGTGGTCACCCGGTCCTGTCCGGAGCTCGGTTCTGCCAGAATTGTGGCGCCGATGTCTCGCAGGAGCAGGGCCTGGTGCCGACTGCGCCCCTGGTCGCCCCGCTCAGGTCGACACCGCAGATCACCGCCCTGGACCTGCTGCGGGAAGAAACGCTCGGCGAATACGAGATCCTGGCCGAGCTCGGTCGCGGGGGCATGGCCACGGTTTACCTCGCCCACGACATCGCCCTGGGGCGGCGGGTGGCCATCAAGGTCATGTCCCCCGCGCTGGTGGAAGAGGGGATAGCCGAACGGTTCCGCCGGGAGGCCCGGACCGCGGCCTCGCTGAATCACCCGCACATCATCCCCATCTATACCGTTCGCGAGCGGCCCCACCTGCTGTACTTCGTGATGAAGTTCATCCAGGGGCCGCCGCTCGATCCGATCCTCAAGAGCACCGGCCCTCTCCCGATTCCCATGGCGCAGCTGATCCTGGCCCAGGCCGCGAGCGCCCTGGGGTACGCCCACCGCCGGGGCGTCATTCACCGGGACGTGAAGCCGGCGAACATCATGCTGGATGAGGAGGGCTGGGTGGTGGTCACCGATTTTGGCATCGCCAAGGTCACGACCGCGACCGGGCTGACGATGACAGGGGTGACGGTGGGTACCCCGGCCTACATGAGTCCGGAGCAATGCATGGGTCGGGAGGTCACCGGGGCGTCGGACCAGTATTCGCTTGGAGTGGTGGCGTATCAGCTGATCACCGGCCAGCGGCCGTTCAACGCCACCAGCGCGATGAGCATGATGTACGCCCACTTCAACGAGACGCCCCGGCCACTGCGGGAGCTCCGGCCCGACTGTCCGCCCGAGCTCGAGGCGATGGTCCTCCGGATGCTGGCGAAGGACGCCGCGGATCGCTGGCCCTCGATCGACGAGGGGTTCGGCGGCATCCACATCGCCCCGGACGATGCGACCCGGCACAGCCTGGCCGCGCTGGCGCTCTCCAGCAGCAACGCGACTCTGGCCGCCGAGATCAGCACGCCCACCAGTCCGGTGCCGCCGGCCAAGCGCTCTACCAGCTCGGTACCGACCGTCCCCTCGGTTCCGCCCCGCTCCGGGTCCGTCGGCTCCCCGATTACCCCCCAGGGAAACACGCCGGGCCGGCCGCTGCCGCGGGCCGCGGCCGCGTTCGGCAGCGGCGAGGCCGGCCTGTACACCGCCCCGGCCTACACCCCTCCGCCGCCGGATGGCGCAGCCGTCGAGTCGAGTGGGTCCATGCCCCGCCCGACCGATCGGCACCGGGCCTGGTTATGGACCGCATTCACCACCGTGTTCGCGGTGGTGCTGTACGTGCTGGTGCAGCAGCGAGCCCGGTCGGGGGCAGGCGGTAGCACCGAGACTGCGACCCTCCCGCCCGTGGTGGATACCGTTAGACCCCAGGTTGCGACACCCGGCCCCCGGGCTGATTCGAGCCCGGCGCCGGTCGGCTTGGCCGCCCCGATCACACCCCCGGCGGCCCCCGTGGCGGTGGCGGAGGTGCTGCTGAGCCCGGCGAAGACGACCCTCGAGACCGGCCGCTCCGCCAAACTGCGGCTCGAGCTCCGCGCGGCAGAACACGTTCCCATCCGCGAGCAGCGATCCGTCTCCTGGGGCAGTTCCGCGCCGCTGGTGGCGACGGTCGACTCGAACGGTGCGGTCCGCGCTCTTGCACCTGGCAGGGCAACGATCACCGCGGCGGTGGAGGGGAAGACCGGTCACGCACAGATCGACGTTGCTGCCGCACCGGTTCCCCTGGCCCGGCCGACGCCGGTCGCGAGCGTTGTCCTGGCCCCCGCAGCCGTCTCGCTGCCGGTGGGGGGCAGCGTTACCCTCACGGCCACCCCGCAGGACGCCAGGGGCGGGGCACTCACCGACCGGCAGGTCGGCTGGAGCACCAGCGGGGCGGTAGTGACCGTGTCTGGCACGGGGCTGGTCGTCGGGATTGCGCCGGGGACCGCAGTGGTCCGAGCGGAGGTGGAAGGGCGGACCGGCAGTGCCACGATTACCGTGACTCCTGCCGCGGTCGCCGAGGTCCGGCTGGCGCCCACCGGCGATTCGCTGCACGTGGGGCGGACGGTCCAACTGACGGCGAGCGCGCGCGACGCCCGGGGGGGAACGCTGTCTGACCGCAAGGCAGTCTGGGAATCGAGTGACACGGCGGTGGCCACGGTCTCCTCCGGACTGGTGACCGCACGGCGCCAGGGGACCGCGCGGATCACTGCTACCGTGGAGGATCGTACGGCCACGGCGTTGATCACGGTGCTGGCACCCCCGGTTGATCCCGCCGTCGAACGGGCGGCGGCTGTCCGGGACATCGGCCGGACGCTCGATCAGTTCGAGAAGGCGCTCAACAGCCGCAGCGTGGCCCAGTTGCGACAGGCGTACCCCGGCATGTCCTCGGCCGAGGAGGGTCACTGGAAATCGATGCTGGAAGAGAAGTCGCTGGTGCGACTGGTGGCGTCGATCGACCAGGCCGGCGATCCCCGGATCGAGCAGGATGCCGCCGAGTCCCAGTTCCGTCTGCTGCTGCAGCAGACTTACTCCGGCAGACCCGTGAGCCACGTCGAGGTCGCCTACCGCGCGCTGTTCAAGCGTGAGGGCGGGAAATGGCTGCTCACCCGTCTCCAGCAGCAGTAGGCCCCGCCCACACGGAGTTTGACAAGTTTCGCCCGGGGCCTACATTCGCTTTCCTGTCCCTTTCCGGCGGTGGCATACGATGCGACGTGCGGTGGCCTGCGGCTTGGCCGCGCTGCTTGTGGGTACGGTCCTGAGCCTGTCCGGCTGCGGCAATGACTGCCCCAACTGCCCCGGCCAGCTGGCGGTGGTGCGGGTCTCTCCTGGTGCGGCGTCGGTCCTGCCGGGCCGCTCGGTCAAGCTGGCGGCGTTGGGCCTGGACGGGAAGAACCACCTGCTCACCATTAGCGGGGTGACCTGGACTTCCCTGGATCAGGCATTCGCGACGGTGAACGACAGCGGGCTGGTGGCGGGCCTGGCGGTGGGGACGGCGCGGATCGTGGCGCAGGTGGAGGGGAAGTCGGATACCGCCTCGGTCGCGGTGGTCACGACCTCGACCTTCTCACGGCAGGTCTATCCGGTGCTCGCCACGACCTGCGCGCTCGCCTTCTGCCACCTCTCTCCCGGGCCGCCGCCGAACATGAGCACCCAGGCGGCTGCCTATACGTCACTTACGGCCGCGGCCGGCGGCTATCTCACCGCGGGCGACAGCACCCTCGCCGGCAAGCTGATCCACCGCATCCGTGGCGACACCTCCGCGACGATGCCGCCAGGGGGTGCGCTGGTCAATCTGCAGCCCGGGAACTACGACCTCATCACCCTCTGGATCCAGCAGGGCGCGCTGAACAACTGACCTTGGCCGGCCGCTACATGCGGTATTCCAGGCCGGTGGTCCACACCAGGTTGCCGCGCAGTCCCCCCTTGTTGAGGGGGATCAGCGTGTTGGTGACGATGGTGATTCCTCGCCCGGCGTTCAGCTTGAATCCAAACGAACCGTCCAACAGGCTGTCGTTCCGGTTGGGGATGTTGGTGGGCTTGGCCGTCCGCTGATACGGTACCGTGAAAGTGACGGGTCCGGGGAGGATCAGCTGATTGGTGCCCACCTGCCACTGGCCGATCACGTCCACGGCGAGCGTCGCCCACCTGGCAACCAGCTGGTCGAACCCCACCGTGGTCAGCACGGCATCGGTGATCTGCTTGCCCGAGCGGAAGAGGTAGCCGCCGTTCACGTGCGGGGAGAAGTTGCCGTACCGGGCGGATGCGACCCCCAGGACCCGCAGGGCGAACTTGCCGGTACCCAGGAAGTCATCCTCGTTCCCGGTGGGAAACCGTGCCTCCGTCAGGAGGCCGAACGCACCCCGCTCGCTGCCTCCCAGATTCACCTTGATACGTGCCGCGATGTCCCCGATGCCGGTGGCCGTTCCGTTGCTGCCCGAGGCGGCGCTCAGGACGGGGTCGGCGGCGGTACCGAAGAAGTGCGGCGTGGGATTGGTGAAGGGGACGATTCGGGCGACACTCCCTCCCCGCAGGTCGGCCCGCACCAGCGGCAGGGCCACTCCGATGTCCACCCGGTCGAGCAGGCCGTAGGTCAGGTAGAGCGACGCCACCTGCAGGCTCAGGTCGACAGAGGTGTTCACCTCGATCACGTCGTTCTCGAACGCCGGGCTGCCGAGGGCGCTGTCGCCTGCTAGGGGTGCCGGGCAGACCTGCCCGGGCTGCCAGGTCGGGTTGGTGCGGCAGACATTCTGGTGGGTGAAGGTGAACGCGAGATTGTCCAGCGGCACGCCGCGCACCGACCTGAAGTCGACGCCCGTCAGATTCACACCCATCAGGAACCGGCCTTTCCCGAGGGTCTGCACCCGCTCACCGAAGATCGGCCCCGCGGAGCTCGAGGTCTCGACCGGGGCGCCTCCCACGAAGGAAAAGCTGACGCCGGTGGTCGCGGTGCTGATGGGAACGCTGGCCACCGCCGTGGCGATGGCGCCCGACAGGAAGCCCAGCAGGCTGTTGGTCCCGGCGACCGTCGACCCGATGTAGTGGGCACCGTGGCCCGACGCGGGGTTCACCGACGAGTTCAGGCACAGCGGCTCGGCGCAGTCGCCGAAGCGGAAGAAGTCGGGAATCATGCCGCGGAGCCCGGAGCCGGACGAGTGCTGCGCCAGGGCGGGGGACGTCAGGAGAACCAGCGGGAGCAGAACCAGTGCGGTGCGTCGAGCGAGCATGGAAGTCTCGTCCGGGGGAAGGGCGGAACCTATCTTACCGGTCGCGCCGGAGCCGCGCAACAACGGCTCGGCCCGGAGCGGGGACCGGCCTCGGCCTCCCCCCGTCGTGGGGCTAGCGCAGCAGCTCCTCCAGCCGGACGGCGGTATCGGTTCGCTCGTCCCGGTATTTCACGATCACCGGAGCGTAGAGCGACAGTCCCATCGCCCGGCCCGGCCCGGAGCTGACGGGGCGGCTGCCGGGGACCACCACTGCGCCGGCGGGAATCTCCAGCGGCCGGTCGCCCTCACGCCGATAGCTGGTGTTGCGCACCAGGTCGAACACCACGGTCCCCGCGGTGAGCAGGGTGCCGGGAGCCAGCACCGCCCGCTCCCGCACGATGGCTCCCTCGTACACCCCCGAGTTGCCGCCGACCAGCACATCGTCCTCGATGATGACCGGCATGGCCCCGATCGGCTCCAGCACTCCACCGATCTGCACCGCGGCGGAGAGATGCACCCGCTTCCCGATCTGGGCGCAGGAGCCCACCAGGACGTGCGAGTCGATCATCGTTCCCTCGTCGACGTAGGCCCCCGCGTTCACGAACGAGGGAGGCAGAATCACCGTTCCCGAGGCGAGGTAGCATCCGTCGCGGATCGAGGTGCCGCCCGGCACGATCCGCACGCCGTCCGCCAGCGAGAGCTGCTTGAGCGGCCAGGTGTCCTTGTCGTAGTACGGGAACGGCCCGCCGCGGGCGGCCGGCGCCACTTTCCCCAGCCGGAAGCCCAGCAGGATCCCCGCCTTCACCCACGGATTGGCGGTCCAGCCGCCATCGGCGGCACGCTCCGCGGCGCGAATGGTGCCGGCGTTGAGCCCGGCCTTGAGCCGCTCGAAAGCGCCGGAGGCCGCGGCATCCTCACCCTTGGGAACTCTCTCCGCGAAGCGCTCCAGGGCCGCCTTGAGCTCGGTGGTCACGTGAGCGCCATCTCCGGAACCGGTTCCACTCCCGCCTCGCGCAGCGCGGCGAGCAGCGGCGGCCGCCGGCTGTCCGAGAGCGGCACCAGCGGCAGCCGGAGGTGATTCTGGATCCGCCCCATCGCCGCCAGTGCTGCCTTCACCGGCGCGGGGTTGGTCTCGATGAAGTTGGCCTCGAGCAGGGGCAGCACCTGGAAGAGGATCTCGCGGGCGTCGGCAACCTGACCCCGCAAGCAGCGCCGGACCAGCTGGCTCATCAGCTTCGGGATCTCGTTCGATGCCACCGAGACCAGGCCATCGCCGCCGGCGGCGATGATGGCCAGGGTCATCCAGTCCTCTCCCGAGAGCACCGCGAACCCCTCCGGCCGGCCCAGAAGCAGGTGCTGCACCTGAGCCAGGTCGCCGGAGGATTCCTTGATCCCCACGATGTTGCCGTGACCGGCCAGCCGCAGCACCGTGTCCGGCTTCATGTTGACCGAGGTCCGGCCGGGCACGTTGTACAGACAGACCGGCACGGAAGCGGCGTCGGCCACCGCGAGGAAGTGCCGGTACAGCCCCTCGGGCGTCGGCTTGTTGTAGTAGGGCGTAGCGGAAAGCAGCCAGGTAACGCCCAGCGCGCTCATGCGGCGCGCCTCCTCCACCGCCTGGCGGGTGTCGTTGTGGCTGGCGCCGGCCATCACCGGCACCCGCCCGGCGACCGTGTCCACCACCGTGCCGACCACCAGCTCCCGCTCCGCCGGCGCCAGGGTCGCGGCCTCACCGGTGCTGCCGCACGGGACCAGGAAGTCGATCCCTTCCTCGATCTGCCACAGCACCAGCTTTCGGAGAGCCTCGACGTCCACCGCGCCATCCGGCTTGAACGGCGTCACCAGTGCCGTACCGCAACCCCGCAGCGTCGTCATGGTTCCTCCCCGAAGAGCATCTGTTCGAAGGTGTACACCCCGGTACGTCCCTGCAGCCATTCCCCCGCCTGCAGCGCACCCGCCGCGAAGACCTGCCGGCTGCGCGTCTCGTGCTCCAGCCGGATG
The DNA here is from genome assembly GCA_041499215.1 of Gemmatimonadota bacterium. Taxonomy (GTDB): domain Bacteria; phylum Gemmatimonadota; class Gemmatimonadetes; order Gemmatimonadales; family GWC2-71-9; genus JADJOM01. Next base: position 10,679 of record JBGQJV010000076.1, on the reverse strand, counting down.
GTCTCGAAGGGGGCGTCGTAGACCACCGTGTGAGTCCCGGGGATGTGACCGGCCCGGACACTGGTCACCGGGTACTCCCGGCCCGGGTCTCCCCGGCGGAGGGCGCTCCGGAGGGCCACGGCCGTCCCCGAGGGCGCATCCCGCTTGGCGGCATGATGACTCTCCAGGAGAAAGCCGTCGTACCCGGCGCGTCCCTCGAACCACCGTGCGAGGTCCCGCGCGGCACGCAGGAACAACTGGACCCCGGCAGAGAAGTTCGGACTGAACAGCAGCGCCCCGCCGTGTTCCTTGACCATCCGGCTCACCTCCGGCAGACGGTCGAGCCAGCCGGTGGTGCCGGTGACTACCCGCTGTCCCAGCCGCGCGAGCCGGAGCAGGTTCTCCGCCGCGGCGTCGGGCCGGGTGAACTCGAACGCGAGGTCCACCCCCCGCAGTCGCTCCGCCGTCAGGGCCTCGCCGCCCTGGTTCTCTTTGGCCTCGATGACGGTGGCGACGACATGCCCCCGCTCCGCCGCCAGCTGGGCGATGGCGCGGGACATCTTGCCGTGTCCGACGAGGGCGAGGCGCATGGTCGTCATGTCATCCCGAGCGAAGCGAGGGATCTCCGACTCGACTCCGCGGAGGGGCCGAGTCGGAGATCCCTCGGGCGCAAGGCGCCCTCGGGATGACACCAACTCGGAACTCGGAACTCATTTGACAAACCCCCGCTGAACCAGCAGTTCGGCGTTCTGCACCGCCGCTCCCGCTGCGCCCCGCACCGTGTTGTGCGCCAGCAGTACCAGCCGGAGGTCGAGCAGCGGGCAGGGCCGGACCCGGCCGACGGTCACGGTCATGCCCGCCCCCCGCTCCAGGTCGAGGCGGGACTGAGGCCGGTCGGGCCGGGAGTCGTACTCCACCGGCCGGACCGGAGTCGAGGGCAGTGCGGCCACCTCCTCGGGCGCCCGGAACGCCTCCAGCGCCGCGATCGCCTCGGCGGGCTTCACCCGGCGGCTGAAGCCGACCGAGACGACCTCGAGATGCCCGTCGAGCACCGGCACCCGGTTGGTGTGGGCGCTGACGGTGAAGGTGCCCTCGAGGATCTTGCGGGACTCCTTCTCCATCTTCTCTTCCTCACCGCTGATGAACGGGATGACGTTCCCCAGGGCATCGAGGGAGGCCACGCCGGGGTACCCTGCGCCGCTCACCGCCTGCATCGTGGCGACGAACAGCTTCTCGACCCCGAAGGCCTGGTGCAGCGGCGCCAGCGCCAGCACCAGGCCGGCGGTGGAACAATTCGGGTTGGCCACGATCCCACCGCTCCAGCCCCGCTCCACCTGCTGCTGGGCGAGCAGGTCCAGATGCCCGGGGTTCACTTCCGGCACCAGCAGGGGCACGTGCGGGTCCAGACGATGGATCCTGGTGTTGGTCACCACAAAGACCCCGGCCCGGGCGAAGGATTGCTCCACCTCGCCGGCGATCTCGGCCTCGATGGCGGAGAAGGCGATGCGGCCGGGCAGTCCGGGCTCGGCCCGCCGCACGGTCATGGCCGCCACCCGTTCGGGGATCGGGTTCGCCTCCCGCCAGCGCACCACCTCACCGTAGCGCCGCCCGGCACTCTGTTCCGATGCGGCCACCGAGGCGATCTCGAACCAGGGATGCTCGTCGAGCAGCCGGACGAACTTCTGGCCGACGGTGCCGGTGGCGCCGAGAACAGTTACCGGGATCTTAGGGGCCATTCTGGTGTTGCTCCTCGACTGCACGCGTTGACTGAATCACCGCAGAGACACAGAGACCATGGAGTTCACAGAGGCAATTGGGGGGTCCCCTGCAAGAGATCCCGCGCCAGCTTCACGTACAGCTCCACGCCTCGAAGCAACTCGGCCTTCCCGATCCGCTCCTCGCTGGTGTGGGCCACCCGGATGCTGCCCGGTCCCAGCTGGAATCCCTGGCCCCAGGCCGCGTGGAACGGGAGATCGCTGGCATAGCTCACCACGGTGGTATCCCACCCGGACGGCGGCGGCGCGGTGTTCTTGAAGTACGGCAGCTCGGTTGGGAAGGTGACCGTGACTCCCTCCACCGCCTCGGCCAGCACTTGCTTCCTCAGGTGGTCCGATGGCCCCACCAGCCGGAACAGCAGCTCCGCCCGGGCAGACGGTGGGATGACGTTCGGGGCCACCCCGCCCTCGACGATACCGATATTGAGTGTCCCTCGCCCCAGCATGGGATCGCTGGGTAGGGGGAGCCGCCGCAGCCGCTCCAGGGTGTCCAGCACCGGCTCCAGCGCGGAGCGCCCTTCTTCCGGATAACCGGAGTGGGCGGCCCGGCCCTGGCACTCGAGTACCACCTTGAGCGAGCCCTTCTGGCCCACACTCAACCGGTTCTCAGTCGGCTCGCCGTTGATCAGGAAACGTCCCTTGGGGGTGAGTTCCTTGGCCAGCTTGGCACCGTCGGAGCCGTTCTCTTCCCCAACCACGAACAGCAGGCCGACCCGGCGCTCACCGGACGCCGCCAGGCGTTCCGCGGCCGCCACCATCGCGGCGGCCAGGCCTTTGGCGTCGCAGGTGCCGCGCCCGTGCAAGTGGGTTTCGTCCTCCCGTAACGGGACGTAGGGGGGCACACAGTCGAGGTGGGTGGAGAACACCACCTCGGGCGCCTCCCGCCAGGCGTACAGGTTCTCCCGGCCCGTGGAGACCGGCTGCCGCACCAGCTGGTAGCCGAGTCGCCGGAGCAAGCCCGCGAGCAGGTCCACCCCGGGCCCTTCCGCTCCGGTCGGGGTGTCGAGCCGCACGAGTTGCCGGGTGAGGTCAATCGGATCGAAGCCGTCAGCCATTAGCCGTTAGCCGTTTGGAAAAGGGCTTAAGCCCTTTTCGGTGCCGAGCAAGCGCTTCAGCGCTGGGCAGTCCCGAGCCAGGGCTTCAGCCCTTGACCACGCATACATAAAAATACACCCCGCCGTGTTTTCGCGGCGGGGCGTCACAGTCGGACTGCTATCAAACTCAGACTGGCCGTCGCTCGCCGCGGGCGGTCGTGGGCTGCTTGGTGCGCTTGCCGGTGCGCGCCGCGGTGGTGGCAGGCCAATGCATAAACATAAAGTACGAACCTCGCGGCCGCTGGGCAAGGGGCTAGACCCGTCCGAATGCCTGCTTGATGGCCGGGGTGGTGAGGTAGTAGACAATGATGCCGCTCACCGCCAGCGTCACCCATCGGTCGGCCAGTCGCGCCGGTCCCAGCACCGCCAGGACCGACCAGGCGACGATGATGCCGTGGGTCAGCACCCCGATGGTCCAGGCCCACGGCCTGAGGCCGAACGCCCCGAAGGCGAACACCAGCGAAAAGAGTCCGGTGGTCAGCGCGATGGCGCCGAAGATCACCGCCACCAGGCCGACCAGCGCCCCTGCCACGGGATGGGCCCCTGCCGCGAGCCCGCCGGCCACCGCTCCGCCAATCCCCAGCCAGGCGAGTCCCTTGAGGATGCCCCAGAGACCGGAACAGAGGGACAGAATGGCAAGCACGGTGACGCCCAGCGGTCGCTGCATGGGGACTCCCGGAAGCGGACCGGGGAAACCTAGGGAGGAAGGCTGCCTCGGAGAAGCGGAGCGGGTCAGGCCGGTCCGGCTTCGGCGGCCCGCGCCTCCAGCTGTCCCCGCTCGACGTCCACGAAGTGGAGCAGCGTCCCACCGACGAGGAAGAACACTACCACCGCCAGGATCGCGACCCGGCTCGAGCCGGTGACCCCGATGACCCGGGCGAACACCCACGGCCCGAAGATCCCGGCGAACTTCTCCACCACGGCGAAGAATCCGAAGAACTCCGCCGAACGATCCTTGGGGATCATGCTGGCAAAAATGGACCGGGAGAGCGCCTGCGTTCCCCCCTGAACCATGCCGACGAGGAGCGCGAGGATCAGGAAGTGCGTGGCGTTGGTCATGTAGTAGCCGAGCAGGCTGATGCCCGCGTACACGATCAGGCCGATGAAGATGGCCCGCTTGGCGCCGATCCGCCCCGCGAAGCTGCCGAACAGGAAGGCGAAGGGAATGCCCACGAACTGCACGATCATGATGGATGCGATGAGCGACCCCGTGCCGATGCCGATCTCGGTTCCGTAGATGGTGGCCATCCGGATGATGGTGCCGATCCCGTCGTTGTAGATCAGGAACGCCAGCAGCATGAGGACCGCCTGGCGGAACCGGCCCAGTCGGCGGAACGTGTGGCCCAGCTCCCGCAGCGCGCCCCGGATGGCGATCCGGCCGTCGCCGGTGGCGGGCGGCTCGGGGACATCCCGAAAGAGCGGGATCGAGAACACCAGCCACCACACCGCCACGGAGAGGAAGGCCAGCCGGGTGGGCAGCGTCGTCTGGGACGGCGAGAGGTCCGGGCCCGACGGCAGGCCGAACCACCCCGGCCGCTGGATCCACGCCAGGTTGAGCGCGAGCAGGATACCGCCACCCACGTATCCCAGCGCGTACCCAGCGGTCGACACCCGGTCCATCTCCTCCGGTCGGGCGATGTGGGGCAGGAAAGAATCGTAGCAGACGTAGCTGGCATTGACCGCGATGTTGGCGATCACGAACAGGACCGCGGCGTAGAGCCAGTCGCCCTGCTCAATGAAGAACATGAGCCCGACCGCAGCCACGCCGATCATCAGCGACAGCGCGAGCAGACGCTTCTTGACTCCCGCCCGGTCGGCGATCGCACCGAGTATGGGGGACAGCACCGCGATGATGGCGAGACCGATCGTGGTGGCGTCAGCCAGTCGTTTGGTTGCCACCGCGGGCTCGAGCCCTGCGCTCGCCACCTTCGCGAAATAGATCGGGAACACCGCCGTGACGATGGTGGTGACCATGGCGGAGTTGGCCCAGTCGTACATGGCCCAGGCGCGAAGATCCTTCCGGTGCAGTCCCAACCGCTCGAGCACGGTCATGTGTGTCTCGGTTGCAGGGAGGCGGTGTCAGTTCCGAGTTCCGAAATCGAAGTGCCCCGGGTCCCCAGGAACTTGGAACTTGGAACTCGGAACTATTTCTTCGGCGCCGCATACCACGCCCCGAGCCGTGCGGCTAGAGCGCGGGGAGCCAGCCGGGTGGACCAGGCCAGCAGCCGGAATGGGAGGAACGGCAGCACGTGGCAGTCGTCCCGTTCGTAGGCGCGGAGCGCCCGGGCCGCCACGGTGGTGGGGCTCTGCATGGCCCAGCGGGGCGGCCGGGCTTCGAGCCGGTTGGCGTCGAAGAACGGGGTATCGACCGGGCCGGGAGAGACGCAGCAGCAGCGCACCCCGGTGCCGCGGAGACCGGCCCACACCGCCTCGCTCCAGGTGATGACATAGGCCTTGGAGGCTGAATACACCGGGAGCCACATCAGTCCCTGCCAGGCCGAGGTGGACGCGACGTTCAGCAGTCCGCCGCGCCGCCGCGCGACCATCCCCGGCAGCAGCCGGGCCGACAGATCGGTCACCGCCCGAACGTTGACGTCGATGGTTGGAAGGTGCTGCTCGGCAGTCAGCTCCTGGAAACGCCCGGACGGCCCCACGCCGGCGTTGTTGATCAGGTGATCCACCACGAGTCCCTGCCGCTCCAGTTCGCGCGCCACCCCGGCTGGGGCGGCGGGATCAGCGAGGTCGGCGGGGAGAGTGGTGACCCGGGTCCCTTTCTGGCGCAGGCGTTGAGCGACCGGGTCGAGAGTCTCGCTGTGCCGAGCCAGCAGCACCAGGTTGACCCCCCGTGCCGCCAGCAGCTCGGCGAAGGCCTCACCGATGCCGCGAGACGCGCCGGTGACCAGCGCCGTGGTGTCGCGCCAGAGATCGGGCATGAAGGTGAGCAGTGAGCGGTGAACAGTGAACGGTGAACGGTGAACGGTGAAAGGTGTCCGTTCTGCGCCGGTCCCGCCACCACCCGCTCCGCCACCTGTTCCCCGGACTACTCCACTTTTCTCGGTCTGAGCAGTGACAGCAGCACGCCTCCGGCGAGGATGCTCACGATCACTGCCAGCGAAACCAGCGTGGACGGGTGAATCCAGGCTGCGGCGATCATCTTGGCTCCGACGAACACCAGGATCATGGCCACCGCGGGCTTGAGATAGTGGAATCGGTCCAGGGCGCCCGCCAGCACAAAGAACAGTGCCCTGAGCCCCAGGATGGCGAACAGGTTCGATGAATACACCACGAACGGGTCCCTGGTGACCGCGAACACCGCCGGGATGCTGTCGATCGCGAAGATCAGGTCGCTCCATTCCACGACCAGCAGAACCAGCAGGAGCGGAGTAGCCATCCACCGCTCTGTCCGGGAGCGGAAGAAGAAGTGGGCGTCACAATAGGCCGGCGTGATCGGGAGCACTCGCCGCGCCAGCCGGACCAGCGGGTTCTTCTCCGGCTCGATGCGGGCGTCATCCGCCCAGAACATCCGGAGCCCGGTGAGCAGCAGGATTCCGCCGAAGACATACACGATCCAGGAGAACTGCCTGAGCAGGAGCGCACCGGCGGTGATCATCGCGCCCCGCATCAGCATTGCGCCGAAGATCCCCCACTTGAGCACGCGAGGCTGCAGCGCCGCGGGGACCGCGAAGTACTGGAAGATCAGCAGGAAGACGAACAGGTTGTCGACACTGAGGGACAGCTCGATCAGGTATCCGGTATAGAATTCGAGCCCGGTCTTGGCGCCGGTTCGCCACCAGAGGTAGGCGCCGAACAGGAGCGCCAGGACCACGATCCCCGCGCTCCAGGACGCGGCCTCGCGCGTGGCGAGGACGTGAGACCGCCGGTTGAGGACGCCCAGGTCGAGGACCAGGAGCGCCCCAATCACCAGGGCAAAGACCAGCCAGACCTCAAGGCCATCGTTGGGCACTCAGCCGCCCAGGGCCATCGCTTCAAGCTGTGCCACCGCCGTCTTCAGTTTCTTCATTGATTCCTCGATTCCTCCAAATAACACAAAAGCGAGCCTTCGCGGGGGCTCGCCCCCGACGAAGGTCTCGCTCTGGAAGGCGATCGTCCGATCGCCAGCCCGCCTGCACCGTGTTGCGCACTGAGGCGCAACAGTGTTGACGATGCAGCCGTCCGCCCTCCGGCGGATAAGCTACTCCCCTTCAGAACGGATCAAACGTAAGGCAGGCAGGCGGGTCCGTCAAACTTCGCGGCTTGCTTAGTGCAATTCACCGGCCGGGGCTCGCGCTCAGGGCACCTCGGCCGAGACGGCGCGCACCTCGAGGCCACCGTTCCGGGTCCGGAAGCTCTCCTGCCACGAAAGACCGGTATGCCGTTCAAGCCGGGCTGACGGGACCAGCAGCGTAATACGCCAGCGATGCAGGAGCCGTGCGGCCACCTGACCGAGACGGGCGTAGAGGTCCCGCAGGTCCTTCTGTTCGCTCACGCGGACACCGTACGGGGGATTGCTCACTACGGCCCCGGGCCCTGGGGGAACCTCGAGCGAGGAGAGGGCAGAGCGCCGGAGCTCCAGGTCTCCCGCCACGCCGGCGCGGGTTGCGTTGGCGCCGGCGGCCGTGACCGCTCCGGCATCGCGGTCGGCGCCGATGATCGGCGCTGGTGCCCGCGCGAGGGAGGCACTGTCCGCCGCCGCGAGCAGGGCCTGCCAGCGGGCCGGTTCCCACGACGGCCATCGCTGAAAGGCGAAAGAGCGGTGCCGGCCGGGGGGGATCCCGCGGGCAAACAGCGCCGCCTCGATGGGGATGGTGCCCGACCCTGCGAAGGGATCCACCAGCGGTGTGGTGCCGTCCCAGCGGCTGGCCAGGAGCAGGGCCGCGGCCAGGGTCTCGCGGAGTGGGGCCCTTCCCGACGCTAGCCGGTAGCCGCGCCGGTGCAGCAGCTCGCCCGAACTGTCGAGGCTGATGGTGCACTCGTCGCGGAAGATCCGGATCCCCACCAGCTGCGTTTCCCGCCCGGCGGGACCGTCGGACTCGTCCGCCTCCTCCCCGCCCGCATTGCCGGCCACCACCCAGCCCAGCGCTCCGATGACCCGTGCAATCCGCTGAGCCACCGCTTTCTGATGATACAGCCGGGATTTCCGGCAACTGACCCGGAGCTCCACCGGGATCCCAGCCGGCAGCCACGCCGCCCAGGGAACGCTCGCCGCCTTGCGCTCGAGCTCGCCCAGGGCTCGGACGTGGAAGCAAGTCACCCGCGCCAGAATCCGGCTTGCGGTGCGTAGCCACAGGTTCGCCCGGGCCAGCCCCTCGAGCGAGCTCTCGAACGACACCCCTCCGGGCTCGCCGATTGTCGGCGTCAGACCAAGGCCGGCCAGCTCGGCCGCCGTCAGCGGTTCGAGCCCGGGCGCGGTGACGGCGTAGAGAGAGAGTGTGGGCGGTCGCGCGGGGGGCGAAGGCACGCTGTCAGGGAGGTGCGACAGGGTTCAGAAGCCGGGCTCCAGCTGATGCACGGGGTCATCCAGCACGATCGCTCTGGCCTCGCTTCCGGCCGGAGTCTCGAACTGGCCCTCGGGAATCACCAGCAGAGCGTTGGCCAGCACCATCGAGGTGAGAATGCCGGAGCCCTGCGGACCGGTGAGCCGTGCCTCGGGAAGGCCGTTGCCGGGGGTGACCACGGCCCGCAGGAAGTGCTGCAGCTTCGGGCCGAGTTTAATGGGTTCCGCGACCACGACCGGGACCGACCGCCGGAAGGGCAGCCGCCGGCCGGCCAACCGGCGGATCGCGGGGCGCACGAACAGCTCGAACGTGACCATCGTGCTCACCGGATTCCCGGGCAGCCCGATCCACGGGATCTCGCCCAGCAGTCCGAATCCCACCGGAGCTCCGGGCCGCATGCGGATCTTCCAGAACCGGAGGTCTGCGCCCAGTTCGGACAGGACCTCGCGCACGTAGTCGTGCTCTCCTACGCTGATCCCCGCGGTGGTGATCAGGAGATCGCATTCGCGGGCGCGCAGCAGGTGCTCGCGCAGGCTCTCGCGGCTGTCCCGCGCGATTCCCAGGTTGACCGGCTCGCCTCCCGCGCGGCGGACCAGCGCGAGCAGGGTATGGGTGTTGGAGCTGGCCACCTTGCGCCCGCTCAGGATCAGGTCCGGCTGGTCGATGTCGACGATCTCGTCGCCGCTTCCCATGATCCCGATGCGGGGCCGCCGGTAGATCATCGGATTGGCCACGGCGAGGGAGGCCAGCACGCCGAGGGCGGCGGCCTCCAGCTCGGTGCCTTCCGGCAGGACCGTCTGGCCCCGGCGGATGTCCTCCCCGACCCTGCGGATGTTCACGCCGACATCGCGATCCTTGAAGATCGTGACGTTCTCGCTGCCCCCGTCGGTGTCCTCCTGGCGGATGACGCTGTCCGCGCCCTCGGGGAGCGGCGCCCCGGTGAAGATCCTGGCGCAGGTGCCCGGCTCGATCCGGCGGGTGGGGAAGGCCCCGGCCGGCAGTTGCTCGATGACCTGGAGCCGCCGCGGGGTGGCTTCACTCGCGCCGGTGACGTCCGCTCCCCGAACCGCGTACCCGTCCATCGCCGAGTTGGTCCAGGCGGGGACATCGAGCGGGCTCACGACGTCCTCCGCCAGCACTCCGCCCAGCGCCTCATCCAGCGGCACGCGGAGCGATGGCTGGCGGCGGACGTGGGTCAGGATAGTGAGGGCGGCGTCCCGTGGTAGAAGGGGAGGTGTCATCGAGAGAGGGGGAGTTCCGAGTTCGAAGTTCCGAGTTAGTTCCGGGGGCCTCGGGGATCCTACTTGGAACCTGGAACTCCGAACCTGGAACTCTTGTCAGATTACCTTCGCCCGATCCCACGCGAGGTTGGCCAACAGCTGGAGCCACATCGTGTCGCGGAACCGCAGGACGGGGCAGGGCGCGTCGAATTTTTCGTCGTCGGTGACGATGGCAATCCACTGCGCCGCGCCGGGAAGGGAAGGGTCGAACAGCGGCGTGTCGCTCGCCGCGCGGCGGAAGACCTCGATCTTCGGAATCTGGGCTGCCCTGAATCCCTCGACCAGGACGATGTCGGCGCCGTCGAAGTACTGCTTCGCCAGCGTGACGGGATCGGTGTCGTCCGGCCGGCGCTCGAAGATCACCCGCAGGTCCGGACCCGCGATCAGGACCCGCTCGGCCTTCCCCTCATGGAACAGCCGGTAGCTGTCACTGCCCGTCTGATCCACTTGGGCGGGATGGCTGGAATGCTTGATGGCCATCACCCGCCTCCCCTTGCGGACAAACTCGCTGGCGAGGGCGACCGCCAGGGTGGTCTTCCCGGCGTTCTTCTTCCCGATTATCGAGAGGATCCTTGTGTCTGCCACAGGTGGTCGGCCTCGGCGAGGTCTTCCGACGTGTTTACGTTGAAGAACAGCACGGCCGGGTCGCCGAACATGCGTACCCGCTCAGCGGAGAGGATACCGACTTTGATGCTGCGATGGAAGGCGATCGCCCTGAGGTCTCCCGCGTCGAGGGCGGCGGCGATGGCCCGCTCGCAGGCCGGCCCGTACCCGGCGGACATCGGCTCCACTCCGCGGCGACCGCCGCTTTCCGGCAGGCAGGCATCCGCCTCCGCCAGTCCGTTGGCGAGTGCCCGGATCAGTCCGGCCGGGATGAAGGGCATGTCCCAGGCGACGACCACCACCGGAGCCGGGGCCAGACGGACTGCGGAGTACAGGCCGCTCAGCGCACCCAGGCCTGGCCGGAGGTCGGAAACGACCCGCAGGTCTGTCCGCCAGCCGGCGGCATCGGCCGCATTGGCGATGAGGAGAGGCTTGTGGCCGAGGGCCCCGACG
>JBGQJV010000075.1:0-18027 GCA_041499215.1 Gemmatimonadota bacterium | reverse complement strand
CTCGTGACGGGTCGAAGACCTCGTCCCGGTGCCGAGCCCGCGAAACCGGCGGCGCGTCACCACAGTAGTGTCCCGGTCTGCAACTTGGTCCCCAGGTGCAGCACGGCCAGCTGGGTCTTCGTGGCGGGCTCACGCCGGACCTGAGGCCCAGGAAGCTGCCCTCCTGGGCAGGGCAGAGAATCTGGGCTCAGCAGGCGGTGCGGACCAAACGGAGCGTGGGGATTGGCGAGGACCGAAACGGCGGGACATCGGCATTGCTCGGGCAGCCAGCCTGCAACCAAATCCAACGATGGGCAGTCTAACGCCCGTTGTGGCCGTCGGCCGACGGCTCCAACCTTGATGACACGACTTCGGGCCCCACGATGAGAAATCTCAAGTTCGCCTTTCGCACCCTGTTCAGGACCCCCTTCGTCACCGCGGTGGCGATCCTCTCGCTCGCCCTGGGCATCGGGGCGAACGCCGCGATCTTTTCCCTGTTCGACCAGCTGCTGCTGCGACCCCTGCCGGTACCGGAGCCGGAACAGCTGATCAGCCTGGCCGCGCCGGGTCCCAACCCGGGCTCGCAGTCGTGCAACCAGGCGGGCGACTGCAACGAGATCTTCAGCTATCCGATGTACCGGGACCTGGAGCACAGCCAGAAGGTGCTCAGCGGTCTTGCGGCCCATCGCGGCTTCGGGGCCAACCTGGCATTCAAGGGGGAGCCGCTCACCGGCGAGGGCATGTTCGTCTCCGGCTCGTACTTCAACACCCTGGGTCTGAGTCCGGCCCTGGGCCGGCTGCTGGGCCCCTCGGACGACGAGACCATCGGGGGGCATTTCGTGGCGGTGCTGGGCTACAGCTTCTGGTCCTCCCGGCTCGGGGGCGACCGGGGCGTGCTGGGCCAGACCATCACCGTCAACGGCCGGCCGATGGAGGTCGTGGGCGTGGCGCCGCGCGGCTTCGAAGGCACCACCCTCGGGACCCGGCCGCTGGTCTTCGTACCGATCAGCATGCGTGGGGTGCTCTCGGGGTTCACTGGGTTCGAAAACCGCCGCAGCTACTGGATGTACGTGTTCGGACGGCTCAAGCCGGGGGTGACGCTGGCGCAGGCCCGGACCGCGCTGAACGGCATCTACCATCCGATCATCAACGACGTCGAGGCGGCGCTACAGACGGGGATGAGCGACAAGACGATGGCGCGCTTCCGGACCAAGGAGATCCTGGTCGAACCCGGGCAGCGGGGCCAGAGCTCGATGCATCGGGAGGCGCGCACGCCCCTCTTCCTGTTGTTCGGGGTGACGGGCATCGTGCTGCTGATCGCCTGCGCCAACATCGCCAACCTGCTGCTGGCCAGGGGCGCCAACCGGGCGATGGAAATGGGCGTCAGGCTCGCGCTGGGAGCCGGCCGCCGCCAGCTGATGGTGCAGCTGCTCACCGAGTCGGTCGTGCTGGCCCTGATGGGGGGCGTGGCCGGCCTGCTGGTGGCGCGGTGGACCCTGCACGCCATCGCCGTGCTGCTCCCGCCCGAGGCCGCGACTACCCTGCGCTTCGAGCTGCAGCCATCGGTGCTGGGCTTCGCCGCCCTGATCTCGGTGGGGACCGGAATCCTGTTCGGCATGTTCCCCGCGCTCCACAGCACCCGGTCGGACCTCATCACGGCCATTCGCGCGGGTGCGGGGCAGATCACCGGCGCCCGCGGCGCGGCGCGCTTCCGCGCTGCCCTGGTGATGGTGCAGATCGCGCTGGCGACGGCGCTCCTGATCGGCGCTGGCCTGTTCATGAAGAGCCTGGTGAACGTCACCCGGGTCGACCTGGGGCTCAAGGTGGACAACGTGGTCACCTTCGGCATTTCACCTGTCCGGAGCGGGTACGACAGCACCCGCTCGCGGCTCCTGTTCGAGCGGGTGGAAGAGACCCTCGCCGCCGTCCCGGGTGTCTCCGGGGTGACCACGTCGATGGTTCCACTCCTCGCGGGTGACAACTGGGGAACCGACGTGGATGTTCAGGGCTTCCCGTCGGGACCGGACGTGGACAACAACGCGCGCTACAACGAGGTGGGCGCGGGCTATTTCTCCACTCTGGGCATCCGGCTCCTGTCCGGCCGGGAGTTCACCGAGGCCGATCGACTCGGCACGTCGCAGGTGGCCGTGGTCAACGAAGCCTTCACCAAGAAGTTCAATCTGGGACAGAGTGCGGTCGGCAAATTCATGTCCACCAGGGGTCCGGACTCGCTGAACATCCAGATCGTGGGCGTGATTCAGAACGCGAAATACAGCGAGGTGAAGCAGGAGATCCCGGCCCTCTTCTACCTGCCGTGGCGGCAGGATGGCGGCGTCGGCTCGATGAACTTCTATATCCGGACCGCGCTCCCGCCGGAACAGCTGGTGCGAGACATCCCGGGCATCATGAAGGGGATCGATCCCGGGCTCCCGGTCGAGAGCGTCAAGACCATGCCGCAGCAGATCCGGGAGAACGTCTTCCTCGACCGGATGATCAGCATTCTCTCGGCGTCCTTCGCGGTGCTCGCGACGTTGCTGGCAGCGGTAGGGCTGTACGGCGTCCTGGCCTACACCGTAGCGCAGCGCACCCGGGAGATCGGCGTGCGCATGGCCCTGGGCGCCGATGCCCTCCGAGTGCGCATGATGGTCATGCGGCAGGTCGGAGGCATGATCGCGATTGGCCTGGCGGTGGGCATTGCCGCGGCGATCGGAGTGGGACAGGCGGCGAGCTCGCTGCTGTTCGGGCTCAAGGGGCACGACCCGGTCGTGTTCTCCCTCGCGGTCCTGCTGCTGGTCCTGGTCGCCTTCAGCGCGGGATACCTGCCCGCGCTGCGGGCCTCACGGGTGCATCCGATGCAGGCGCTGCGGTATGACTGAGGGCGAGCAGTGAGAAGTGAGAAGTGAGAAGTAAGAAGTAAGAAGTGCTGGGTGAGAGGGAAGAAGTGAGAGGTGGGGCGAGAGCGCGGGCTTGCGGATTCGCGTCCTCGCCCGCTGAGCCACGAGGCCAGCGGCCAACGGCTCATCCCTCACCCTTCGCGCAACGCCTCCAGGGGATCCACCCGAAGCGCCCGAAGCGCCGGGAGCCAGCAGGCCAAGAGCGCAATTCCTACCAGCAGGACTGCCACCAGCAGGAACGTGACTGGATCGGTCGGCGAAACCCCGTACAGCATCGATGTAAGCAGACGGGTGAGGGCCAGGGCTCCCCCAAGGCCAAATGCCAGGCCAGTCAGGGTCAGGCCCATGCCCTGCCGCAGCACCAGCGCCAGGATTCCTCCCGCGGAAGCCCCCAGGGCATTGCGGATCCCGATCTCGCGGGTCCGCTCGCTCACGGTCGCGGCGATCACGCCATAGAGTCCGGCGCCGGCAAGCAGCAGCGCCACCAGCGCGAAGAACTCAAACACCACCAGCGCAAAGCGGCGCTGGGCGGTGGTGGCTTGGACCAGATCGGCCATCAGGGCCACGCGCGAGATCGGGACCCCCGGATCGAGGGGGTGGATGGCGCTGCGGATGGCGGGAAGCAGGACAGCGGTCCTCTGGGTCCCCCGCACCAGGAGCATCATCCGCGAATGAGCCCAAGGCGTCTGGCTGCTCGGGAGATACACCTGGGCCTCCCCCTCGGCGTCGAGTCCCTGGTGCCGCACATCGCCAACCACCCCTACGATCGTTACCCAGGGTCCGTCCGGTCCGCCGAGCTTGATACGCTGGCCCAGCGGATCCAGACTGCCCAGGACACGGCGGGCGAAACTCTGGTTGATCAACGCCACGAGGGGCGCCGTCTCGCGATCCTGCTCGGTGAGGTCACGCCCGCTGAGCAACGGGATCCCCATCGTGGTGAGGAACCCGGGGGTAACCGCGAATCGGAAGGCGGAAGGGTCGTCCGCCGGATTGGGCGCTGGCCGGGCCTCGAAATGCACTCCCCAGGCGTCAAAGTCCCCGCTGAGCAGGAGCTGATTCACCAGAGCGGCATGGGACACTCCGGGAATGGCCCGGATCGCATCGACTACGCTGGCATAGTAGCGCCGCACGGCGGCATCGTCGGCACCGGTCGCCTGAAGCTCCAAGGTGAGCAGGTCGCGGGTGTCGAAGCCGGGATCCACCGTCAGCAGCCGATCGAGGCTCCGCATCAGCAGCCCCGCTCCGATGAGCAGCATGAGCGCCAGCGCCACGCCCCCCGCCACCAGCCCGCGGCGGAGTCCCGACCCGCCGCCCCGGATCACCTGCCGCCCACCCTGGCGGATGAGTCCGGCGAGATTGGCTCGTCCCACTGCCAGCGCCGGCACCAGCCCGGCGGTGAATCCCACCAGGCCCGAGATAGCGAGGGTGAACCCGAGCACCGCGCCATTTACCCTGACCTGGCCGAGCCGGGGGAGGGTCGCCGGCGCCAACCGGGCCAGCAGCTCCACTCCCCCCAGCGCCACGAGCACGCCCAGCCCCCCGCCCAGGAGCGCGAGGACCAGGGCCTCCGCGGTCAGCTGCCGGATCAGGGAGCCCCGACCGGCGCCCAACGCGGCGCGCACCGCGAACTCCTGCGCCCGGTCCACCGCGCGGCCAAGGAAAAGGTTCGCGCCGTTGGTGCAGGCGAGCAGCAGCAGCAGAGCCACGGCGCCGGTCACCGCCAGGAAGAGTGGACGGGTCCTGCGGGTCAGATAGTCATGCAGCGAGGTGAGGATGATTCCCGGAGCGGAATAGTCGGCGGGGTGCTCCGCGACGATCGCCGCGGAGATCCGCTGCAGCTCGTCGTTCGCCTGGACGGATGACACACCTTCCTTCAGCCGCGCGATCATCCGGAGGTGGCGGCAGGTGCGACAGGCCCAGCTGTGCGAGATCTCGTATCGGAGCGGCGACCAGAGCTGCGCCGCTGGAGAGAGCAGGCTCTCGAAGCTGGCGGGCATGACGCCGATGACCTGGTAGCCCGTGCTGCCGAAGCTGATGGTCCTGCCCAGGATTCCGGGGTCGGCCCCGAAGCGTCGCTGCCACAGGCCATGACTCAGGATCACCACCCTGGCAGCGCCATCATGGTCCTCCAGGGCAATGAAGTCGCGTCCCAGCGCAGGCCGGACCCCCAGCGTGGCGAAGAAGCCGCTCGTCACCCGCTGGCCTGAAAGCACCTCCGGCTCGTCGCCATCCAGGATCGGCTGCCAGAAACTCATCGCGGCCGCGGAGGCGAAGGACCGGCTCTCCCGTGCGAGATCCAGGAAAGTGAGATAACCGATCTGGCTCTCCTCGCCGTCTTTCTCGCGCTCGAACAGGAGTGCCAGCCGGCTGGCTTGTGGGTAGGGCGGCTGCTGCAGCAGGACAGGATTGACCACGCTGAAGATCGCGCTGGAGCTCCCGATGCCCAGCGCGAATGTCAGGACGACGAGGCCCGCGAAGAGCGGCATCCGGCGCACCTGCCGGAGGCCGGCGCGGAGGTCCGAGAGAAACGCGACCATGTGTCCATCTCCTTCAGGCGGAGGGGGTGCGGGCGCGAGGTCCGGCCGGCGGCCCCACCGGGTGAGCAGAGCGAGCAACGTCTGGCGCCAGTACCAGCGGCCGGCGGCGCGCGGATCACCCTCCCCCGAGGCGATCTGGCCGAACCGTTCCTCCATATCACCGAGGAAGTACTCGCGATGCTCGGGGGGCAGCCACCAGTGGAGCAGCCTGACCGCGAGTCGGGGCGCCGCCGACGGTCTCATGGCACCTCCAGCCCGGGCGTGAGGCCACGGGTCATGCGGCGGAGTGTGGCGAGGGAGTGTTCCAGCTCCCGCCGCCCGGCGGCCCTCAAGCGATAGTGCCGCCGCCGACGGCCGCCGCGCTCCGCGGTAGGCTCGCCGACCCAGGCCTCGACCAGGCCCTTCTGCTCCAGCCTGCCCAGCGTGGTATACACCGCCCCGAGGCTCACCCTTCGGCCACCGTGGTCCTCGATCTCCCGCTGGATGCCGGCGCCAAACGCGTCGGTACCACCCCGCAAAATGGCCAGCAGCACCAGCTGCTCGAACTCACCCAGCATCGCTCATATCTCCGACATTGTGGTATTAATGCCCGGACGAGGGCGGTACGCCAGGGGTTTCACCAGCGGGACCTGGACTCCCTTCCGCCACCTACCCCGCCGGGAACCCATCGGGATTCTGCGACTGCCACCGCCAGGAGTCCCGGCACATGGCATCGAGATCCCGCACGGCCGTCCAACCCAGCTCGGTGCGGGCGAGGCCCGGGTCGCAGAAGGTGATGGCCGCGTCTCCCGGCCGGCGGGCAACGATCTCGTAGGGGATCGGCCGGCCGCTGGCCCGCTCGAACGCCTTCACCGCCTCCAGCACACTGCAGCCGCGGCCGGTGCCGAGATTGTAGGCCTTGCACCCGGTGCGGCCGGCCAGTTTCTCCATGGCCTGGACGTGCCCGATGGCGAGGTCTACCACGTGGATGAAGTCCCGCACGCCGGTGCCGTCCACCGTGGGATAGTCGCCGCCGAAGATCCTGAGCCTGGGCAGCTTCCCCACCGCGACCTGGGTGATATACGGAAACAGGTTGTTGGGAATGCCGTTCGGGTCCTCCCCGATGCGGCCGCTCTCATGAGCCCCCACCGGATTGAAATAGCGGAGCAAGGCGATGTTCCAGGTGGGATCCGCCCGGTACAGATCCCGCAGCACCTGTTCCATCACCAGCTTCGACTGGCCGTACGGATTGGTGGCGGAGAGGGGAAAATCCTCCCGTACCGGAACCCGCGCGGGATCGCCATAGACCGTGGCGGACGAGCTGAAGACGATAGACTTCACTCCGTGCGCGATCATCGTCTCGCACAGGATCAGCGTGCCCGTGATGTTGTTCTGGTAGTACTTGAGCGGCAGGGCGACCGATTCGCCCACCGCCTTGAAGGCGGCGAAGTGGATCACCGCGTCCACCTTGTGGCGCCCGAACACTCCGGCGAGGCCACTCCGGTCGAGCAGGTCAACCTGGTGGAAGACGAACGGCTTCCCCGCCAGTTCCTCCACCCGGGGCAGGACCGAGGGTTTGCTGTTGCTGAAGTTGTCGACCACGATCACTTCGTGGCCCGCCTTCAGGAGCTCCACGGTGGTGTGGCTGCCGATGAAGCCGGCGCCACCGGTCACGAGAATACGCATCGGGCTCCGGGCATGAGGGAAGGACAAAACTAATCATTCGCTGTTTCAGACTGGAGCCGTGGGGAAACCACGGTTCCAGGGATGCCGTACGCGTGGGAATCCGACCAGACGATCTGGTGGAGGGACCGGTGGCCCTCCAGGGCTCCAGCCGCCGACCGTTCGGGAGCCTGCGTATGACCGGTGTTCGTTCGATCCTCCCCTTCATCGCGTTCCTCGCCACGGCCTGCGGTCACCCGTCGGCCGGTGCGCCGGCGGCGCCGGAGGTCGCGGCGATGCGTCAGACGCTGTTCCAGGCGATGGAAGGTTCGGCCGCCGCCTGGAATCGCGGCGACATCGCAGGCCACGTTGGCCTCTATACCGATTCAGCCGCGATGATGGGAAAGAACGGCCCGCTCCGCGGCCGTGCCACGATCCGCGGACTGCTGGAGCGTGGCTTCTGGTCCGGCGGACGGCCGAGTCAGCAGCTCAGCTTCAGCGAGTTGGAGGTGACCCCGCTCGGACCGGACCATGCGATGCTGACGGGGAAGTGCACCCTCAGCGGGGGTGGCAAACCCGACTTCACCTGCCGGTTCACCACCATCTGGGAGCGGCGGCCGGAGGGATGGCGGATCATACATGACCACTCGAGTTGATCGAGTTCGCCTATTCCGTCCTCAGCGTCACGTTCGGGTCCACCCGCGCCGCGCGGTAGGCGGGCAGCGCGCTCGCGACGGCGGCCGCGGACAGGAGCACTCCGGCCACGACCCCGAAGACCAGCGGGTCTCCGGGCGAAACGGAGTAGAGCAGCGGTCCGATCTGACGGCCGGCCACCAGCGCGATCGCCGCACCGGCCGCCACGCCGACCAGCGCGAAGCGCATCCCGTCGGTCACCACCAGCCGCACGACATCGTCGATCCGGGCCCCGAGCGCGATGCGAATGCCCAGTTCCCGAGTGCGCTGGACCACATCGTAGGCGATCACACTGTAGAGCCCGATCGCCGCCAGCAGCAGCGCGAGCCCGCCGAAGGCGAGGAACATGGTGGCACCCAGCTCCCAGGAGCGCACCTGCGGCCCGACGATGTCCCGCATCGCGCTCACGGTCAGGTAGCCGTCCCCCGGCATCAGCGGCTGGAGCTGGCGGCGGACGCTCTCCTTGAGGTCCGCGGCGTGTCCCCTTACCCGCGCGAAGAGGATCGCGCTCTCGGGGTGGAATTGCTCCACCGGCATGTAGTATTGCAGGCCGGTGTCTTCGGACAGGCTGTTCTGCTTGATATTCTCGGCCACGCCCACCACGGTGCTGCAGGGCATCGTGTCGGCATCGATCCTGATGCACTGACCCAGCGACTCCTGCCCGGGCCAGAGCCTGGCGGCCATCCCTTCACTCACCACCACGACTCTCGGTGCGCTCTTGCGATCCTCGGCCGTGATGCCGCGCCCGCGGACGATCCGGGTCCCGACCGTGGCGAAGTACTCCGGTGAGACCGACTGCAGGGTGAACTCGCCCAGCCGCCGGACCGAATCGATACCGGCCACGAACAGATCCGCGGTCCAGGTATCCCAGAACGGCACCGTCAAGCCGAGCGCGGCGGTCTCCACCCCAGGGATGGTCCGGGCCGCTTCGACCAGCCGGCGGCGCAGTGCGGCGCGCGCGTCATCGTCCACCTCGGCGCCGCGCATGTTCGGATAGATGTACAGCACCGGGTCCACATCGTAGCCCAGTCGGAGCCCGCGGACATTCTGCAGACTGCGCACGAACAGCCCGGCTCCCACCAGCAGCACGACCGAAAGACTGGCCTGGAAGAGCAGCAGCGCGATGCGGGTTCGGGACCGGCGGTACCCCGATTCGCGGGCACCGGCCTTGAGGTCCTCCGCCAGATCGGCCCGCCGGGCCTGCAGCACCGGCGCGAGTCCGGTGAGTCCCCCGGCCACCAGCGTGGCGAGAAAGGCAAACGCCAGGGTGCGGCCGTCGGCCAGACTGCTGCGTGAGGCGTAGGCCGGGAGGAAGAGCGCGCGAAGGATCGACCCGCCCCACTGCGCCAGCAGCAGCCCGGCGGCCCCACCGGCTCCCGCCAGCAGGACGCTCTCGGTGAGCAGCTGGATGGCGAGCCGGCGACGACTCACCCCGAGGGCCAGGCGCAAGGCGATCTCCCGGCGACGGCGCACCGCGCGGGCCAGGAGCAGGTTGGCCACGTTGGCGCAGGCGATGAGCAGAACGATCAGGGCCACCCCTGATACCCAGCCCGCGACACGGGCAACACTGCTCTGCCGGGGGCCTCGCTCGAACTGTACCGGTCCGGCGATCGCCCGCGGATGCGCGATCGCCGCCGGAGTCTGCGCCGGGCTCAGACCCGCCTCGGCGTTCCAGCTTCGCGCGTGTGCGGCGCTGAGGTCCGCCGTGGCGGCCGCCAGGCTCACCCCCGGCTTCCGACGCGCCAGGATCGACATCCAGCCCCAGTTGTATCCGGTGTAATAGTTGGGGACCCGCTTGCCGTGCATGAACGTGCCGGCGTAGGCGGTAATGGGGATGAACGCGACGGGTGATGCATCGTCGGGTATGCCGACGAAGTCCCGCGGCGCCACGCCAACGATGGTGTAGCTCGCCGTCCCGATCTGCAGCTGCCGGCCCAGCACATCGGGGCGTCCGCCGTACTCGCTCTGCCAGAAACCGTACCCCAGCACGGTGACCAGGGCCCCGACAGGCACGGTGTCCTCGGATGCCGTGAAGAAACGACCGATCACCGGCTTCGCGTCAAAGAAGTTGAAGAAGGTGGCGGAGATCGTCGCGACCTCCAGCTCCCGCGCCTCCTGCCCGACACCGACCGCCAGCTCGCGGTTGGAATACCCCGCCAGATCGGAGAACGCGGTTGTCCAGCGCCGGAGATCCAGGTATCGGGTGTACTGGTTGCTGGTCTCGATCACCTCCCGGCCGCGCTCAACCCAGACCAGGTAGACCCGGTGCACCCGATCCGGCTCGCGCAGGTACGGAGGCGAGCGGAACAGCAGCCGATCGACGATGCCGAACATCGCCGCGTTCGCTCCGATGCCCAGGGCGAGCGTGAGCACGACCCCCAGAGTGAAGCCCGGATTCCGGCGCAGGGACCGCAGCGCGTACCGCAGGTCCCGGGTTGCCGTCTCCAGCAACGCCAGGCCGCGACCGTCCCGACTCGCTTCCTTTGCGCTGTCCACCCCGCCGAAAGCGACCCGTGCCCGCCGCATCGCCTCATCCGGCGAGGCGCCCTCCCGCAGGTGCTTCTCCGCCTCGCGCTCGAGGTGGAAGCGCAGTTCCTGATCCAGCTCCCGCTCGACGGCGGCGCGGCGGAACAGGGCCCGGAGCCGATACCTGATGTCGCTGAGAATCTCGGTGAGCATTCGCCTCTCCCGTCAGTTCCAAGTTCCGGGTTCAAAGCTCCAAGTCGAGGAAGAGCAAACTTGGAACTTGGAACTCGGAACTCCAGCGCTTACTCCATGCCGAGCACCAGATCCACCACTGTCGTCAGCCGCCGCCAGTCCTCGGTCTCCGTCTTGAGCTGGCGCTGGCCCGCGCGGGTGAGCTCGTAGAACTTGGCGCGGCGGTTGTTGTCGGAAGCGTCCCAGCGGGCGGAGATCCAACCGCGCCGCTCCAGCCGATGGAGAGCCGGGTAGAGCGAGCCCTGGGGAACCTGCAAGGTGGCGCGGGAGACCTGGTGCAGGCGCTCGGAGATCGCCCATCCGTGCTGCGGGCCGAGCGAGAGGGCCTTCAGGATCAGCAGATCGAGCGTGCCCTGTGGCAGCTCGAGACGTTCGTCGGTCATGCTCCCCTCCGTCTTCTACAGGAGACTACGGACTTTCCTGTAGAAGCGCAAGGGGACGACCCACCGGTACCCGCCTCGATGGACTCCGTCGCAACTCGGAGCTGTTACTCAGCGCTGTCCGGTGCTCCGCCGGTGCGCGCCACCTGGTCCTGCCGGACCCTGGCGGCATCGAACTTCTTTGCCGACGCCAGCATCTTGCCGATGGTCTCGTCGAAGTCCGCCTTCTGGCCCCGCTTGAGGGTGAACCGGAGAGGGTTGATCCGGGCGAGCACGAAGGCCTTGAGATAAGGGCTCTCGAACCCGCGGGCCTTGAGGGCCGCGACCGCTGCTCCGACCGCTTCATCCAGTTCGAGCAGGCTGGCCGCCCGCTCCCGGCGAAACTCGAGAGCCTTGGAGAGCTTCGAGGCCTGGAAGCTTTCCACCCGCTTGAGCACCGGGTGGTAGGCGCCACCGGCGAACCGGCCGTTCTTCTGATAGCAGCATCCCAGCGTGAGCAGCGAAGGCTCCTCGAATTCCGTCTCGTAGCTCCGCTCCGGCCGGTCATCGAGCTGGGCGAGCGCTTCCGCCAGCCGGATCACCTCCAGGGCCCGTTCCCGGACGTTGTGGGCCTTCTCGGTATTGAGCACCAGAATCCGGTGGGCGACCTCGGGCTCCGGCACGACCAGCGCCACCAGGCTCCGTGCGCCCAGGGCACGCATCGCCGCCAGGCGGTGACTGCCGTTCGGGGTCCAGTACTGGCCTTCCCCGCTGCGCACCGCGATCACCGGATCCATGAACCGCCCCAGCCGGTCGATCGCATCGGACAGCCGCTTGACGTGGGTTTCCGAAAGGTCTCGCTGGTAGGGTGTGGGTTCGACCTTTTCGATCGGCAGGGCCGCGAGCACCTGCCACTGGGAACCCAGCGGCTCGCGGTACGCCCCGATCACGGTGCCGCCGTCCTCCACGATCGCCTCGCTCAGCCGTTCCATGGCAGCAGGGGGCTGGCCGCCAACCACCTGCTTCGGCGTGAGCCCACGCGGCTCGATCGCCTTCTTCCGGGAGCGACGGGGACGCTTGGCGGGTTTCGATTCTGACTCGGCCACGGTTCCTCCGAACGGGGGGCGCTGGAAAAGTGGGAACTCCGAGGTGAAAGGCAAGCGGGGCGTGGCGCCAGGCGTCAGGCGTTAGCCATCAGCCATCAGCCGTCAGCCGTCAGCCGTCAGTCGTAGGCCCACCCGCCTATTCCGCCCTGCCCGCCCCTTCCCGAGAATCCCTCCGCGCGATAAGCTCTGTGCCGGCGGCTCCTCCCGCCCGACCTCCTTTCCGGTGCCTGCGCCGCCGGCCTTGCGGAGGTAAAGGGGATCGCTGTCCTCGAGGACGCAGCATCATGGTTACCCGCTTCTCCGTTTCCGGAGGGCTGGGGCGCGCAGGGCTTCGGCCGTCCGGGATACGCGAGAAGAGGGCTCTCCCATGACATCCCACAAACATCTCAAGCAGCTGGTCCGCGCGCGCATGAGCCGGACCGGTGAGCGCTACGCGGCCGCCCGCCGTCAGGTCCTCGCCCAGGCCACCGTTCCACGCACTGGTCCGGCCAGGGCACATCTCACCGGCAACGTCCCCGCCACTACCGCCCTCAGGATACTGCTGGCTCATGCGGGCCTCGCCGGCCTGGACGGGAAGCACCTGTCCGAGGCCATGCTGTTCCTGCTCGCGGGGGGCATCGGGGCCGGGGCATTCGCCTTTCTGTACGAGAAGGAAGACTGGGCGTCCCTGTTTCTGGGGGGCCGTCACCTGTGGCAGGACGACGCGGCCTACCTCCGGACAGCCGGAACCCGGCTCGGACTCAAGCCCGTGGTGCGGGAAGCAACCGCAGGCAGGCTGGCCGAGCGGCAGTTACGGGAAGCGCTGGAGGCCGTCGGTCCGGTCATTGCCTGGGTGGACGCGGCCCATCTGCCGCATCGGGCGCTGCCGGCCCAGTGGAGCGGCGGGGGGTATCACGTGATCACGGTGTACGCCGTCGAGGGAGATCATGCCCTCATTGGTGACCTGACCGACGACCCGGTGTCGATCAGCCTCGCCGACCTGGCGACGGCGCGCGCACGGATCAAGAAACAGAAGCATCGTCTGCTCTGGTTCGAGCCGGGTGACACCCGGCGCATCGACCGCGCCGCGCTCGGCCCCGCCCTCGAGGCCTGCCAGACCGGTCTCACCCGGCAGCGCATGAGAAACTTCCAGCTCGACAGCTTTGCCGATCTGGCTCAGCGGATGCTGGGCGGCAAGGGCCGGGAGAGCTGGGACGTGATGTTTCCGCCCGGGGGCCGCTTGTGGTCGGCGCTGACGTCGCTGTACTCCTACATCGAGCACTACGGCACCGGCGGCGGGCTCTGTCGCAGTCTCTTTGCCGAGGGGCTCGCCGAGGCGGAGGGTGCGTTCGGCGAGCCGCGGCTGGCGGACCTGGCAAGGCGTTATGGGAGTCTGGGCCAGAGCTGGAGCGCCGTGGCGGAGGCGGCCCTGCCGCATGCGGTGCCGATCTGTCGTGAGGCGCGTGACCTGCTCGCGCTCAAGGCGGAGCTGACCCACTCAGGGAGTGAACCCGCTGAGATCCGCAACTGCTTCGACCAGCTGAGCCGGCTGGAGAAGGAAGCCCGGAAGCGGTTCCCGATTCCCGCGGCGGGGGTGGCGGAGCTCCGGGCCGAACTCAGCCGCCGACTGACCGAGATACACACCGAAGAAGTCGCAGCGATGCAGAGCCTGGTGACGTGAGGGCCAATCGTGAGAAGTGAGAAGTGAGCACCAGGACAGGGGAGGGCCAAGAGGTACCCCCGCCTCAGCCGACTTCTCACTTCTCACTTCTCTTACTTCTCACTCCTTCGCCTCGAGTTCAGCCGGCAACCGCAGCCCCTCCCGCTCATTGTCCCACAGGATCGACAGCACCCACCATCTGGTCCCGTCCCACCAGAACTGGAAGCAGTTCACTCCTCGGCCGAAGGGCGGGCCATCCGGCGTGTGACGCGATTCGTAGGAGGAGAGTACGCTCGCGATGTTGCCGAAGCGGAACTCCTGCCGGGCAATCTCCACCTCGTAGAAGTCCGTCGAGGCGAAGTAGGGGGTGCGGCTCGCAATGTAGCCTTCGATATCGAACACCTCGATCGTGCTGCCTCCCCCGGGCGCGGGGCGGGTCGGCATCAGTCTTGCTTTCGGGTGCTGCAGGAGCCGATCGGTCGCCCAGTCGCGCGGGGCGCCGGCCGGCCCGGAGATGGCGGCATAGGCCGCCTTGATCATGCTCCCGATATCGGTCAGGTCGACGGCGGCCGCTGGCGAAGTCACCGGGCATCCTCCATGGCTGAGGCCGTCCCTTCCGCTCGGGTCGGCCGGTCCATCAATGAAGCCATTGTTCGTCTCCGTTGAAAGGGTCATCGCCAGCTGTTCAGGGCCTCCGCCAGGAGAGCGAAGGAAGCACGCCGTCCGACGCCCGTCCGTGGTATGTTCGGGCTGAGCCAAACCCAGGAGAAGTCCGCTCATGTTGTTTCGTCTTGGCACCACCCTGCCCGTCCTTGCCCTGCTCGCCTGTGGAGGCGGTGGCAGCCGCCCGCGGGTTCCCCCGCTTCCCCCCGCCGGCGCCCCGCAGCCGGGCCCCACACCGGCCGTGGTCGAACCACCCCGGCAGGTCGGGCCAGCCACCCTGACTCCCCAGGTCTCAGGCACAACGGCGCGGCTGCAGGCCGTGAGTGTGGTGAATGAGCGGATCGTGTGGGCCAGCGGGACTGAGGGAACCTTCGTCCTTACCACCAACGGTGGGGTCACCTGGCTCACCGCGAAGGTCGCGGGCGCCGACAGCCTCGAGTTCCGCGATATCCACGCGGTAGACGGGAAGACCGCCTACCTGCTGAGCGCCGGGCCCGGGACCAGATCCCGGATCTACAAGACCACCGATGGTGGAATCAACTGGCAGATCCAGTTCATCAACCGGGATCCCGAGGCGTTCTACGACTGCTTTGGTTTCTGGGACCGACAGAGCGGCCTGGCCTTCAGTGACAATGTGAAGGGCCGCTTCCCCCTGCTCAGAACCACTGACGGCGGCCTGCATTGGGATGACCTCTCCACCGCGCCGCCCGCCACCAAGGGTGAGGGTGCCTTCGCCGCGAGCGGTACCTGCGTCACTACGCTGGGCAGCCGCGACGCGTGGATCGCCACGGGTGCAGGGGAGCAGGCGCGAGTGCTGTTCACCCCGGACCGGGGGAGTACCTGGCAGAACTGGATCGCCCCGGTCAGCCACGGTACCGCCACGACCGGCCTCACCTCGATCGCATTCCGAACCCCGCGCAACGGCATCGCCGGCGGCGGCAATATCGGAGCCGCGAATGGCGTCGCCAGCGTCATAACCACGACGGACGGCGGGACCGGCTGGACCGCCGGCGGCACGCCGACATTTCCCGGAGCGGTTTACGGCGTGGTCTACATCCCGGGGGGAATCGACGTCGTCGCGGTGGGACCGAAGGGCGCGAGCTGGTCGCCCGATGAGGGGCGCGCCTGGCAGCCGCTTGATACACTGGCCTACTGGAGTGCGGCGTTCGCGAGCCGGAAGGCCGGCTGGCTGGTGGGGCCCGGGGGGAGGATCACGAAGGTCAGTTTCTGACACCCCCGTGGCACACCCCCTGCGTTTCTCCTTGTCACTCCGCCCTGTGACTGCAATTCGTGCGGGTTAGCGGACCCAAGGCGCCCGGCGGCGCGCCAAGGTGGCGCGTGCAAGACAGTGTGGCTCGGCGCTGACTGATATGGAGAACGTATGCCCCGTCGTAACTGGTCGCGGGCCGTCGCCGGTTTGGTGACTGGCTCCTTCGCGGCCGGCCTTCTGGTGGCCGGCCTCTTTCATCTCCCTGACTTGTCCCTCGCGCAGCGTCCGGCGCAGGTCCAGACTGCGGCTCTGCCGCCGGCCAGCAAGGTCGTGCAATCCCTGACCGGGCTCAGTGACGCCTTCTCGGAGATCGCCGATCGCGTCCGGCCCAGTGTCGTCTACATCGAGAGCAGCCAACGGCCGAACCCTGCCGAGCGGCGTGCCATTCCTCCTGAGTTCGCGCCGTTCTTCCCGCAGACACCCCGCGATCGCGGCCGGTCCGAGGTCGAGCGGTCATCGGGCTCGGGCTTCATCGTCTCGGGCGACGGCGACATCCTGACCAACGCGCATGTCGTGGACGGCGCCGAGCGGGTGACCGTACGGCTGCTCGATCACCGGCAGTTCACCGCCCGGGTGATCGGCACCGATCCCACCACGGACGTGGCGTTGATACACATCGACGCCGATCACCTCACAGCGGCCGCGCTGGGCAACAGCGACGCCGCCCGGGTGGGCGAGTGGGTGCTGGCGGTCGGCAATCCGCTGGGCGAGAATCTTTCGTTTACCGTCACCTCGGGCATCATCAGCGCCAAGGGTCGGAGCCTGGTGCTGCCCAACTCGAGCGAGCGCTCGATCCAGGACTTCATCCAGACCGACGCCGCCATAAACCCGGGCAACTCCGGCGGTCCGCTGGTGAATGTCCGCGGTGAGGTCATCGGGATCAACAGCGCGATCGCCAGCGAGACCGGCTACTACACCGGCTATGGCTTTGCCATTCCGGTGAATCTCGCGCGCAACGTGATGGAACAGCTCGCCCACGGGGGAAAGGTGCACCGCTCCGCTCTCGGTGTGCGGGTGCGGAACGCCTCCGAGAACGACGCTACCTACGTCGGCCTGTCGGAAGTGCGCGGCGTGGTGATCGAGGATGTGGGTGATGCCGATTCGCCGGCCCGCCGGGCCGGGTTGGAGCAGGGCGACGTGATCGTGGCCGTGGATGACACCCCGGTCGACTACGTCAGCCAGGTGCAGCAGGCCATCGCATTCCGCCGGCCGGGCGAAACCGTCCGGGTCGACGTGATGCGGAAGGGCGGCGTTCGCCGTACCTTGAAGGTCACCCTGGAGGAGGCGCCGATCGAGGTCGCCAAGGCGACGTCTGGCCGCGACGGCAACCAGGACGCGGCACCCCGCGGAGCGGTGAGCATCGCGCCCCTCGGCCTCACCGTCGAGCCCGGCGAAGAAAGCGGTACCCGGGGTCTGGTGGTGACCGGCGTCGACCCGGATGGGCCCTCGGCGGATCATGTCGCGGATCCGGACAGTGGCGGCCCGGATGTGATCATGGCCGTCGAAGGGAAGAATGTCCGCACCCCGGCCGAGCTCGAGTCGGTGCTGAAACAGGCCGGGAGGGGGGCCATCGTGGAACTGAAGGTCTTCAATGCCCCCAGTCACTCGAGCCGGGTGGAGCGGATCAGGCTGGAGTAGCAGGGGCTCGCCGAGGTACGAAAGGGTGTCATCCCGAACGAAGTGAGGGATCTCCGACTCAGCCACGTCGGAGATCCCTCGGTCGTTTCACTCCCTCGGGGTGACGCCCTGCCGGGCGTCACTTTACCGACAGCAGCTCCACCTCGAACACCAGAGTCGCATTCGGCGGAATCGTCGGAGGCGAGCCCTGCGGACCGTAGCCCAGCTTACCGGGGATCCAGAACTGGTACTTGGAGCCGGGGTTCATCAGCTGCACCCCCTCGGTCCATCCCGGAATCACCTGGTTGAGCTGGAAGGTGGCCGGCTGGCCGCGGTCGTAGGAGCTGTCGAACTGCTTGCCGTCGAGCAACGTTCCCTTGTAGTGCACCGTGACGGTGCTGGTGGGGATCGGCTTGGCGCCGCTGCCTTCCTTGAGGACCTTGTACTGCAGGCCGCTGGGAGTGGTCTTCACGCCGTCCTTCGCCTTGTTGGAGGCCAGGAATTCGTCCCCGGTCTTCTGGTTATCGATCGCCGCGGTCGAGTCCTTCTGGTGCTGGACACCCATCATCCGCACCTGGAACGCCATCATCACGGCCTGCATGGTGGTGTCGGGCATGCCGGAGGGGGATCCCGCAAATCCCGCCTTCATGCCGTTGAAGATGATCTCGGGTTTCACCGGCACCGACTGCTGCTTCAGGTTCTCGCCCATCTTGTAGCCCAGGATATAGCTGACGCTGTCCTCCTGGGAAGCCAGCTTGCTGCTGCCGGTGCCCGCCTGCTGGCCACAGCCCAGCACCATGGCGCCCAGGGCCGCGATGGCCAGGTTTCGCATGACTGCTCCGTGAAAAGGGACTCGGAAAACGCCTGTCCGGACCGGGCGGGAATATAGCCGGGGGGCTGCCGGGAGGGAG